>CAUJFU010000450.1 GCA_963169055.1 Myxococcota bacterium
TGATAACCGCTCCAACGATCCCAAAAACTTCCAAAGCGGCAAGTTCTCCAACAACCCTTTTTCCTCCCTCCTCAAAAAATAAAACAACCCCCCTTTTCGTCTAGATCGCTTGTTTCCTCGTTTTTGTGGGGCGTTGCCCCACACCCCACAAGGGACGACCGCCCCTTGACCCCCATGCTGGCGAAACAAACACTCCTTTTTCAAACAAACCACTGTTTCGCTTGGACGCCTGCGATCACGGCTTTTTGCAAACGGCGTCGCTTCGGTCCGATTGAACCCCCACAACGATCACCCGAAAAGGAATCCACCATGCACCGCCTTCTTTTTTTCGCCCTTTTCCTGTCATGCCTCTCCACCCTCGCCACTTCTGCCGCTGCCGCCCCTTGCGTCATGCGCGCTGGAGAGGCCGATGTCCTCGCACAAGTCAACGCTATCCGCAAACGCTTCAAACTCACTCCCCTGCGCTGCCACCCGATATTGCTTCGTTATGCCCGACAGTGGAGCCAGAAAATGTGCAAGCACCGCTTTTTCTCCCATGACGACCCCGCCGGTCAAGACAACTTTTCCCCTCGCATGGCCCGCATCAGCCTACAAATCGCTCAACAAGGTCTCGAATCCTTCGGAAGCGCCGAAAATATCTTCTCTGGCTCCCCAAGCGCCACCGACGCCGTCAACTCGTGGATGAACAGCCCCGGCCATCGCCAAAATATCCTCACCCCCTCCATGACCCACCTCGGCACAGGCTACATCCCCTGCCAAGGACGCCACTTCTGGACACAGATCTTTATGCAACTCCAAAAAAACCGACCTGCCCGCTATTTCGGAACACAACTCCCCCCCAGCGCACTCTCTGTTGATGACGACAAATCCTTGCTCCTGCTCAAAGTCGGCACCCAACAACGCCGTACCACCCGTCAGATCACACGCACAACCCGAAACGGCGTACCCACCACCCTCACCCTCACTACCACACGCATCACCACCGTCTACCCCGGCCCACGCCCCGGCTCCCGAAAAATCCAAACCAAGATCATCATCCACACCCTCACACAAACCCACCACAGCACCCGCTCTCAACGCAAAGAAACCACCCGCACCCGCATCGTTTACGATTTCTAACTCCGGCCTCGTCTTGAAAAGGCGAACGGGTGTTTTTCAAACACACAGCGGCTCCGATCCGAGCATCACGAACACAAGGAACTGCGAACAGGCAAACCTCCAAGCTCGCTCGAAAGAACCTTTCAAGAGCATTCGAGAGCTCCAAACAAAGGATCAAACCTGTCTGTTGAGCATTCGAGAGTTCCAAACAAAGGATCAAACCTGTATGTCGAGCATTCGAGAGCAGAGATTAGGAGTGCGGGGGGTGATCTTCGGAGAGATAATAACGAGCGAGGCAGGCGGCGGCGGCGGCACAAAGCAAGTGCCAGATCGCGTGGCCCTGAACGATGGAGTATGGAGAGCAACGCAGTTTATGGAGATCGACGTACCACACCCCAAAGGCGGTGAGCAAGCAAAGCAAAGCAGCGATCATCCACGAATGATCGATGCGAGAGACGCTTTGGCGGCGTTGCCAGATCTCGGCGAGCAAGGCAGAGACGATCAGGAGACCAAAGATCGAACGCCGAGCATGAGGGAATTGCGCTTGGAGGATGCCGAGTAGTGCGTTGAGCGAAAAGAACGCCATCGCAAAGCCTTTGCCCGTCAGCCATCCCCCCCGTGCAAGGGCATAAAGCAAGACAAACGTCGCGAGCAGATACATCGCCGCGATATCCAGCCATTGCCCGGCAAAACGCATGGTTGCGTGATACACCGCACTAAACCAGCCCACCCATCCCACGACGAGGCCCAAGATCAACCCAAACCACGGGGACGAGAGCAAGGTTTTTTGCACGACACGGGGGCTGCCGAGAGGCAGGGCCCATTGTCCCAAATCCCCCACATCCTCCCGAAGATAGGTGTTTTTGATGCGATGGTGTTGTAGCTGGGCTTCGATATCCAGACGGTGAAAGATCCACATCCCCACAAAGACAAACCCAAAACTCGACCATGTATTGGCGGGCTGCATGATCTGTCCGAAACGAAGGGCTTCACAAAAGCAGTCGTGCGGCATACAGGTTGCGGGAGCCCACGATTGCCAAAGCTGTGCGAGGCGTGGCAACGCAACCATCACAAAGGCACTACCACCCACCAACATGCCAAGACCACCCATATAAACTTGCGGAGGTTGCAAACGCATCGCGTTCCTTTCGTATCGTGCGGCGAAATAGAGTGTCGACGAGCAAGAGACCAGATCGTGCAACGCTCACGTTTTGCGGTAAAAAAGAGCAGAACCAAACGGAGCGCTGCCCGCGTTATGCGGCGAAACCAAAGAGAAAAGCAAGACGCTTCATGGAGTGCCGTTCCTTTTGGCCGATTTAGCGGAGTTTTAGAGCTGCGAGTGCCAACAACGCCAACATCCCCGAAACGATCCAAAAACGAACCACGATCTTGGGTTCCGAGAGTCCGCGATGTTGGAAAGTGTGATGGATCGGCGCACGGTAAAAGATCCGACGGCCCAACACTTGTATCCCCAACCAATCTTGGATCGCCACCGAAACCAACTCGGCCAAGAAAACACCACCCAACAGAAAAAACAAGAACTCTTGTTTTAACAACACCATCACCGTCCCCAAGATACCGCCCAAGGTGATCGAACCTGTGTCTCCCATAAAGATCTCCGCAGGGTAGGTGTTGAACCACAAGAACCCCACCAACGCCCCCACGACCGCCCCGCAAAACACCGCAGCTTCACCCGCCCCCGGCAAAAAGGGATACCAAAGATAACGTGCGATCAACAGGTTTCCGAGAAAATACGCATAGATTCCAAACACCAAAAACGAAAAGATCGTGGGTCCAGTCGCCAAACCATCCAAACCATCGGCAAAATTGACGGCGTTGGCTGCATACACGATCATAAAGATGATCACAAAGATGTAGAGCCAAGAAAGATCCATTACAGGGTACTTGTAAAACGGAACGTAAAGCTGGGAAGGACGGAAGGCGATCACTTTGTTTCCCGGGACGGGATACTCCCAATTCTTCGGACAATAGGCCCCCCCGCCACAGGCAGCCACACAAACATCATCGCTGCGGCAAGACTTTGCGTCGGAGTCCCCCGAACATACGGGAGGCGGAGAGCAACGCCCCTCCAAACACACCGCACCGTCGACTCCGCAAGCGTTTTGCTTGCAGTCTGCGTTGGTTTTACAGGGGCGATCGCATTCTTTGGTTTCCCATGACTTGACGCGACAAGAGGCGCTTTTGGCGGGATGAGGGATGGGTGTGGTACCGTTGTACAAGAACAAGATCCCAAAGATCACACCGTAGCCGATCTGTGCGAGGTATTTGGCTTTGCGCGAAAGCCCTGCGTCGCTGTCTTGGTTGCGGATCTTCAAGTAATCATCGATCCCACCGACGGCTGCAAACCAGATCATCGCAAACAGCAGGTAGTACAAAAAAGGACTGCGAAAGTTGCCCCACAACGCAACAGACAGGGAGATCGCGAGGATCATCAAGACCCCGCCCATGGTGGGGGTGCCTTTTTTGCTTTCCACCGACATCACGCTGTAATCCCGCACCACATCGCGGATCTTTCGGCGGTAGAGGAAGTTGATCACCATGCGCCCGATCAGAAGCGTGATCAAAAAAGACGTAATCATCGCAACGATGGTACGAAACGAGTTGTAGCGCACGAGGCGCAGGGGGCCTGCCGCCTCAAATGCTTGGACGAGGTATTCACTGAGGTGGTAGAGCATGCTTGGCCTTCTGTAGCGTTTGGGAGAGATGAAGCATTTTCTCGCGCAGATGGAAGCGCGGCGCAAAACCAATACTCGTCAACAAAAACTGATCAAGATCCGCAGCGATGGCATCAGGCGCGATCACCGCACGCTCGACAAGACGCGTCAAAGCGATCACAACAGCCTCGCGCAAACGCCAGTTGGGATGTGTGTAGAGAGCGCGAAAAGCGTGATAGATCGCAGGATCTTTGGCGAAATGACCCATCGCCAAGATGCCTTCTCGGGCCACCTCAAAATCACGATCTACCATCAGTCCCTTCAAAGCTGCCAAGATCTCGGGATCTTCTCCGATCTGTTCGGAGAAAAAGATGGCGGATTGGGCTGCGCTCGATCGCACTTCAAAGTACGGATCGCGAAACCCCGCCAACAACACTTCCCGCACTTGCGGATTCCACACGTTCAATTGACGCAAGACTTGGAAGGCGTTGCGTCGAATAAAGCCGACCTGCCGAAGATCTCCCCCCAATAGGCGCTGCCATCTCGGCGCGGGTGTCTTGTCTTGAAGGATATACAAGATCAAATCGAGATGCTCGGAAAGCTGGAGCAAGCCGACCAGTTTGACACCGTTGTTTCGAGTCTGCCATGCTTCCGAAGACAAGTAACCATCGGCTCGATACGTCAGATATTCGATCTCTCGCGGTGGGATATCTTTCAGCCCGTAGCGGCTAAGATGCGCCACCAAACCCGCACCGCTCATCTCCGCAAACACAGGCCCATCACTACGCGGGATCGGGCGATCAGGAAGAGACAACAACCGACCTGCGGCCAATTCTTGTACGCGATCGGCGATTCGACCCAACGCACTCACGTCTCCAAACGAACGGATCGCTTCGCGCATCTTGGCCAGCCGTTCGGGTTCTTGCAACAAATGCTCGATCGCAGCCGCCAGATCTTCGCCGTTGACCACATCGATCAAGCCTTCTTCGGTGCGTTGGGCGTGCTCATACACCACATCCGCCGCACCGTTGTCTTGGAGCGCTCGTGCGTTGCGAACTTGGTGATCCCCCGGCAAGTTGGCCTTGGGGATGATCAACGCCGCAAGCCCACACACCGCCATCTCCGTCAACGTCCCCGCTCCGCCGCGTCCGACGACCAGATCCGCCGCAGCATAATACTCTTCGATCGGATCGAGGTAGGTGTGCATCGAATAACGCTTGCGTTGTTCTTCGGAAAGTGACAGCGCGGAAAAACGAGACTGTGTGTCATGTTCTGCCCGATACGACGGGCTATCCAAACGCCCCACACCATGAATGACCCACATCTTCGGATCTTGCAACAAGCGCGGTAATGCGTCGATCAGCGCACGGTTGATCGTCCGCGCTCCTTGGCTCCCCCCAAAAGCCAACACAACACGCGCATCCAGCGGGATATTCAAACGCCCTCGCGCTTCTGCTTGTGTGATGCCCACCATCTCCTTGCGGACGGGATATCCCACAAACTCTGCTTGTGGCAGATAACGGCGGCTCTCTTCAAAGCTCACCCCCGTCCGATCCGCCAACTTGCCGATCAGAAGATTGAGTCGTCCCGGCATCAAGTTTGATTCGTGTACAAACGCCCTTGCCTGCGTCAGTTTCAACCGCCGCAACAACACCCACGCCAACAGGATCGGAGCCGAAACATACCCACCCGTCGCGATGATCGCATGAGGCTGATAACGCCGTAAGATCAGGATCGATTGCAAGATCCCAACACTCAGACGCCACGCAAAGCGCAACAACGCTACGCTTGGGCGCGCTCCCGGCCATCCTTCGCTCGAAACAAAGCGGATCTCATAACCCCTCTTGGGTACGATCTTTTCTTCCGATTTGCCTTTGACACCCACATACAAAAACGCTGCTTCGGGTTCACGACGACGCAACTCATCCGCCACAGCGATCGCTGGATAGACGTGGCCGCCTGTTCCACCACCTGTCAACAAATAACGACGCTTTTCCAAGGCTCTCTCCTTGCTTAGGCCACCGATGACACGGTTCTTCGGTTGCGCTGATCTTAAAAAGCCTCCCACCAACAAGCAAGAAATCAGCATCGCCCTTGCGTCGTGGATTTATTTTGTGAGGCGTCACCCCACGCCGCACCTTTGCACAAGTTGATGCGACGCAAACACACGGGAAAAAGGGCAAAAGATGATTTCGGCATTGACGCGGGGGCTTGGCTTGCATATAAAGACAAGCCTTTGAGCCAACACAAAGACATCGCCTCCTCGTTCATGTGCGATGCTGATTTCGCGTTGGCGTTTTTGTATCTGCAAGCAGGCATTGGAAAAAGACAAGGGAGGCCCTCGTGGTCAAGACAGCAAACAAGCCCAAAAGTGGCAGCAAACCGAGCCGTAAAGAACTCAAACAACCCGATCAATTTGTCGAGGTCGGCACCCAAAGCCTCGATTGGGTCCACAACCACCGTCATCAAATCCTCGCAGGTTTCATCGCCATCATCTTGATATCGCTTGGTGTGTTCTTGTTCTTCTATATGCAAGAACGCAACAACAAAGCCGCGACCCAAGCACTCGGAGAAGCCCTCAAGACCTACGAGGCCAAGATCAGCAACGAAGCCAGCAGCGATAGCACCGAGAAAACCTTCAAGACCGAAGCCGAACGCGATAAAGCCGCCACCACCGAGTTCGAGAAAGTCTCCCAAAACTACGCAAGCTCTAGTGCGGGTGCGTTTGCGCATCTTTATCTTGGACACATCTACGCCAAACAAAAAGCATTCGCCAAAGCACAACAAGCCTACGAACAATTTTTGCGTTCCTTCCCACCAAACGATCCTGTCCGATTCCTCGGCATCGACGCACTCTCGTATGTTCTCGCGCAAACCAAAAAAGAAGCCGAAAGCCTCGAACAACTCAAACGATTCGGTGAAGAAGGCGCGCCGATCTACCGCTCTTTTGCACTCATGCGCCTCGCAAGCCATTACGAAGCCAAAAAAGATCTGACCAAAGCGCTGCACTTCTACGGTCTTGTCGGCCAAGACAAGCTCAATAGCGAATACCAAAAAGAAGCCAAAAAACGCGCAGCGGTCTTGGCCCTCCAAGCTCCTGCGCAACCCGCCCCCAAGCAGCCCGCTCCTGCGCAACCCGCCCCCAAACAGCCCGTTGCACCGCGCAAATAGTCCTCTAACGTTCCTGCCATCGGCCCGTCACTTGTGTCTTCACACACGGAGAGATTTGGTTATGCACAAACCACCAAGGCGTTTTGTTTTCGGATGCTTGGTCTTTTTCGCTTGTCTTCCGTGGTGGGCTTGCAGTAGCAGCCAACAACAAGTGACGTTCTCCGCTTTTGTGCGCGGTGCAAGCAAAGCCAAGCGCCGCCTTGCGTATCCTGCGCTGTTTGGCCCCCACAGCCACACAGGCGCACAAACCGAGATCCTGTCTTTGTTGTGGACGGGTTCTCCCGATCCCGACAGCCGCTTTGTGTGGAATCGATGGGAGATCCAAACCGAAGAACACGCAGCCCCCGCGATCTCCCAAGACGGACAACAGCTTTATGTTGGAGGTTCGAGCCAACGCCTAAGCTGCATGGCCACCCGCACAGGAAAGCACTGCTGGACACGCACGATCCAAGGCCGTCTCGCTGCCCCGCCTTACACGCACAAAGAGGTGTTGTTTGTCGGAACCACCAGCGGCATGATCTACGCTATCCACCGAAAGACCGGGAAAACCAAGTGGAAATACCAAGCCGAAGGCGAGATCCTTTCCGAGATGGCCTACGTCGAGGGCGACAAAGAAATCTCTCCCACCCTGTTTGCCACCACCGGAAATGACCAACTCTACGCCCTCCACGGGGAAAACGGCAAACTGCTCTGGCGTCACAAACACGAAAGCAGCACCGAAACCACACTCTCTGTACGCGGTCAAAGTCCCCCCACCGTTCACAAAGACAAGGTCTACACAGGCTTTTCAGACGGAACCTTGGGAGCCTTCCAAGCCGGCGATGGCAGCGTGGTTTGGCAAAAGTCCTTGCGCCAACAAGAGCGTTTTATGGATATCGATGCACCTGTCGTGATCCGGGGAGCCTATCTGTACGCCGTATCGTACAACACAGGACTCCACGCCCTTCGCCTCCAAGATGGCCAAAAGCTGTGGACCTACGCCATCCAAGGCGCAGGCCCCCCCACCTTCCACGAAGACAAGCTCTATCTCAGCAACTCCGAAGGCCGCGTCGTCTGCCTCTACGCGCTCAGCGGCAACAAGATCTGGGAACAACGGTACAAAAAAGCCGGAGCCTTCAGCTCGATCATCGCCACCCCCACCTATCTGTTTTTAAGCGGCAATCGCAACGGGCTTTATGTGTTGCGACGAGATGCAGGTCATCTTGTCCAAGCACTCCGCCTTTCGCGTGGTATCTCCGCATCACCCGTTGTCTTTGGGCAGCGCCTGTTTGTCTTTGCCAACAGCGGCTTTGTCTTCGGCTTTTCGATGGGACTCGAACGCAACATCCGCTTCTCGACCGAAGAATAAGACGATATCCGAGAGGAATTCGACACACCACATCCGCCCACCTCTTCCCTCGGGATATCGTATCCACTCGCCCCTTCCATGTTGCACCCTTGCAAGCGCAGAATCTAGACATCAGAGAGGCGCTTCTGTTAAGACACAGGCCCAAGCAGCGCACGCCAGCGGTGCAAAGACCGGATGTAAACTCCTGTTGTGGATGGGAATCTTTCGATGCAGACAACGATCAGCCCCTATGGATCGCAAAACACGTACGACATCTTGGGAGCAGAAGCCGCCGAGACCTACGCGCTCGAAGATCGGATCGGGGTGGGAACTTTTGCGGATGTGTATCGCGCCAAACACAACAAGTCGCGTGAGTGGGTGGCAATTAAGGTACTACGCGCTCCTTACAGCCGCGATACGTTGGCTCGCTTCAAAAAAGAACTTCGCATCCTTCAACAAATCGATCACCCCAACATCGTGCGCTTGATCGAAGACCGCTCCAACGAAGATATCCCTTACTGCGTGATGGAGTACTGCACCGAAGACTCCTTGATGGCCTTGATGAATCAACAACACGGCGGCCTCAGCATGGGGATGATCGCTCAACTTTTCCCTCAGATCGTGCGTGGCGTCGAAGCCCTTCACCAACAAGGCATCGTCCACCGTGATCTCAAACCCGCCAACATCTTGTTGACCAAAACCGAGCAAGGGCTGTTGCCGAAGATCTCAGACTTTGGCATCGCAAAACGCCTACCCACCGACATCCACCAACAACGCGAATTCACGCAAATCGACGGTGGGCGCACACTCGACGGAACCTCGCTCGGAACGTTTGGCTATCTCGCCCCCGAACTGCTCGGATACGCCAACGAAGCCAACCAACGCAGCGATATCTTTTCACTCGGTGCGATCCTGTACGAGATGATCGCTTGCATCAATCCCTTCGATGCACCGGACTTTTCCCGCACAGCCCTCGAAGACAACAACGCGGTCTGCCGCTACACACTTTCTGTAGACAACATCCCGCTGCGTTACCACCCCGTGATCCGAGGTTGCCTTCAACGCGATCCTGCCCATCGCTTCGGCTCTTGCGCAGAGGTGTTGCGTGCGTTTTCTTCGCCGCCAACCCCCACCCCCGATACACGGATCGCCAATCTCCAAACCGCGATGCTAGGCGGGTTTGTGGGCTTGCTCTTTTCGTTTTTGTTGATGTGGTTTTTGTTCCCTTCGCTTGTCCCCAACACTCCGCGATCACCAGCCCCTTCTCCCCCTCCATCGCCCCAATCCGCTCCTACCGCTGTGATGCCCTCTCCGATCCAACTCGAACCCCTGCCAAGCCGCCCTTCCGATGCTACCGCGTTGCCCTCGAATACTGCCGTCCTTCCGATACAATCGCATCGCCCTCGAAAACGCCGAACCATCCGCCGCCCACCGCCGCGCCGTCTTTCTTTTCCTGCCTTCCAAGCCCCTGCCACCGCCCCTCAACCCTCCAAACCTGACCCTTATCAAGACCCCCAAAACTCCGTGGCCAAAGACACCAAAGACGCCTTCAATACCACAAAAACGGACCAAGTGTTCCAAGACAACAACAGCCTCAAAAAAGACACCGAAGATGCCTTCTCTCGTGCCAAACGCCCTCCACCCAAACCTTCAAAACCCCGATAGATCCGCCTTTTTTCGAGTATATTAGCGATGACTGTCCCTGCTGAATGGCTTTTGGAAAAAGCCGTGGCTGCTTGCCAACAAGCTCATCCCAACGAAGCCTGTGGACTATGGTGGAAAACCTCCGAAGGATGGGGGATACACGCCTTCACAGCACCGCCCCTCACCACCACACCCACACGATACGCGATCTCCCCCGAAGTGTTGCTACCCATCCTCAAACAAATCGACCAAGAAGAAGGTCGGATCTGCGGGTGGTTTCACAGTCATCCCGAGGCACCGCCCTTTCTCTCGGATGCTGATATCTCGATGTATTGGGCTTCTTCGAGATGGGCTTGGTGGCCTGAGACGCAGATCTTGTTGCTTTCGCCAACCCAAGACGCTTATGCGTGGTGCCTGTACGCCCCGACAGCATCGGGTTCTTGGGAGGCCGTGGCTTGGGGAAGTACACGCTCAAACAGCCAAGCAGAAACGATCTTGTAGGAAGCAGTTGCGGCGTAAGACTTCTTGCGATAGACTCCGCAAGTCTTGATGAGGTGTATTTGGATGTTTGATCTTCTTTCCCATAAAGGGCAAAAAAGCCCGAATCTGCTGCTTCGACGGCGTGCGGAGCGTGCAGAAAAACAACTGCAAGCGGTGATCAAGATCAGCCGTGCGCTGGCTCTTGCGCACGAAAGAAAACAACTCCTCAAGAGGATCATCGAGACCGCTACCGAAGTGATGGAAGCCGATCGCTCCACGCTGTATCTGATCGATGAAGAAACCCAAGAACTCGTTTCGCAGATCATCCAAGGCGAAGAATCGATCCAGATCCGCATCCCCATCGGCCAAGGTGTCGCTGGATGGGTCGCTCAAACGGGCGAAACCGTCAACTTGATCGATGCCTACAAAGATCCCCGCTTTCATGTGAACGTCGATCAAAAAACGGGCTACACCACCCGTTCGATCCTGACCATGCCACTACGCGCAAGCCAAGGGCAGATCATCGCCGTCATCCAAGTCCTCAACAAAAGCAACGGCCTCGCCTTCAGCGAAGAAGACGAACAACTGCTCGAAGCGATCTCCGCTCAAGCGACGATCTTCCTCGAAAATGCGAGCTTATACGCTCAAGTCGTTCAAGCCAACAACGAACTCTCCGAAACTTCCCGCGCCCTCCAACAGCGAAACTACGAACTCGATATCTTGTTTGCGATCGAGCAGCAGATGAGCGGTGCCTTTGAATTGGACGAGATGCTCGCCAATATCCTATCACGAAGCACCGAGATGCTTCATTGCGAAGCCGGATTTATCGGGCTGCTCGACAAAAACAAACAACTCGTCTTGCACAACATCAAAGCGGAAAAAGCGGAAAAAACGGAAAAAGCAAACGAATGGAAAGGGCGCTCACTCAAGACCAACGATAGTCTGATGGGCTGGAGCATCCGCTATAGTCAACCAATTCTTTCCAACGCCCCCACCAAAGATGCCCGATTCAAGGACGACTTCGCAAGCCAGCTCGGCCTCGCAGTCCGAGGCGTGTTGTGCGTTCCGCTGCTCAATGGCGACACATCCATCGGTGCCATCGAGATGATCAACAAACGCAGCGGAGCCGAAGGTTTCACAGACAGCGATCTGCGGATCTTGAGCCTGATCGCAGCCCGTGTCAGCCGCGCTGTCAGCATCGGCATCGAACGCAACGAACGCATGCGTCAAAGTCGCCTCGCCACCATCGGAAAGCTACTTTCGGGGATCGTCCACGACTTTAAAACTCCCATGACCCTGATCTCTGGCTACGCTCAACTCACCGCAACCCAAGAAGATCCCGAAAAACGCAAAAGCTTTGCCCAGATGATCCAAAAACAGATCGAACGCCTCAACCACATGACCCGCGAAGTCCTTGCCTTCGCACGCGGCGAATCCACCCTCCTGATACGCAAAGTCCATCTCAACCAATTCGCCAGCGAACTCAAGCAACATCTCGAACAAGAATTCGCTCACCTCCCAATCCAACTCGACTTCCAATGCAGCTACACAGGCGACGCGCACTTCGACGAAAGCAAGATCGAACGCCTGCTGCACAACCTCTCCCGCAACGCGATCCAAGCCATGCCTGACGGCGGCCACTTCTCCCTACACATCGACCAAGATGGCGATCAACTCGTGATCGTCGCCCAAGATACAGGCATCGGTATCCCCCTCGAACTTCAACCCAAGATCTTCGATTCCTTCGTCACAGGACGCCCCAACCAAGGCACGGGTCTTGGACTCGCCATCGTCAAAAAGATCGTCCAAGAACACCAAGGACACAACAGCTTTTCTTCCGAACCCAACAAAGGCACCGCCTTTCGCGTCACCCTCCCCCTCAAAGGCCCCACTCAAATCTCTCCCGCCCAACAAGCCGAAGCTGCTTGATATCGCATAAGACTTACGAGGTTGGGCTTGTGATGTGGGGTTCCACCCCACGCCCCGCAAGGGAGCCCGGCTCCCTTGACCCCGTGTGGGCGAACAGATCACTGTTTTTCACACAGACGACACTCTCGCTTGAACGGGTGCGAACACGGCTTTTTTTGGGTCAACTGCGTAACTCCTGTCGCGTGGACCTCGTCGTGGCTCTCCACAAAAAAACACTCTCACTTGTCAGATATCGCCCCTGCATCGGTCGTTTCAACGATGCGCTCTGATCGGCTTTTTTCGTGGGGAGCTTCTGCTTTCCCTGCTTCGCCCGTTTGTTGTGAAAGATCCTCAAGAGTCGCTTCTTGCATCAACATCCGCGCTACAGCGTCTTGCGGGACGATATTCTTTGCTCCCACCACCCACACCCCTTTGAGATGATCCGTCGCTTTCTCCTTGCTCGCTCCCAAGATCACCGACACTTCACACCGCGTAAAACGCGGCTTGGGTTCTTCTTGCGCAGGCTGCCCACCATCCGCCGACGAACCTTCGTGGTGTCCTTCCCGATCTGCCGAGCTTTCCAGATGCCCCTCTCGATCTTTTTTGTGGTCGCTGATCAAACCACTTCCACCGTCGACGTTTGAAGCACCACCACCATCCACCGAAATGCCCGTCCCACGGCTCTTTGGCGCAAGCGCACCACCATCCACAGGCGAAGCCTCCTCCAAAAGGACGCCTTCCACAGGCAATCCCGCCAACAATCGCTTGCGTTCTTCTTCGGTCAACGGGCGCTGTGTTCGGATCTCTTGCGGCGGTGGAATTTCACAACGTGCAGACCACTCTTGCACATCAAACGGATATCCCTTGACCTCTCGCACTTTTTTATCCGTCGCTTCCAAAAATTGCTCTAAAAAAACCCCCACTGTGAAGCCTTTGGAGGTCTTGGCCTCCTTGACACGGCGGATCGCTTCTTGTTCTGCCTGCGCTTCTGCTTCGCTTTTGGCCGGTGCTTTCGGGATCTTGGCAGGCAACGGCCTCTTTTTGCATCCACCCACGACCCACACCACCGCACACATCCATACCAACCACCCACACCACCGACCGATCCGTTGTTTGATCATCGAACGCCTCCTTTTGTTTGGGTTGTTGTTCTTCCTACCACACCCGCCCCACCATCCCCAACACTTTTCACGCAACACACGATCGAGCCGAATCCCATCGTGAGTTTTCAGTTGAAAGGGTTGCTCCTTCGTGGTACTTTTCACGCGGCGTTCACAACGAAGCTTTTGCAACGATCTCACATACAAGCACCGAAACTCTCGAAACAGCGGAGGTAGATCTCAATGTCTGACAAAAAGGAAGATTTTAAGTCTTTCCAGATCGGCGCGATGCCCGGTCGAAGCCCCGTCGTTCCCCCGCGCCCCGCAGCTTCCGCCGCTGCATCATCCGCCACTCCAATGGCAGGCCCCACCAACCCCGAAGATCGGATCTTTCCCGTCCTCGAAGAATTGATCGAAAGCGGCGAATTAGAATCGATCGGCCAAAGCATGGCAGCCACTTGCGAACAACTCGATGAATTGATCAACAAACGCACAGGCCGCATTCAACAAGAAGCTCGCAAAGCACGACAAGCCTACGAGCGCGTGTTTGATCTGATCGATCACCTGATCCAAATCAAAGAGCAGATGCTCGCCCCCAAAGAAGGCTAAGCGCAACTCTTTGTGCGTTGGAGCCGATACAACATTCAGCACCGCAACCATGCACGCAGAACTTGCATCTTTGCGCGCTCCCTTGCGGACCCAACGCACGCCACTTCAACCCCTCTCTCAACCGTGCGCTGTGGATGCTCACAAGGAGTCTTGACGATGTCCGAAGATACACTGATTGGAATCGTGGAAGTCCCCCGTCGCGAAGCCAAACTCTTGCTCGAATCAGCCTACTTTTATATCGAAATGGGAAAATACAAAGAAGCCCAAGAAGTCTTTGAAGGGTGCATCGCCCTTCTGCCTCGCAGCGATGTCCCTCGCATCGGACTCGGCAACCTCTTTGTCGCCCAAGGACGCTTTGATCTCGCCGAAGCCCAATACCGCGAAGCCATCAAAGCCAACGAAAATTCGGCCTCAGCTTATGCTTTTCTTGCCGAATGCCTATTCTTTCAAAAGAAATTATCTCAAGCTACGCCCGCCCTTGAAAAGGCAATCGCGCTAGAACCCGACGGACCCGCCGGACAATTGGCGCGTTCTCTCCAACAAGGACAACAAGACGGCGTCTTCGGCTAAGACGCCATCAACCCAAGACGCGATCGTGATGGGGAGAAAACTCGCGCCCACCGCATAACACCCCACCGATCGCGATCCCAAACACAGGTGAGTCGAGAACTACGATGAAGATCCGAGGCGGCGGTGCTGGTTATCCGATTCAACAAACACAGCAAACCGACAAAAGCAGCAAAAGCGCCAAAACCAAAAAAGGCAGCGGCGTCGCACAAGCCGGAAAAACCGAGTCCGTCTCCCAAGTCGGACCACTCGGACCTGTCGAAGCCAACGACCCCGTTTTTGACGCGGTTTCCCAAGCCTCCAAAGGTCTCGACTTTAACGACGAAGCCTCTCTCGAAGAAGCCACTCGCGCCGTTGTATCCGCCATCATCCGCGAACACTTCGGCAAAAAAAACCTCCCCGAAAAAGAACTCGACAAGATCGCACAAGCCGTCTCCACCTCCGTCCACAACGACGCCACCATGCGCGAACGCCTCGAAAGCGTCCTCAAGCGCATCGCCGTCTCCGATCGAAAACGCTAACCTACCCCTCCACCTTTCTACCCCCCCCACCTTTCTGTCCCTACGAAACCTCTGTTTTTCTTGCCTTGATCTTTCGCAACGTTCGGGGTATCCTCCCCCTCAGATGCGCGTTCGGCTCTTTCGTTCGGTGGTGTCTTCTTTGGTTCCTTGACGCCCACAAGCATTTGGAAAACACATGTCCCAAACAGCCGAGACCCCCCTCACACGGGAGCAATTGATCCATCAATACCGCCCCTACGTGCGGAACATCGTCAGCAAGATCATGAAAACGCTCTCTCCCGATGTGGACTTCGATGACCTTGTTGGATACGGAGAACTCGGCCTGATCGAAGCAGCAGACCGCTTCGATCCCAAGTTCAAAGTCAACTTTATGACCTTCGCTTATTATCGCATCCGTGGAGCCGTCTACGATGGACTCCGTGGCATGGGCTGGATCTCTCGATCGCAATACACCAAACTCCGCTACGAAGAACGCGCCAACGCTTACCTCGCCAACACCAACGAACGACACGCCTCCAACCACGAACAGCACCCCGTCCAAGACGAAGTCAACCAAATCAGCGAAGTGATCGCTGGACTCGCCTCCATCTTCATTACCTCCCTTGATGCCCAAGAAGGTCTTCAGATCGAAGACGAAGACAAAGACAAAGATCCCCTCAACCAAATCGAAACCAAACAAGCCCAAAAACTCTTGCGCGAAGCCCTCCAAAAACTCCCCGAACAAGAACGCACCCTCCTCGAATACTACTACTATCGGGACTTTACGCTCGAACAGGCTGGCGAACAACTCGGACTCTCCAAGTCATGGGCCTCCCGCCTTCACGCACGCGCTATCCAAAAACTCCAAAAGCTCGTCAGCGAACTCGATCCCCTCGCACCCGAAGAACCCCCCGCCTCCAAACATACCTCCCGCGCACGCCGATTTTGAACCCAACGATTTTGAACCCAACCATGCGCTCTTCGTCTTCCTATCTCCCCCGATACTTCGGCCTTACAGATCGCCCCACTCAACATCCCTTCCATCCCAACGCAACCTTTCCCACAAAGCGCCGAAGATCTCCTCAACAATGACGGCGTTTTCTTTTTTCTTTCACCCACACACGCACCTTGAACACAGGAGGATACCATGAGCAACCCATTGGCCGGAGCAGGCGGCGGCGCTGCAAAGATCGCGATGCAACAACTGCAACAAATGCAGAACGCACAACCCAACCAGCAAATGAACGCACAAGGTGGGAATGCCGCCAAGTTCCAACAAAGCATGCAAACCCAACAAATCAACCAGCCCCAACAAGTCAACCAAATCAACCAAACACAAAAGGTTGAAAAAACCCGTTCCATCCGCGATGTCGCACAAACCCAAAAAACCCAAGGAGCCAACGCTCCTCAAAAACCAAACTCCGCAAAAGGCGTTGAACGCTTCCTTGACGGCCTCAACAACCGCAAAAACGACGTCGACAAGCTGATGAAACAAGCCATGCAAGGCAAATCCTTTAACAACAAAGAACTGCTGGTCCTTCAATACAAAATGTCGACCTTCTCGCTTGAGATGGACCTCGTCTCCAAAGTCGTCGAAAAAGCCTCCAGCGGCATCAAGCAAGCCATGAATACCCAAGTCTGATCCGCCCCCCCTCGCGTGCCTTCTTCCTTATATATCCTTCCTTACGTCTTCTCCCTTGCACCTCGCTCCTTTCTTCCCCTGATCAAACACATCCATGCAATCGAGGCTCTTGTCAGCTTTGGGATCGTGTGCTATCTATTCCGCTACCAAAAAGAGCAGCGCCCGTCGCTTCGGAGCGAACAAACCCCGAAACAACAACTCTCTCGCTGTGTTGATCGACCCCAATACGTAGCGCCCGTCACTCTCGGGCGGACGAGCATCGAACCAATAGGAGACTTTATCTGATGAAGATTCGAAACGATCGCCCTCGTGCACTCGTGCTCCTGAGCCTGCTGTTGGCTCTCTTTGTGGTCGGTTGTACTGTCTCCATCCAACATGGCCTCTCCGAAAAACAAGCCAACGAGATCCTTGTACTCTTGGCCAAAAACAACATCACCGCTACCAAACTCGCCGATACATCGGGCCGCGAAGTCAAATGGACCATCCAAGTCGACGGTTCGAACAACGCTCGCGCCATCCGCATCCTCCAACAACACAACCTCCCCTTCTCCCAAGAAAAAGGCTTTGAAGGTGTGTACGGAAGCACCGGCATGATCCCCACCGCCACCGAAGAAAAAGCCAAATACCTCATGGCTCTCTCTGGCGAACTCCAAAACACCCTGCGCAGAGTAGAGGGCGTGCTTGATGCGCGTGTTCACATCGTGATCCCACAAGATCGCATCCTCAAAAGCAAAGACGAACCCAAAGTCTATCCCAAAGCTTCCGTCTTGATCATCAAACGCCCAACATCCGGCCCCGGCATCACAGAAAAACAAGTCAAGGATCTCTTGGTCGGCAGCCTCGAAGAACTGACAAGCGCAAACGTCAACGTCATCTTTATCACCCAACGACCCGACGGGGCTTCCGATGACGCAGGCGCAAGCGGCGATCTCTCCAACTTCCTCGGCGTTCGTATTGCTGCCGCAGATGCCAACAAATTCAAGATCGTGATCGGCGCACTTTGTGGCTGTATCCTGCTGTTTCTTGGCCTTTTTGTGTGGTCCTTTTTGCGCTCCGCCTCCTTCAAAAACCAACTGCGTGCCCAAGGCGGCCTCGCCTAATCGCGTTTCGTTGGTCTTCGGTTTGTGTGCGTTGTTTTATCACACAAACCCCCTTCGCAGCGTGGCTGATTGTTCTTTCTCCCTTCCAAACGAGGCGCTTTGATGCGGCATCTCATCCAACATCTCTCCAAACAACAAGCCATGCTCTTGTTGACGCTTCTCACCCTCGAAGGCGAAAAAGACCTCCCGCTTCTTCGTTTTCTCCCCAAAGACGAAGCCAAAAAACTCGAACCCATCGCCCGCCAACTCTGCGAAACCCCTCGCAAACAGCTTCTCCCCCAACTTGTCCAAGAGATCAAACGCCTGATCGCGGACAGCCACCGCAGCAAACTCGAACAACACGATCCCGCTTGGCTTGCCGAACTCCTTCAACACGAATCCCCCCAAATCATCGCAGTGATCCTCCAAGGACTCCCCCGCAACTCCGTCCAACGCATCTACCAAGCCCTCCCACGACAGCTCGCCCAACGCATCCCCCAACAGCTCAGCCCCGTCGCTCCCGAGATCGCAAAACAGATCAAAATCCGTGTAGAGCAACGCTTCCCTGAACCCCCCGAACACGACCCCGCCTCCTTGAACCTGTCGGCCCTCGCTCATCTCTCCTCCGAAGAACTCATCCTTCTGATCCGCGAGATCGGTTTTCGTGAACTCGCGATCGCCTTCAGCAACGTCGGTCGTGGCCCATTGATGGAGCTTTGCAGACGCTTGCGCAACGAAGACGCCGAACATCTGCTCAAAGTCGTCCAAAACCTTCCCACCCTCAACGCCAAACACATCAAATCCGCTCAACGTACCATCCGCGCCATCTCCAACGAACACCAATCCCAAAGCGATATGATCGAAGGTGCCGGGATGTACAAGTTCGCAAACGCCCTCCACACCAGCCACCGCGAACTCCTCCATACCCTCGCCTACCGTCTCCCTTATCCTCTCGGCATCCGCTTTCACCGCCACGCTTCACCCCCTCTCACGCCCAACGAGATCTTACGCCTCCACCACGATATCCTCCAAACACTCCAATCTCTCGCCGTCGAGCAACGCATCCATCGACCTTGGGCCAAAAAAACCATCGATCTGCCTCCCATCCCCGCAGAACCTGATCCCCCAAGCACAAGCGGTCGCGACGATTATGACGATACCACCGGCCATACCGAAAACTAACCCCTTCTCCCCCCACATCTCTCGATCTAGATGACAGCGCGAACAGAAAGCGCTATGTTTGTTTTCGTTTCTTCTTTTCCACGAACGACAAGGAGCGATTCGATGAGCAAAGTCATCAAAGGTGGCGGCTCCACGCTTGGCCCGCCTCCCCCCGCAAGACCCGCAATCAGCGCCTACAGCGGCACTCCCCCGAGTACCTTCGGGCAACCCGCCCCCAACCGCGTCATCTCCGGCGCCGAAGTCAAAGCCCAAGGTTCCGCCCAAGAGATCATCCTCAAAGCCCAGTCCGACGGCGAACGCATCCGTATGCAAGCCGAAGAATACCGTCAGCGCGGATACGAAGAAGGCTACCAAGCCGGCTTTGAAGAAGGTAAGCAAGAACTGACCGCCACCATCCTCGATCTCAACCGCCAAAACCAAGAACGCTTTAAGCATTACGAACCCGAACTGGTCAAACTCGCCATGCGTATCGCCGAAAAGATCGTCGGCGAACAAGTCAAGATCTCCCCCGAAACCGTCGTTGGGATCGTCTCCAAAGCCCTCGGCAACGTCCGACACCAACGCGAGATCTATGTCCGCGTCAACCCCGACGATTACGACACCATCCAACAACACAAACCCATCCTGCTTGAGCGCCTTTCCCGCGCCCAAGATATCGATATCCGACCCGATGCCAACATCTCCCCCGGAAGCTGCCGCATCGAATCGGAAATCGGAACCATCGACGCCAATCTCCAAAATCAACTCGCAGCCATCGAACGCGCCCTCCTTGGCGGCTAACCAAGGAAGCTCCTTCTGATGACCGCCGATTACATCTCCGCTGGAATGCGACACGACATGCAAAGATTTCCTTCCTTATTGGATTTCTCCAAATACTACGAACGCCTCGAAAGCCTCACCACCGTCACCAGCCGAGGGCGCGTCACCCAAGTCGTCGGACTTGTGATCCGCGCCGTCGTTGGCGGCGTTCGCGTTGGTGAGATGGTGATCATCCGCAACGAACACGCGCCCGACCTGCGCGCCGAAGTCGTTGGCTTCCAAGACGATCAAGTCATGCTCATGCCCATCGGTGAAGTGCGCGGCGTCGGACCCGATTCCGTAGTCATCCCCACCGGAAAGCCCTTCTCCATCCTCTGCGGTGATGCCTTGCTTGGCCGCGTTCTCAACGGCGTTGGCGAGGCCATGATCGGCCCACCGCTCACCCGCGAAGAAGGTCTCTCCGAATGGGCCGTCGAACGCGCCCCTCCCGACCCCATGATCCGAAAACGCGTCCTCGAACACCTCCCTCTCGGCGTTCGCGCCATCGATGGACTTCTTACCGTCGGAGAAGGCCAACGTGTCGGCCTCTTCGCAGGTTCCGGTGTCGGAAAGTCCACACTCATGGGACAGATCGCTCGCAACACTTCTGCTGAAATCAACGTCATCTGCCTGATCGGTGAACGAGGCCGCGAAGTCCTCGACTTTATCGAAGAATCCCTCGGCGAAGAAGGTATGCGCCGATCCGTCGTCGTCTGCGCGACTTCCGATACCCCCTCGCTCGTTCGCCTTAAATCCGCTTTTGTCTCCACCGCTATCGCCGAGTTTTTCCGCGCACAAGGGCGAAAAGTTCTGTTTATGATGGACTCGACCACCCGCTTTGCCCGCGCACAACGCGAGATCGGCCTCGCTGTCGGCGAACCCCCCGCACGCCAAGGCTACCCTCCCTCTGTCTTTGCGATGCTCCCTCGCCTACTCGAACGCACCGGCAACGACGACAAAGGCTCCATCACCGCCCTCTACACCGTCCTCGTCGCAGGGGGCGATATGGAAGAACCGATCTCCGACGAAGTGCGCGGGATCTTGGACGGACACATCATCCTCAACCGCGCTCTCGGTGCCAAAAACCATTGGCCCGCGATCGATATCCTGCCCTCCCTCAGCCGCGTCATGACTGGATTGGAAACCATCGAAAAACGCCATCTCAAGGCCGCCAACGAACTCCGCCGCGTTCTCGCCGCTTACAAGAAAAACGAAGACCTGATCCTCCTTGGAGCCTACACCCCCGGCACCGATCCCGAAACCGATTACGCCATCGAAAAAGTTGAAGAATGCAACACATTCCTCAAACAAGGTCTTCACGATCGACCCTCTTGGGACGAAACCATCGAACACCTCACGGGCATCTTTGGCCTCTAAGCCAACCACCCCCTAGATCGGAGCTACGATGCCGACTTACCGACTGCAAACTCTCCTCGACTTGCGCGAGCGCACCGAAAAAGAAAAAAAGGACGCGCTCGCCGAAGCCCAGAAAAAGCATCGACAAGAGCAACAAAAAGCGGACGATCTCCGAAAACAAGACAAGCAGATGCGCGAGACCCGCAAACAAAAAGAAGACGAGCTTTTTTTCAAGATGCAAGCAGGTGAACTCGGCGTCAAAGACTACAACATGGGCGAGCGGTACATCAAACGCCTCGAACGCGAGATCGAAGAATTCCAAGGCGTGATCAAAGAACAAGACAAACGCGTCATCTTCGCGCAACAAGAAGTCGATTGGTGTCAAGAAGAACTCCTCAAAGCCACGCAAGAGGTCAAAGCCCTCGAAAAACACAAGGAAAAGTGGCTCGAAGAGTACAAAAAAGAGATGGCCGCCAAAGAGGAACTGGCCCAAGAAGAGATCGCCACCACACTCTTCCTCTTCGGCAAAAAATAATCCCGCCTTCTCTCCTCCCGCTCCTTCCCCGCCCCCTCTCTGCACCCTAACAACAACACTTTGTTGTGGCACATACAAGGAGAAATCGCCATGACGCGTATCAACGAATCACAGGTTCAACAGCAGCAACAAGCGCAGCAAGCGAACCAAGCACGCGACACCCAAGCCCCTCCACCCGACTCCGAACGCGCCTTCGCTGCGCGCCTCAAAAAGCAAGACGAAAACAAACCCACCCAACAACCCAAAAACGAAACCAGCGCCTCCGCAACCTCCGCCAAAGACGCGGATTCCGCCAAAACACGCATGCTCCAAAATCAATCCTTTAGCCTCTCCGGTCGCAAAGGCACCGTCTCCGATCTCCAAGCCCGCCTCAGCGCACAAGAAGGCGCACAGGGCGCAAAAGGCAAAGGTCTTGACGCACAAAAAGGCGCAGAGGCCGAGGCCCTCGATGCCAAAGGACTCGATGGAAAAAGCATCGACGGAAAGTCCGAAGGCATGGGCATCGGTAAAGAACTTGGCGCTGAAGGCGAAATGAAACTATCCATCGACGGAAAGCCCGATCTTGCCGTCGGCATGGGTGGTTTGCAAGGTGGTGGGCAAATCCAACAAGGCGGACAGATCGCCACTTCGGCAACCTTTGAAGTCCGTGGAGCCAAGATCCCCACCGCGATGATGGAAAAAATGATGGATCAAGCCCGCGTTGGCGTCAACGAAGTCGGCGCTCCCGAATTCCAATTCGACCTCAAAGGCGATGTCCTCGGCGGAATGAAGATGCGCATCAGCATGGAAAACGGCCAACTCAAAGCCATCTTCGTCGCCGAAAACAGCGATATCCGCAAGTTTATGGACGGAAACCTCAAAGACCTCGAACGCAACCTCCAAGATCGCGGGATCTTTATCAAAGACCTCCAAGTCCGCGACCCCGAAGAAGACCGCCGTCAACGCCAACGCGAACAACACCAACGCGACCGCGAAGAGGCCATGGGCTGATCTCCGTAGCCTTATTTATTTCAACACCTCTGTGTCGATCCGCTTTAACTGATAGCCCTGCAAGTTTTCAAACCCCCCGTCCATCCGCGCCCCACGCAAACGAAAACGCACACCACACCCCTCCGCCTCAAACACAAACGGAAGATGAGGACGCCGAAAAAACAGACTCGGCCTGCGTTGTTGCGCATCGACTTCCCAACGAAAACGATACCGCAACGCGCTCGGTGTATCGGGGACAAATCCACATTGCTTCCAGATGCCTTCGTTCCAATCCTCGGTCCGTTGGTCTTTTTGCACACACGCAGTCACCTGCTTTTGCGTCCACGCACCATCCACAAGCCGAAACATCACCCGCTCCACACCGATCCGCGCCTCCAATGCGTACAAAAACCGACCAAGATTCCGCAGGACTTCGCGTTGAATGCTCGGATCGACGCGGCTCCATCGCGCCCAAGAATCCGAAGAAACCAAGTCTCGCTGAGGTTCGATGTGCCGAAGAAAGAACAACCAATTCATCCGTAGGTCTTGGTGTTCCGTCAAGATTAAACTCTCTTTGATGTGCAAAGAATGAGACAACCCTGCATACTTTTCCCCCGCCCACTGAAACACAGCGGATTCTTCGGCCTGTCGACTGGCTGGCCCCAACCAACGCTGATAGCGGCGGAATAGCGCTTGAGTGTGGGCTTTCGTTCGCGTTTGACAACTCGTCGAGATCTTCTGCAAACCCCAAGAACCAAAGAAAAACCGATGATGACAAGGGTAGGGCCCTTGGTTATCTTCATAAAGAAAGATCTGCGGCCCGCTTTTTTCAAGCGATGAAAACAACCGCTGCAAGCGCATACATGGGCCGATCAGCCATTGCTTACAAAGCACTTCTTGGACGCGAGCGGGCGAATCGCCTGTCCACAAACCACGCAAGATCTGCACACGCAGCGGAGCCTTCCATACCGAAACAGGCGGCTTTTCGCGCACCAAAGTCGGCTGGCATCCCACCCCAAAACAAAGCAGGCCCACCCCCACGAAAGCACCGAACCAACGGAGTCTTCGAAACAAAAGCGCCACCAAGCCACGCAAAGAACCTGCACTCCCCCCCACAAGAGCGCTCCCTCGAAATCCCCCATCTTCCGCCCTCATCTTCCGCTGCCCACGCCTCACCGCGCCGCTTTGCGTTGTGGTGTCTCTCATCCGTACTCTCCCGATCTCGCCGTGTGTTCTCACACGCACGTTCCCGATCTCACTGTATGTTCCCACACGCATGTTCCCGATCTCATCGCGTGTTCCGACACGCGATCTCCTGCTCTTACCGTGTGTTCCAACAAAAACCTGCTCAATCTTCCCGCCGTTTGACCAAAGCAGGCGCATATCCATCGGGGGCTACGAAGCCCAAAAACGCCAGAATCGTCGCTGCAACATTCGCTAAACCCGCACCGTCGATCTGCACAAGATCATAATTCGCCGCACCAACGGGATCAAAGATGTAGAACGGAACGGGATTGAGTGTGTGGCTGGTCTTTCGCTCGGGCTTACCGTCCGCTGTGTAGGCGATCTTGCCCTTCTTGTCGTGCGCAAACATCTCGTCCGCGTTCCCATGATCCGCCGTCACAAACGCGACACCGCCCGCCGCTTTCACCGCCTCCAAGATCCGACCCACGCACAAATCCACCGCTTCCACCGCGATCACCGCAGCCTCCAAAGACCCCGTGTGACCGACCATATCGCCGTTTGGCAGATTGGCACGCAAAAATCGATGCCGACCCGCCATGATCTCCTCGATCAGACGATCTGTGATCTCGGCTGCTTTCATCCAAGGCCGTTGCTCAAAAGGCACCCGATCACTCGGGATCTCCACATAGGTCTCGTGTTCTTCCGAAAACTTGCCTGTGCGGTTTCCGTTCCAAAAGTACGTGACGTGGCCGAACTTTTGCGTTTCGCTGATCGCAAACTGCCGCACACCGCTACGCACCAGATACTCGCTCACGGTCTCGCGGATCGCGGGTGGCTCGACAAGATAACGCATCGGGATACCCAGATCTCCATCGTACTGCATCATCCCTGCAAAAAACACTTGAGGGCGTGGCCCCCGCGCAAACTTCGTGAAATCTTGCTCTTCAAAGGCGCGGCATAACTCCATCGCCCGATCACCTCGAAAGTTAAAGATCAAAAACACATCCCCATCACGCACAGGCCCCACAGCTTGGCCATCTTCGACGATCACAAACGGATCAAGATACTGATCGTTGTTGATCCCCCTCGATCGGCTCGCCTCGATCGCTGACCGCGCCGTCGGATAGTGCGGGCCTTCCCCCAAGATGTGCGTCTTCCAACCGCGCTCCACCATCGGCCAATCCGCTTCGTACCGATCCATCGTGATCACCATCCGCCCCCCTCCCGAAGCGATCCGATAATCCCGTCCCTGCGATGTGATCTCGCTCAATACCCCCTCCAAACGCTCCACATACACCAACGCCGAATCTGCCGAAACGTCGCGGCCATCCAACAAGATATGCACCCGCACCCGTGGCACACCCGCAGCCGAAGCCCGCCGCAACATCTCGTACAAGTGCTGCTCGTGGCTGTGCACGTTCCCGTCCGACAACAAACCCAACAGATGCAATGTCCCACCCGATCTCGCCCGATCCATCGCCTCTTTCCACACAACTCCCTCAAACAAACGACCCGACGCGATCGCCTCCTGCACCAGCCGCGCTCCCTGCGCAAACACTCGCCCCGCCCCAAGAGCGTTATGCCCCACCTCCGAATTGCCCATGTCTTCGTCGCTTGGCATCCCCACCGCCAAACCATGCGCACGCAACGTCGTCCACTTCCCACACGCCAACTGATCCAGATGCGGTGTGCGTGCCAACATCACCGCATTCCCCTCATCTTGCGGCCCGATCGCCACACCATCCATCACCAGCAACACCACAGGCCCTTGCGTCAGCGGCCCTCGCTCATGCTTTTTCAACGCCTCAACCATCTCGTCACTCCTTTTGTGCGCTCCTTGTCAAAAAGATCATTTTGCGCTTTAGATCTCGGTTGATTGACAAAAAAACCGCAGGTTTCACGACCTCGCAGGGCCGTCGTTTTTGGATATGTACCCTTGTGTACTCTACTGGCTTCTTGCTTAGACAGAAGCCCACTCCCATCACAGGCCACCGCGCAGAAAAGGCAGAAGATGTCCACAAAACCCATCGAACAAGATCCGCAGTACCAAAATCTTCTCGAAAAGCTCGCGCAACTTGATCCCTCCTTTGATCCGCAGCTTCAACCCAACCGCTATTTACAAAACCAACGCTCCTCCGAACAAGAACTGATCGCCAACCTCCAACACAACGATCCGTTGATGCGTGCGGATACTGCTGAGCTTTTGGGACAACGACAAGTCAAAGCTGCACTCAAACCTCTTAAAGAACTCGCCGAAAAAGATCCTGATGGCTCTGTCCGACAAGCTGCTTCGGTCGCCGTGATCCGCATCGGAGGTGATCCTCTTCTCGCAGAGATCGCCAAAAATCTCCGACACGAAGATCCCGAAGTCGTCGCACACGCCGCCGTCACCCTCGGAAAAGTCGGCGATCCCAAGATCGTCCCCAACTTGCTCGCCGCCTTCCAAACCGAAGAGCCACTCGTCGGCTCCGCCATCGCTTGGGCGCTCGGAAGGATTGGTGATCCCCGTGCGATCTCTTGGCTCGCTGCGGCGCTCGAAAACGGCTTTGTCCCCGCCAACGCCGCCGAAGCCCTCGGACGCATCGGCGATATCGAAGCCATCCCCATCCTCGCTCGCACCCTCCAACATCCCAACGATGATGCACGCGCCTACGCCGCACGCGCCCTCGGCTTGATGAAAGAACCTCCCGGACTCAAAGGCATCCGCGCCCAAACTTGGCTCCAACGCAAAGAAGAAATGATCGAAGCCCTTCGTCAAGCCCTCGAAGAAGACCCTTCCCGAAAAGTCCGCATCTTCGCATCCATCGCATTGTTTGAACTCGGTGTCAAACAAGCCGGAAAACACTTCCTCCAACTCCTCAAAGACAACCCCTAACCCACACCTCCCGCCCCTCCTACACCTCCCGCCCTCTCGCCCACCGTCCTCTCGCCCACTGCCAACTCTCCCCATAAATATCCCCCGACACATCATCAAAAATCCCTATTATCCGATGCCTCAGACGATTCATCATCGTCGTCATCGTCATCTTCGTCATCTTCCTGTTTTTGAGCGCCTTGTTGCTGAGCCAAATGCCCCGTTCCACCGGCCTCTTGCGAAGAAGAATCGATCCAAGGCTCACGCTGCCAAACCCCACTCTGTCCATCCCGTAGCAATTGACGGATATCTTGCTCTGCTTGATCCAAACGCTGCCCCCCCTCTCGACACAACACAACCCCCCGCTCAAACAAACGCAGCGATTCCTCAAGGCTATGATCCCCCTGCTCCAAACGCTCCACCAACGACTCCAACTCCACAAACAACGCTTCCAAACTTTGCGCCTTCACTCCCAACTCCTGCTCTCCAAACGCGCTCGCACAACTTCCGCAGTCGTGGATCACGCAGACACCCTTGAACATCCAAAGGCCCGATCACATCATCCCATACATGCGCCTTCTTGCCTGATAAGGCAATCTGCACGCCCCCCCCAAACGAGGCCGCACTCCCTCAGGCCAAGAACGCACCCCGATCATCGGCAGTTTGCCTACATGATCCCTCCTCCAAAGGGCTGCGGCCCACATCGTGGAAGGTTTGCTGTGCAAAAAAACACACCCTCTCCATCCCATTCAGCCCGTTTATCCGTTGCTTCTGCGCTTCTCCTTCTGTTCTCTCTCCGCCTGCTGCTCGCTTGCGAAACCACCCCAACGCGAAACCACCCCTCCCCCCTCTCTCTCCAACCCGAAGAAAAAATCTTCCGATTCCAAGGCCCCGGACACCTCGACCTCCAAGCCGATCAAAACCCCGCCCTCGTCTACCGCTTCGATATCTCCGTCACCCAAGCCGGACTCTACGCCTTTGAGACACACGGGAAGCTCGATACACTTTGCGCCCTCGTCCACATCACCCCCACCGAAGAACGCACCCTCTCCGTCAACGACATCGGCGGCACAAACGAAAATTGCAAACTGATCTGGGCCTTACCCAGCGGAACTCACATCTTCAAAGTCCGCGCCGATGGGGTCGGCCCTTTCCGCGTCCAACTGGATCGCGTCGGTTGGCAAAAACAAGTCAACGTCACCCTCCGTTCGGGCGGAACCACCGCAGGCCACATCGAAGGTATCTTCGATCGACACCGCTTCCGCTTTCGCCTCCCCGCTCCTCGGATGATCCAACTCCAAGCCTCCGGTGAAAGCAACCTCCAGTGCATCCTCCAAAAAACAGGGGCCTCTTGGCGATACGACCCCTCCTTCCGCCAACCTTACGGCTCCTGCGTCCTCGGCCGCCTGCTTGAGCCGGGCGAGTACCTCTTTGATCTTCGAAGCGATCAACCCAATACGCCTTATAAAATCACCTATCAAAAAGTTCGCATGAGTCCCCTCCAAGCCGGGCAGATCCACGAAGGCTTCCTCCGCGAAGAAACCTTTGATATCTATCAAGTCGACCTCCCAAAAGACCGATACCACCGCATCCAAAGCCACGGCGCTCTCTCCATCCGATGCACCCTCGAAGATGAACCCGGGCACGTAATCGCTGCCTCTCACACTCCCGATGCCCCGTGCCTGATCGAAGGCTCCTTCCCCCCAAAACGCTACCTCTTGCGCGTACGCACCGACAAACCCGCCCAACAAGGACGCTACCAGATCAGTTTCGAGCAACTCCCCTTCGCCTCCCTCCCCACCCACTCACAACGCGAGATCCTCCCTCCCTTCCACGAAGCCCTTCAGATCTACCAGATCCACATCCAAACACCTCAACTCTACCACTTCTCGATCAACAAACGCTCTGCACATTGCGTACTATCCGACCAAGTCGGACAAAAACCACCGATCATGGATCTCTCTGAGTCCGATCGATGCGCCTTTTTTGCAGAACTCGAAACAGGCCGCTACTTCCTCAAAGTTTACCCCCTCGAACGCGAAGAACAACCTTACCAGCTCTCCGTCGCTCCCTATCAACCCGCATCAAGCAACCAACTCGAAGACCGAAAACCCCGATTGATCGGCCCTGTCGAACCCGGACACAACAGCGTCTTTTTGGTTCACGTCCACAAACCACAAACCGTCGTCCTTGAAACCCACGGCTCCCTTGACACCGTCTGCGAACTCTACCGCGCAGAACTCCCGATCGACAAACAAACTCCCATCGATCGCAACGATGACAAAGGCTCCGCCCACCGTTTTAATTGCCAGATCAGTCGCTTTCTCATGCCCGGACAATACAAACTTCGCGTGCGTGTCCAAAGCCAAAAAGGCGGTCGCTTCTGGGTGCAGCGGCGCACCCTCACCGTCCCCCAGATCCGCATCGGACAACCGATCTCCGCCGTATTCAAAGACAAACGCAAGCCCCACCGTTACCTCCTCCCTCTCCCCCAACCCACCATCCTTGCCCTTCGCACCGAAAGCGGCATCGACACCGTATGCGATCTGCTCAACAACGATGGCGAACACGTCGCCAAAGACGACGACAGCGGCACCGACCAAAACTGCATGCTCACACAGATCCTCCCCGCAGGCTTCTATTCCCTCCAAGTCTCCGTCCACCGCGAGGTCGGACCCTACCGCCTCTTTGCAGATACGCTCCCCTCACCACCCCTCCAACCCAATACCATCCTCGACGGTGCCTTTTATCCACCCTACCGAACCAACTACTACACCCTCCAACTCCCCAAAGGTGGGCAGTTTACGATGCGCACCTACGGAAACCAAGACACCCTTTGCGCCCTCTTGAATCCGCAAGGCAAACTCCTCGCCAAAAACGATGACCGCCCCCACAACGACAAAAATTGCCAGATCACCGAAGTCCTCGCCGCAGGAACTTATTACCTCCAAATCCGCCTCCACAACAACGTCAAACCCGAAGGCAATATGCCCTTTCGCGTCGGCCTCACTTCCCCCTAAACACTCCGCGCTCTTTTGCTAGACAAATCCCCTCTTCCAGATTATCTTGCGCCCACCTTGGGCGTACCACAGCGATCTTCCCAAAAAGCACACAACGCTCTTGTGTCCACGCTTTGGCAAAGATAAGCTACAGTTTGTTTGCATACCCATGCACACCCTTGCAATCGCGCATCCCGCACAAGGTTCCGTCCCACCCAGAGAAGGAACGATCATGAGCCTCGCAGATCTCGGGAAAAAATTGTTTGAAGCGGCACACCTCCGCACAAAAAACCTCTGGTCCGAGATCGGCAAAGACCTGCGCGATTCCTCCCTTCAATGGGACAAGATCCGCCAAGAGTTCTTGTCCCAAGGCAGCCAGTTTGTTCACGACCTCGAACGCGAACTGCGAACGTGGATCATCGAAGAAGGCCGAAGACAGGGCGTTAGTTGGTCCTATGCCCTCGGACGTGACCCACGCATCGAAGAATCCTATCGCTTGCTTGACCTCCCCTACGGCTCCGATATGAACAACGTCAAACACCGCTTCCGTGAACTTCTCAAACTCCATCACCCCGATCGCTATATGGCTGATCCCAAAAAATATCAACTCGCAACACGAACTTCACAAACCCTTACAGAAGCCTACCACCATATCCAAAAGGCTTTCGATGAAGGGCGAATCTAAACACTCCCCGCTGAGACAGGGCACCGCGCTACACCCAGCACACCGCGCCACACACGCAAGATGCCCCAAGCCCCAGCACCGCACAGTATCCAAAGACGTCAGAGGAGGCGGCAGAAGATCATGCCACTGTTGGGCAAGATAGAAGAAGGCACCATCGCACAGCTCCTACAATCCGCATCACACGCACAACAAGATGCCGTGCTTGTTCTCGACAACCACGACGAACGCGCCACCATACACATCGAAGAAGGCCAAGTCACCCGCATCGATCACCAACACAACCTCGCCACCCCGACCCTTCAAACCCTCCAAACTTGGTCACAAGGGCGTTTCCTGTTGTGCCACGCCCATACCCCCGAAGCACGCGCTGCTTCCGTCCACTACAACGCCGATATCTGGCTGCTCGATCTCGATACCACCCGCCGCGATGCTCTCCTCCAATCCATCGAAGAAGCCGGCTACAGCGTCTGCCTTCTGCTCGATTCCGCCCAAGCACCCGCCCTCCTCCAACACAACCCACCCGCCATCGTCTTGCTTGGTGAAGGTCTCGCCCAAATAGACGAGGCTCTGCTCGCGCAACTCGAAGAGTCCGCCCTCAACGACCTTCACTTGTTCCTCCTTGGCCACCAAGAAACCCCACCCCCCGCGCTCCACGCCCACGCAAAAAACTGGTTCTCCTTCCCCTCTCAACGCGATGATCTACTCGATATCATCCGACAAAACCTCCGCAAAGCCCCCGGGATGCAAATCCAACCCTTCGATCCCGCATGGCTCCATCTGCTCAGCGAACTCACCCCTCCCCTCAAACCCCAAATGCGCATCCAGATCAATCCCGCACGCTGGCAAGAACTCCAACAAAAAGAAATCCCTCCCATTTGGCGCGAGTGGTTGCGCTCCCTTGATAGCCGACAACCTCTCGTTCGGTGGCTCAAAAATTATCCCGGCGATCCACGACACGCTCGCCTCTCCATGAATATCCTCCTCCAAACCGGCCTGATCGAAATCCAAGGACAACCCCACTCTGGCGATGCCCATCTCTCCGAACCCACCTCCACTTCTTCCACACAGATCGCAACCCACACCACCAAAGGCTCTTTTGCTTGGCTCAAAGTCATCGTCCTTGGCTTGCGTGGCGACCGACGCGAAGAATACATCCATTCCCTCCAACAGATCTCCCAAACCCAAGCCTCCCGCATCCCACGCGAACCCACCGTCCAGATCCCCTACCTCCCCAAAACCGAGTACGCCCGCATCCCCCTCCGCCAAGACTCTCTCCTCGTTGTCTATGGCGCAGTCTCCGAAACCGCCGTCGACTCCATCTTTGAAAAAGTCGGCGTTGACCTCTCCAGCTTTATGTTCTTTGTCGATATGGAAAACCCCGACGAAGCCGCCCATATCCGCGATATCCGACAACGCCTTCTCGCTCGATACAACATCCCCGACCTGATCATGATCGCCGACTCCCCTAACCTCCAATCCTCCCATATCCGCGAACAACTCCGCCTCTCTCCTCAAACTCCCATCGAACCCGTGAAACAACTTGAACTGAAATCCACTTACAAGATATTAAGAAAACTTCTTCTTAAATCCGTCGTCTCCCCCAGCTAATAGCGTTTCGCAACCGAGCCAAGCCTCCGTATTGTTGGGCTGCTTGCAACAGAATGGAACTCTTTGAAGTCGCTATCCCAGCGGGAACCGCTATCATGAAAAAAGAGTTCTCCCTCAAAAACACCCAAAGAATATCCTCAACCTCGCCCCTCATCTCCCAATGCATCGGAGGAAACTATGCACGCTCCCTCTCCCAAAATAGGGATCAGGCTTTTCTTTTTGGCCTTCCTTACCCTCTACCTTGAACTGGCCCTGATCCGCTTCACAAGCGCCGAAGTTCTCTATCTCGGCTACTTTTCCAACTTCATCTTGATCGCTGTTTTTTTGGGGATCGGTCTTGGGTTTCTCTCTTTTCACCGCGAATGGACCTTTTTTCAATACGTCCCCCAACTGCTCCTTTTGTTGGCCGCTTTTGTTGTCACAACGCATATCGACGCCACCTACTTGCGCGAACATATCGGCCAGCTTTTTTTCGGGCATCGTGAAACACCGTTTGACCTTCCGTTGTGGTTCTGCTTACCTTTTTTATTCGTCTTGGTCGTCTTGATCTTTTTCGGTATCGCCCAAGAAACAGCGCACGTTTTTCACCTATTCCGTCCGCTTACTTCTTATTCAATCGATATCGCTGGGAGTCTCGCAGGCATCGCCGCTTTCACCCTTCAATCTGCCTTTGCACGCCCCCCCTACGAATGGTTTTTGTTTGCGTCTCTGCTCTTGCTTTTGCTTCGCCCCAAACACTTGCATTGGTTTAATTCCCTCGCGATGGGACTTGGACTTATTCTGATCGTTTTTGCTTCATCTCCTAAGCACTTCACTCGGTGGTCTCCCTACCAACGCATCGAAGTTTGGGAAATGAAATCCCCCACCAAAGGTTATCATCTTTCCGCCAACGGCATCGGTCACCAAACCATGCAGCCCGTCGGAACCAAAGAAGCTTTTTACTTTTTCCCTTACAAGAGACTTCCCCAATTTCATCCAAAACAACGCTACGAAAGCGCTCTCATTATCGGCTCTGGTTCGGGAACGGATGTTTCCTATGCCCTCAAACATGGCGTGCGTTCCATCGATGCCGCAGAGATCGATCCCGAGATTTTGGCCGCAGGAAAACAATTCCATCCCAACCAACCCTACGCAGATCAAAGAGTGCGTACTTTTGTCACGGATGGTCGCGCCTTTATGGAAAAATCAACGGCTACCTACGATCTGATTCTTTTTGCCTTACCCGATTCTCTTGCGTCACTTTCCAATTTCGCAAATATCCGTCTCGAATCATTCCTTTTTACAGTGAATTCTTTCCAACAAGCCAAGCGAAGGCTCAAACCCAACGGCACACTGGTTCTTTACAATTACTATCGAAAAC
>CAUJFU010000451.1 GCA_963169055.1 Myxococcota bacterium
GCATCGGACTGGAGAAGCATCCGACTGTGCCTATCTATTCTCTCCCAACGTTTCCTCCACCAAAGTTTCCCTCGGCTTCTGGGGGCGGGTCAACGGGGCTTGCTCTCACAAGCCCGCTCCCTTTCGGGGCGGGTCGTTGACCATCCAGCCGTAAAAAAATAACGCCTTGATGGATTCGGTTTTCTTTATAGATTTTCTCTCCGAAGTCTTTATCATTTGTAATAATAATCCAGTTTTCGCTATACGCTTTTTCGAGTACTTCGTCGTCTGTAGCGCCTCGACACTCATCGTAAACGGAACAAACCTCGTGACCTTTTTCTTTCAGCCACTTCGCCACACTTGACCCCGTACACACGTCCACCAAAAATCGCATCAAGCCTCCGACAAAGACAGCGGCATGAACGTTGTGGTTTCAAGGGACTTTGTTGCAAACAACAAACAGGCCAAGATATCCTCTTGTGTTAAACCGTTGTATTCCTCTAAAATTTCTTGATACGAAGCTCCGCTCGCAAGCAACCCCAACACAAATTCAACGCTCAAACGCGTTCCTCGCACGATGGGCTTTCCGCTCAAGGTTTTGGCATCCGTGATGATCCGTTGCAATAAATAATCGTTGGACATAGGCTTGGACTCCTGAGTCTTTGCGCAAAACACAAAGCAAACGACAAAGCAAACATGACACGAAATAACACACCCGTCCACAAAAGCACGGCAATCCGTATATGCGAGGTCTTTCTTCAACATCGCCGAACAGCACGAAAAAGAGGATGTGTTGGCGTCCAAGAAAAAGCAAGCATTGATCGCCCTCCTCCCCAAAACCGCTCCACGCAGCCACGACGGTGTGGTGCCTCGCCCCACCAAGCCGTTCACCAATCCACTCCTATGCTCAAAGAAAAAAGCTCTGACACAAAGCAGCGTGTTGACGCCGCTGCAAACACAGTCCATCATCACACGACGTGCAAGAAACGCCATTATCCCCCCCACACAAAGACTCACCCCAAACAGATGGCCTCGATCGTGCAAAAAAGGCCCACAAACCAAGGAGCGCTTGATCATGCCCAACCCAACACCTCCGCCATCTTCACCTCCCCATTCTACAGCCGAACATGCCCAAACACTCGACAAGATCCCCACCCCCAACGGCCTTGCCGCCGTTCCCCCTGTCCGATTGGAAGCGATCCCCGCCTACGAGGCACTCGCTCCACACAAGCACACTGCACTGCCCCTTCTCTTGCGTATCCGCGTTTCCGAATATGCCCCCCAAAAGCGCTCCCCTGCGCTCGTCGCCATCTGCATCGATAACTCGGGATCGATGGACGGCGATCCAATCCAGCTAGTCCTCCAATCCATCAGCCTTGTCTCGGACCACCTGCGCGAAGATGACCATGCCTGTCTTGTCAGCTTTTCCAACAACGCCCACGTTTGGCTCGAACCGCAAACCTTTCACAGCCAAGCCCGAAGCCGACTTGGCATCGCCCTCCAAACCATCCGAGCCGACGGTAGCACCGCCATGTACGCAGGTTTGGAAAAAACACTACAACTACAAGCCGCTCTATCGGGCGATATGCCACGTCGCGTCCTCTTGCTCACCGACGGCCAACCCAACGTTGGGCCGTCCTCTTCGGAAGCGCTGACTCGCCTCGTCCGCGATCAACGCAAAAACGCGGTCGTGAGTACCTTTGGCTTTGGCTCCCACCATCAAGAACAAATCTTACAAGATATCGCGCAAGCTGGTGGAGGCGGATACACCTACATCGAAAGCGCGGATAGCGCGCCCGCTGCTTTTGCGATCGAACTTGGCGCGTTGTTTAGCGTGGTCGCTCGACAAGCTCGCTTGTTCTTGAAGCCGCACGATGGATGCACCGTTCTTCGCGTGCGCGGCGACAACGATCAGCGCTTTGGTTCCAAAGGTCTCGAAGTCTCGCTGTCTGACTTGGCCGCAGGACGAACGATCGAGCTGCTGGCCGACCTTGAAGTCGACACCAAAGATCCTCAAGAAGCCCGTCCCTTGGCCACTTTGCGCGTCGAGTATTGGCTCCCCGAAGCCAAAGAACCCACCGCCCAAGAGATTGAACTCACCCTGCCCGTTCACGCCCAAGCCACCGACACCATGCACCCCGAGATATCCCGCCAACTGCTTTTGCTCGAAGCTGCGCAAGGTTGGAAAGATGCCCAAGTCATCGCCGCACGCGGAGACTTTTTGGCGGCAGCAGCCTCTCTTACCCCGTTGATTGAGCGCCTCAAAACCTCCCCCGAATGGGCCGATGAAAAAAGCGATATCCGCAATTGGTATGAGCAGTTGGTGGATGAAAAGCAGATCTACGAACAACGCCCTGAACAAGGTTGGTACCAAGAATTCCGCAAACAAGCCGCCGCTGAGATGCAGCTACCTAGCCAGACCACTTACACCTCCGACGTCACCTCTGTGGGTACAAACATCGCTCAAAAAAGCATGATGAAGGCGTTTCGCTTGGATGGCGGAGCCAAGGGACGAATGGAGATTTATGACACCAATCGCAACCTCTTGAACGTTCAAGCCTTCGACGAAGATATCACCATCGGACGGGCGGCCAACAACGCCATCCACCTCCCCGGCGCGATGATCAGCAAACGACACGCAAAGATCGCCCCCTCGCGCAACGGTTTTATGATCGTCGATCTCAAATCAAGCGGCGGGATCTTCATCAACGGAAAAAAGATCACCGCACCCACAACACTCCAAGACGGCGATGAGATCATCATCGGAGAATTTATCTTGATTTATCGGGCTGAAACATAACACGATATCCGAGTGATGCACACAGCAATGGACAGTACGTAGACGCCCTAGTTTTGGGCAGCCACAGGGGAGGGGGCTAACACTCGGACACATCGTCTGTAAAGCCCATCCAGCGGGGGTCTCTGGCATGGGCAGATGTCGTATCACCCCACGGGCATCGGGTGAAGAAAAGAGACTGAACTGTCATACCGATACGAAAAAGGCCGTTGTGCAGGCGCGGGCGGTTCCCGAACCGCCCGTGTATCGGGACATCGAGCAGCGAACGCACATGCTCACACAACCACAGCATTTTGTATGAGCAGTTGTTCGAGCAACGAACCTCCGCTTTTTTGCGTTTTGTTTGCCTTTTTACGTACAAACCTACGGTCTTTCCGACAGCACAGACGATGTGTCCGAGTGTT
>CAUJFU010000452.1 GCA_963169055.1 Myxococcota bacterium
TGGCGAGATCGCCGCTCTTGACCCAATCTTTTTGATTTTCCCAGACGGAGGCGTTCGCAGAGTGTGTTTCGGTGCGCTCGTAACCAGCGGCGCTGATGGTTTCGGAGCGTTTGTGGGTGTCGGTGTCGATCTTGGGGCTGAGTTCTTTGGAGCCAAAGAGTTCTTTGCCGATGGCTTGGGCATTGGAGATATTTTTGTTGGTGGCTTGGCGTTGTTTGTGGAGGTCTTCGTTGCCTTTGTAGAGTTCGCGTTCGGCGGATGCGGTGGTTTTGGTGCTGCTGTGGGTGTTTTTGTACTCAAAGCCGCCTTTGGTGGTAAGTTTGCCGTCTTCAAACTTGGTGTTGGATTCGCCGTTTTGGGCGGTGGTGGTGAACTTTTGGCCGGATTCTTTGGTGGTGGAGGATTCGGTTTTCCAGCCGTTTTTGTGTTCGGTGGTGCTTTTGTCGGTGTTGGATTGGAAGGTCAGTTCGCGGTCGCGGGGGCTTTTGGTTTTGGTGGTTTCGGAGGAGGTTTCAAAAGTCGAGGTTTTTCCGTCGGCTTTGTTGGTTTCGGAGAGGGTGTGCGTGTCTTTGGACATCGTCACTTTGCCGTCACGAGCGAAGGCTTGTTCTTTGGAGGTGGTTTCGGAAGTGGAGTGAGCGGTGTTTTTGTCTTCGATGCTGGAGGTGTTGGTTTCGCTGGAGGTCGTGCGTTTGTTTTCGCCGAAGATACCGCCATTTTTGGCTTCAGAAGTCGAAGTTTTGGACTCGATCGAAGTGGACAGCTTGAGGTCGTCGAGTTTGTAGTTTTCTTCGAGTTTTTGGCTGGCGCTTTGGGAAGTGACTTTGCCGTCGCGGGCGTAGGAGGTGGAGAGTTTGTTGGTTTCGGTGAGATCGCTGGTGCTTTTGGTGCTGGTGGTGGAGACGCCCGTTTTGTTGCCAAGCATCCCGTAATCGGTTTTGACTTCGCGGTTTTGGGCGGAGCCATCGGCGCGTTCGACACCTTTGGACATGGTGGTGGATTTGCCGGTGATGCCGGTGGTTTGGGTGTTGGCGCTGGTGTACTTGCTACCGTTCAGTTCGTGGGAGCGTTCGGCGGTGGTGGTACGCCCCGTGAGTACGTTGCCTTTGGATTCGTTTTTGGTGGTAAAGGAATCGCGAGGGGAGGTGTTTTGGGCGGGTGTGCTTTGTTTGGTTTGTTGGGTTTGGGCTGCTTGTTTGGTTTGTTGAGCCTGTTGGGCCTGACGGGCCTGTTGGGCTTGTTGGTCGTTATTTGATCGGCGGATGGATGACATGATTGTGGCTCCTTGTAATCCGTGGTCGGCGTGGGTGAACCGCTCACCGCGCCTGTTCAAATTCTTGTTTCTTCACCGTTATTTCAATGTGTGGTGGGCCGTATGGTGGCCTTTCGGTGGCAAGAAGTGTTGTCTGTATTTTCGCTGCACGCTTGTTTGAGGTTGCGCGTTTTTTTGCTTGAGAAACGGGGGGCATTGTGTGGCAAGGCACAAGCAAGCGCAAGGGGGCAGGAAAGCGTATCGTGCCGAAAAGGAGACGTTCTTTGGACGAGATCGCGGCGGAAGGTCGTGGGTTGATCTTGTCCGCTGTATCGGTTTGAATCGGTTTTTGGGGGTAGTGGGGTTGCTTGGTGCGAAGGATGGTTTGTATGCCGTGTGGGTGATTTGGCTCGCAGGATGCGGAGGAAACGAAGATGTATCGAGGCGATGTTGTTGTTTTTGTCGAGAGGATCGGGATGTTGGCGAATAGAGAGCAGATTGTTTTGGCGGCGAGCAGGCCGACGGTTCGGGCATGGGAGGATGTGATATGCCGCGAACAGCGGTTGTTTTTGCTGCGTCTGTGGATGGCTTGCGTGGTTTTTGTGTGGATGGGGGCGTGTTGTTGGTTGTCGATGCTTGCGTATGCTGGTGCTGGTTCGCCACAAAAAGCAGACGTATCGATCCAAGATATCCGAGGAATTCATCTCTTACCGTACAATTTTACGCTACCGATCTTTGGCAAAAAAATCGCGGTGGATGAATTGGCAAAGTTGTTGCCGCAGGATCAATACGCTGTGTTCTTTCCGTCGTTTGGGCATTTTGCGCAAGGGATGGCGATACTGTCGGAAGGTGGGCGTTTTGCGCAAGGGATAGAAAAGGTCTCGAAACACGGGCTTTTTGCGCGATGGGAGGCGATGTTGTCGGAAGGTAGGCGTTTTGTGAAGAGATCCGCAAACAAGCAAGCCTCGGCAGGAAAGCAAGACATCGTCTCTCGTCTATTGCGGCGATACCAGAGCCAACTTTGTTTTGATGTGGTTGAGTTCTCCAAGTCTGCGGCCTCCAAAAAGATCCGTGGTGTTGCGATGACAGGGGGAGATGTGGACTTCGTCGAAGGGACCGATATCACGTTGCTGTTTCAAACAAGCGATCCCAAGGGCGTAAGCGATGCTTTGCGATGTTTTCCGCGTGATCGTGGGGTGACGAAGGTCGAGGGGGAGATCGAAGATCTAGCGTATACGGGTATGGCTTCGGAGCATCGGGAGATATCGTCGTTTATTATGGTGATGGGGGATGTGGTGGCGTTGAGCAATTCGGTGGCCGCTTTGCGTCGCGTGGCTCACGCACGCTACGAGCCAAAAGAATCGCTTGCCGCGTTGGATCAGTACAAATTTTTTCGAATGCGTTATCCGTATGATTCGGGAGAGCGGGTGTTTTTGTTGATGGGTGATGAAGCGTTGCGGTTGTTGGGAAGCCCACATACCCGCGTGTTGCGATGGAGAAGAGCGCAGGTAAGAGAGCAGATCCGTCAACTGACGGATCTTCGTCTTGCGATGTTCTCGCAAGGAAAACACCCTGCTCGGCGATTGAGTGTTGTGTCGAAGATTCCCGACGGAGGCGGCTTGTGGCTGGAAGGCGATCAGATCTTTTCGGAGTATTACGGAAGTTTGGGGTTTATGACGCCTTTGCGCGAGCTTGCGATCATGCAGATTACACCTGCGGAGAAGAAGGATTATAAGGCATGGCGAGGGCAGTACGAGTCCAAACGGCAGTCTTTTTTCGATCCGATCGCGATGCGGATATCTGAGCGCGATCGAAGGCTGCTGATCGAGATTTCGGTGGTTCCGTTGATGAGGGCCTCGGTCTTGCGCCGATGGTTTGAGCCGACGGGAGATTCTCGCTTGGGGGGTGGCACAAAAACAAGCACACCCGCGACAAGCCGCCCCATCACAAATACCAGCGCGTTCGTTGCAAGCCGTCCCACCACGAAAAATGTCACACCCACAGCGAAGCATGAGAAACACTCTTTTCAAAAGACCGATGGCTTGGGCGCGTGGGGTGCTTTTCGCGTGGTCGAATGGGGCGTTGTGTTCGAGGAAGACGGTCTTTCAGCTCGCGTAGTGTTGCAAAGCCCCAAAGCATCGGCGCGATAAGGACGATATCCGACCACAGGATTTTGTAGGTGTGGTGATTCGTGAGATGGGCATCACCAACGTTCGTGGTGGATGTGGTCTTCGGGGACGTTTTGGGCGGAGAGAAAGTGTTTGGTGGAGGTCAACAGTTCGGGTTGACCGCAGAGATAATAGTCATAGTCGTGCCATGCAAAGCGATGGATCGAGCGTTTTAAGAAGTCGGATATTCGGCCTTTTTCGCCTGTCCATGAGTCGTCTGGTTGGGAGAGGATCGGAATGGAGCGATCGCCCAAGGCGTCCGTCCATTCGGCGGAGTACAAGATCTCCGATGGGTTTCGCACGCCAAAGAGCAGGATCACTTCGGAAGGTTCGGCGTGGATGCGTTCTTGGGAGCGATAGAGCGAGCGCAAGGGGGCGATCCCTGTGCCTGTTGCGATCAAAAAGATCGGACGTTTGGGAGGAGAGGCATAGAAAAAGCGCCCAGATGGGCCTTTGATCCAGAGAGGATCGCCGTCATGGGCTTGTTCGAGGTGGTGGGTGAGGGGGTGGCCGTGTGGTGTGCGGATGCAGAGTTCGAGGAACGGGTCTTCGGGGGCAGAGGCCAAGGAGAAAGGAAAAAAGTTGCGGGGCGCGGTGCCGTGGGCATCAGGAAAGCCGATCTCGATATATTGCCCTGCACGATAGAAAAAGCCATTGTGGGGCTGTAGTCGCAGGCGGCGAACGGTTGGAGAAAGAGCCTGATTGTCGTGGATGGAAAAGAGGTTTTTTTGCATCTTTATTTCTCGCTCATACGATATCCGAGTGATGTGTACACAAAGGATAGTACGTAGCCGCCCTATTATCGGGCAGCCACAGGGGGCTGCCCCTACATCGTTTGATCACGCGATGGGCGGATTTCGTATCACTTGATCAAACACGATATCGTGTGCGCGTTGTGATGCGCATGGAGGCTTGCGGATCTGATCTGGTGGGGGCTGTTTGATCTGGTGGGGCGCGGCCCCACGCCCCGCAAGGGACTGTCGCCCCTTGACCCCGTGTTGAGGTCTGTTTCAGCGGACACCACGGCAAGAACATAATCCCGCAATGGCCTATCGCCTCTTGACCCCGTGTTGAGGGGGTGTTGCGTCACAGGTGAGAGGGGGGAGGTGTGTTGAGGGCATTGTGTGGGGTTTCGAGAAGGGTGTGGATCTGTTCGCTCGAAGGGAGGGAGAGGGCGATTTGGGCGGTGTGTTGGGCTTCTTGGAGGTGGAGAGATTGGAGGCGGTGTTGGAGTGGAGGGATAGCGTGTGGGGTCACGCTGAATTCGCGGAAGCCTAAGCCAAGCCAGATCGGTAGAAACAAGGGATTTGCAGCGATCTCGCCGCAGATCGAGAGAGGGCATTTGGCTTGGGAAGCGGAGTTTGCGATCCATGAAAGAAGGCGCAAAAAGCCCGGATGCAAGGGTTGAAAGAGATGGTGTAGCTGTGTGTGGTTGCGATCTACAGCCATGACGAATTGGAGCAGGTCGTTGGTTCCGACAGAAAGGAAGTCCACGCAAGGCATAAGATGAGGCAACGCAAGGGCCGCAGCGGGGGTTTCGACCATGATCCCGAGCGGGACGGTTGGATCGAAAGAGATGCCGCGTTTTCGCAAGTTGTTTTGGGCTTCTTGGAAACATTGGCGCACAATCTGGATCTCTTCGTAGGTCGAGAGCATCGGGATCATCACGCGCAAACGCCCGTGGACAGATGCACGCAAAAAGGCTTGAAGCTGTTCGATAAAAAGATGGCGGTGATCGAGCAATATCCGCGCTCCCCGCCATCCAAGTTGCGGATTGTTTTCTGCGGGGATCGGGAAACAACCCAACGGTTTGTCTGCGCCGATATCAGCGCTGCGGAAGGTCACTTCTTCGGGGGCGACCTGTTCGACGATCTGGCGGTACAAGGCGTACTGAGCGTCTTCGTTGGGCCAAGAAGTCTCGCGAAGGAAGAGAAATTCTGTGCGAAACAAGCCGATGCCTTGGGCGGAACGCTGTTTGTATTCTGAAAGCTCGGAGAGTAGGCTGAGATTGGCGCGCAAGATCACTTTTTCGCCGCAAGCGGTGGTGGGATGAGAAAGAGAGAACGGTGATTGTGCGGAGATGTGCGCGGGTGTTTCGGAGATGTGCGCGGATGTTTCGATGGAAGGGTTTGGGAGGTTGCTGGAAAAGACGGTGGCATCGGGTTCGATCCAGACTTCTCCTGTTTGCCCGTCGAGCGCGATGGGGATATCCGAACGAACAGCCTCGCAGAGTCCCTTGATGCCTGTGATATAGGGTATCCGCAAGGCTTGGGCGAGGATGGCTGTGTGGCTGGTGGGGCCGCCTTCTTCGGTGAGGATGCCTTTGACACATTCGTTCGTGGTATCGGCCAAGATCGAAGGGTAGATCTCGCGCCCAACGAGGATTACAGGGCTTTGTAATCGCAACGGTTGTGGAGGCGAATGCAGGGGCGAAAGCGAATCCGTGTTGGACCGATCAGAACAGGTACAGGGCGAGTCCGCACGCAGTCGCGACACGACGCGCTGCCAGACATCGCGCAGATCAACCACGCGCTCTCGCAACGTAGGTGAGGTCATCGACAAAAACAGCGCTTCGTTGTGGTGCAGGGCGTGTTGCAAAGCGTCCTCTGCGCAAAGCCCGTGAGTGAGGGCCTCGTGGAAGATCGACAAAAAGCTGTCATCTTCGAGAAAGGCGGCTTGGGCATCGAAGATCGCCGCTTCTTGCGGTCCCAGCGAGGCGGTGAGCCGCTCTTGAGTGTGTAGGAGTTGGGCTGCGACCTGTGCGCGGGCTTGGTCGAATCGTTGGCGCTGTTGTTCGATTTGGCTTGCAGAAGTCGGCGGATTGGATGCGTTTTGTGCGGATGGATCGGCGTTTTCGTTGAATGAGGAGGGCGGGTTGTGAGGGGCGAGCGCGTTGGGTGGTGTGGCGTTGTGAGGGTGTGTGTGTGGTTGTAAGGTCGCGTTGTGAGGGGGGTTGTGTGGTTGTAAGGTCGCGTTGTGAGGGGCGATGGCTGTAGGCGAGAGCAGGGCGTACCCGTGAGCTTTTCCGCCACAAACCGCGATTCCTTGGAGGCGGATCATGGGGCGTGCCCTTTGGGCGGTGGTGCGGGGGATATCGCAGAGGGGGGAGAGGGATCAAGGGCCTGTTCGAGGATCTCGACAAGAGCGGGGCGAGGCTCGGAATGGGGCCACCCCATGCGGGTCATGACCGAAAGAACGGTGTTGAGGTGTTCGACGTTGAAGGCGACTTCTGCGCTCGGTTCGATCTGATCGAAGTTGAGATGACACCACGAAAGGAAGGCTCCTTGTTCGTCTTGGAGCATCACGCCGTAGCCGTGGGTGCGACAGATGACGGGGCGTGCTTCGTAGACGGTACATCCGCCCTCTTCGAGGAGCGGGCAAAGTTCTTGCGTGCCAGCTTTGTAAGCGGAAAGCCTCGATTGAAGGCGTTGTTGGGCGGGTGGGTCTAAGGCGCGAACCGCTTGTTGGAGAGATTGGGCCTCGATTTGAAAAAGCGTATCAGGGGGGCGACAACAAGAGAAACAACCTTTTCGGCATCGGATCTGCGCGCCGTAGAGGGCATCTTGGCGAGCGCCGAGTTCTGCGATCTTGGCGAGCCATGCGCGGTATTTGATTTGGAGGTCGTGTTGCAAGGCGTCTGTCCTTTTGGGAAAAAAGCGAAGGGGAGGTCAAGCCAAGAAGGAAGAGTAGGGGAAGAGGCGCATGGCGACGACCCAGAAGCGGTTTCGTCGGCGAAGAAAGGGCGGAAGGTGCGCGGCTTCTTTGAGGAAGAGGCGAAGGCGGTGTTGGGCCTCGAGGTGTTTGTTTTGTTCGGCATCGAGACAAGCGAGTCGGAAGACGGGTTCAGCGAGAGAAGTGTTGGCTTGTTGGGTGTGGAGGAAACATTCGCGGGCGCGTTCGAGATCGGCTTTTTGGGCGAAGGCTTTTCCGAGCAAAAGGAAGGTTTCGCCTTGGTTGCCTTGGGGGTCGAGTTGTAGGGAGGTTTTGAGGAGGGGGAGAGCATCATCGATGCGCTGTTGTCGGAGGTAGACGCGGGCGAGGTCGTCGAGGAGGCGAGGGTTGGGGGAAGGCCGTTGCTGTTGGATCTTGTAGGCTTCTTCGAGGAGAGGGAGGGCTTTGGCGAAGCGGCGTTGTTTGAGGAAAAGGCTGGCGAGTTGGTAGCGAGCAGAAGCGTCGATGGGGTTGGAAAGCTCGACTTGACGGGCTTGGACAAAGCGCTGTGTGGATTGCCATTGGGAGAAGCGGACGGCGAGGAAAGGGAGTCCAAAGACAGCGAGCAAGACCCAGAGCCAAAGGGTTTGGATCAAGAAGGCTTCCAACATGGTTCAGGCGTCCTGTTCTTTGGGGCGGACGATGGAGAGGACGTAGCGGTCGAGGCGCAAGAGCCGTCGAGCGACACGCTGGATATCGTCTTGGTCGATGGCGCGGATGATCTCGGGATAGCGGCTGTGGTTGTCAAAGCCGAGTCCGTAAAGCTCGTTGAGAGCGAAGCTGTTGGCCTGTGCGCCGTTCTTTTGAAGAGAGATCGAGTGGGAGCCGATGAGATGGCGTTTGGTGCGTTCTAATTCTTCGGCTGTGACGGGTTCATCGCAGATGCGTTGGAGTTCGCGGAGGATGCCTTCGCGGGCTTGTTCGAGTTTGTTGGCGCTGGTTCCGATGTAGACGGCGAAGTATCCGGGTTCTAGGAGTTCAGAGGAAAAAGAAGAGACGGAGTAGGCAAGGGAGAGTTTGTCGCGCAATTCGAGGAAGAGTCGTCCGCCTTGTCCTGCGAGGATGGCGTTCATGACGTCGATGGCGTAGCGGTCGGGATCGAAGAGGGTGATGCCAAAAAAGCCGAGGACAAGGTGAGCTTGCATGCGCTCTTTGTATTCTTCGGCAGTTCGGATGTCTTGGGGGCCTTGTTCGACGGGAAGTTGGGGTTGGATGAATTCGCGGGGTTCGAGGTGAGCGAGGCGATCTTCGAGAAGTTGGAGGGTTTCGTCGCTGTCGATATCGCCGACCACGGACAATACGAGGTTTTGGGGGGTGCGGATCTGTCCGTAGTATTGTACGATCTGCTCGCGTTGGAGGGCGGTGACGCTTTCGATGGAGCCGATGGCAGGGAGGCGATAAGGGTGTGCGTCGTAGAGTGTGCGGTGAAAGAGTTGGAAGGCTTTGTAAGCGAGTTGATCTTCGGATGCGCGGATATCTTCGAGGGTGAGGCGGCGTTCGCGTTCGACTTCTTCTTCAGGGAAGATCGGATCGAGCAAACAATCGGTGAAGAGGTCGAGGCCGCGATCAAAGTTTTTGCGCAGGAAGGTTCCGCGCAAGCCGATGGAGTTTCGCCCCGAAAAGCCGCCGACGGAACCCGCCATAGCGTCGGTGATCTCGGCGAGTTGTTCGGCATCGATGCTGCTGGTTCCTTTGGAGAGAAGGCGGGCGGTGAGTTGGGTGATCCCGTTGTCTTGTTCGGACTCAAAGCGCAATCCGCCAAGCATCGCAGCGCGCAAAGACACCAAAGGAGCGTGACGATTGGTTTTGAGGACTACACGGATACCGTTCGCAAGGGTGTGAAGGGTGGGTTGGTGGGTGGCGGGGCGATGAAGGACGGCGTATTTTTGATTGCTTTCGGCAAAGAAGGCGTGGATATCTTCGGCAGAAAGGGCGGGAGGCTGTTGTTCTTTGGGGATCATCACCACAGCGGTGGTGTGTTCGGGCTTGAGGTAGCGGGCCGCGACTTGCTGGATATCCTTGGGTTGAACGCGGGCGATACCGCGATAAAAGTTTTCTTCAAAAGCCAGATCACCTGCAAGCAATTGATAAAAGCCGAGCGTGCGAGCGATACCTTGTACCGTTTCGCGCTGGTAGATCGCGCTGCTTTCGACGACTGTACGGGCTTTTTCGACTTCGGCCTGCGTGGGTGGCGTATGCTGCAAGCGCACGATCTGTTCGATCAAAGAGGCGGTGGCTTCGCGCTCTTTTCCGGGTGGAAGCGAGGCTCCTGTAAGAAAGAGGCCGATATCTTTGGGGCTGTATGCGTAAGCCCATGCGCTGTTGACAATCTCTTGTTTGCGCAAGAGTTCACGATCGAGGCGGCTGCTTTCGCCTTGCCCGAGAATGACCGCGAGCATCTCCATCGCGTAAAGGTCGGTGTCACGGAGGGCAGGGCCATGAAAGCCGAGTTGGATGTAGCTTTCTTGGGTGTCTTCTTGCATCAACGCAAAGCGGGTCTCTGTTTGGGGCGGCTCATTGGGGCGTTGGCGTGGGTTGGCTTGGCCTTGCATCTCGCCAAACAACGACTTCACAAGGGCCTTGGCTTCGTCCACTTCGAAGTCCCCTGCGATCACGAGGACGATGTTGTTGGGGACGTACCACTTGCGATAGAAGCGCAACATCTCTTCGCGGCCAAAGCCTTTGACCGTCGATTCATACCCGATAATCGGGCGTCTGTAGGTGTGTTCGGAGAAAGACAGAGAAAACAGTTTTTGGCTGAGTTGTTGGGTGGGCATGTCTTGGCTGCGTTTGATCTCTTCCAAGATCACTTCGGACTCTTTCTTCATCTCATCGGCATCGAAAGAAGAGTGTTGAAGAACGTCCGCCAAGATATCAAGGCCTTCTTTGTAAAAGGCCGCAGGTAGGGTGATATGGTACACCGTTTCGTCAAACGAAGTCCATGCGTTGATATCGCCACCAGCGCTTTCGACATCTTGGGCGATCTGTCCGACTTTTCGGCGGGCCGTGCCTTTGAACAGCATGTGTTCGTGAAAGTGGGCGAGTCCTGCTTCTTCTTCGGATTCATCGGCGCTTCCAACGCCGATCCATGCTTGGACGGCGACAACAGGTGCGGCTTGTGTGGGGGCCAAGATCACGCGTAGCCCGTTTTCGAGTGTGTCGTTCAACCGGTCGCTCCTTCGCTCCTCTCCGCAATCGGGAGGGAGTGTTCGATCGTTGTGTGGGGTGTGGACGGCCTCTGCAAAAGGCGCTGAATGTGTTGTTCAAGGGCCGCGAGGGAAAGCGCCTCGATCTGTGGGGATGTGAGAGAAAGCGCCTCGATCTGTGGGGATGCGAGGGCTGTCGGCAGAGCAGCAGAAGTCATCGATCGTGCAGCCTCCGAAGGCTCGGAGGAGGTCGTAGATGTCGGTATTTCGGGGGAGATGATGTTCGGTGAGGGGATGTGGGGGGCCGTCGCTGTCGTCGGTGGGTTGGGTGATTCGGTGGTGGTGGTATTCGATGGATGGGGTGCGGTTGGTGGGTTGGTGGAGTTCGATGGATGGGTGGATTCAGCGGTGTGATGAGAGAGGGGGCGTTGAAGTTGTTCTTCGAGTTCGCGCAGTGCGGCGACTTCTTGGCGGGAGACCGCGACTTGTTGGATATCGTGTTGGCTTTGTTGAAAGAGTCGGAGTATACGCTCTTTTCGGTCGTTGGGTAGGGATTGGATCACAGGGAGGAAGTGTTCTTGGCCTTGCTGGAGCAGTTGTTTTTTTTGTTCGATCAGTTGTCGATAAAGAGCGCGCAGTGTGTAAGTTTGCAGATGTTGGTGGTGGCGGGATTGTTCGATCAACGCCGCTGCAAGAGCGGTGGAGGGGTGTTTGTCATAGGTCGAAGAGAGAGTGTTTCGCTGTTGGAGCAACAGGTCTTCGTGCTGTTGTTGAAGATGAAGGGCAGCGCGCAAAAGGCCGATGGCAGCGTTAAGAGAGAAGGCTCGCTGTTCCCAAGATTCGATGGCATCGCGCAATTTGCGCTCTTGTTCGCGGGCGTTTTGTTGTGTCGGTCGCAGCAATTGGAAGAACTGTTCGAGATTCACGTTCGCAAAACTCCCTAAGGTGAGGCCGAAAACAACCTCGGCTTCTGGATGAAACGCGGCCTAGGTTAACCATCTTGCATCGCCTTGTGAAGAGGCATTCTCAAGATGCCAAGCAGGCACGAGGGATCTTATACGATATCCGCGAGATGTGTGATCGCATCATGTAGGGGCGGGTCGCGAACCGCCCTGTGTTTGGGCAGCCACGGGGGGCACTTGGTCCAACTAATTCCATTCGTCTGCGGATGCGGTTAAACTTTTTACTTTGATAGGACTTACGCAGTTCGATA
>CAUJFU010000453.1 GCA_963169055.1 Myxococcota bacterium
GAGATCCTGCACAACGCCCGTTGCAGCGCGTTGACTGGCTGCGAGGCAAGCCCGCTCGTACACGTTATTGCCTTCTTCGCTTGGAAGCGGATGGCTGTCGGGTGGCTTTTTTTCCTGAAACGGGGCGCACGCATCAGCTTCGCGTTCATTCGGCTGATCCTGCCGGCCTTCACGCGCCGATTTGTGGCGATCCGTTGTATGGCGGGCCTCCTGCACAACGTCTTTTTCTTCATGCTTGTGCGATCTCTTTTGCTCATCCAATCACCCAAACCGTGTTGTCTTTGATAAGCCCCACCCCCTTTTGATGGAGCTATACGATATCCGAGAGATGTGTGCTGGAAGGGTAGGTGCGATCCGTTGCCGATGCCCTATTGTTAGGCAGCCACGGGGGCTAACACTCCTACACCTTGCGTGAGATGCCCTATTGTTGGGCAGTCACACCTTGCGGCCCCACCATGTTTCGAGCACACCATCGGCGGATTTCGTACCGCTTCGATGGGGATTCGGATCGATTGTGCCTTGTCTCTTGCGTGGGTCGCGGCTATCCTGCGGATATCGTGCGTGTTTCTTTCCTCTGGAAGGGACTTACGCGGTGGATAAAAACCCGTGTTTGCGGTGTCTCAAGCGACCGAGTCGTTGGTGTGAAAAACCGATGATCTCTTCGCCAACACGGGGTCAAGGGGACGAAGTTCCCTTGCGGGGTATGGGGCCGCGCCCCATCAAACAAACCCACTGCGTCACTCTTGTCTGGATACGATCTGCGAGGTTGCGATGGCGTACATCTCTTTTGTGGTTGGGCGGTGCAAGGCGAAGATGCGTTGGGTGTGGTGGTCGATGTTGTGGGTGGGTTGGTTGGTTTCGGCTTGTGGCGTGGTGGAAGAATCGGGGCATCACGGACACACTCACAGTCGGCCTCCAGATGCGGATCTGAGCGTGAGTCGCCACGAGTTGATCCAGTGTACAGAGTCACAAGCGACGGGGTATCGGCAAGGTGTGGCGTTTACGATCACGGTTGTGCAGATCGATGGAAAGCCTGTGGAGAAGAGCACCGCGAACGCTTATGCGGTGATGCGCGATGCTGCGGGTCAGGCGGGGGTGACGTTGCGTGTGGTGAGCGGATTTCGCACGATGAGCGAACAGCAATATCTGTATAACTGTTATCGGAACTGCAACTGCAACAACTGCAATCTTGCGGCTCGTCCGGGATATAGCAACCATCAAAGTGGCCACGCGCTCGATCTCAATACCAGCACCAGCGGCGTGTACAATTGGCTGGCGGCGAATGCAGGGCGTTTCGGATTTCAACGGACTGTATCGAGTGAGCCGTGGCATTGGGAGTGGTGGGGTGGAGGACCGGGCGGAGGGCCTTGTGGAAGCTGTCAAAAACGCTGCGATGGGAGTGTGATCGTCGACGAGAAGTGCGGTCGTGGCGATTGTGCGACCTTTGGAGCGCGTTGCGTGAGCGACAACCTTGGAGTGCGGTGCGCAAGCGTGTTTTGTCCGAACCAAGGGACAAAGCAGGTGTGCGTGAACGACAAGCTGATCGGGACGTGTAAGGATGGAGCGATCTCGACGGGGGATTGCAGCGTGTTTGGTGCTTCGTGCGTTGCGGATTCTTTGGGGGCGCGTTGCGTGTTTGGGGCTTGTCCCGCACAAGGCAAGAAAAATGTCTGCCTCTCGGATCGAGAGATCGGGCAGTGCGACAATGGAAAGTTTGAAAAGGGCGATTGTGGGGCGTTTGGGATGTATTGTTCGATTGCGGGTGTGCAGTCGGCGCGTTGTGTGAGTGTGTTTTGTGTTGCCGGTCCGCACGAAGTCCCTCAAAAGCACAGCGTTTGTTTGCCCAACGGAGAGATCGGTCATTGCGATGATCAGGGCGGGATCAAGGCCGAGCCATGTGCGGCTGGAAAAGTATGCGCATCCTCTCCAACCGTCCGTTGTATCGGAGCCTCAAAGCCACGCGGGCATCTGGATGCAGCGACCTGTGAGGCCGTCAAAGGATGGAGCCAAGATCCCGATGAAGCCAGCAAATCGATTGATGTCCATGTGTATTTCAAAGGCCCCGCAGGTGATCCCGAAGCGCGTGGTATCTCGCTTCTTGCAGACAAACACCGCGAAGATCTGTGCAAAAACATCGGATCTTGTCCGCATGGCTTTGAGCTTGATCCGCCCTATAGCTTGTTCAATCAGCGACCTCACGCTGTCCATGCCTATGGTATCGACAGCGAAGGCGGAGCCAATGCAGAACTTGCGGATAGCCCGCGCACATTGCAGTGTTCTTTGCCCCCGCTCCAAGGGGTGAAGCGCTTGCTTTCTGATCCAAAGACTTTTGAGACGTGGGGCTTTTCGTTGTTCTGGGATGTCTTGCCCGCGCCGGATAGCGCCTTTGCCAGCCTTCCTTTGGGTACACCGCTACCAAACAAGCCGCAACTGGTTCGTGCAGACGATCAAAAGCCTCATGTTTGGTTGATCGATGGTCTGTATCGTCGGCATGTGGCTTCGATGAAGATCTTGTTGGCTTGGCACTTTGACCCAAAAGCTGTGGCGATCTGGCCGGCGTCGACGTTGTATGCGCATCTTGAAGGAACCCCGTTGCGTGCGCGCCCAATGCTCGCCGAAGACAGCCAAGGGGCGATCTATCTTTTCGATGATCCACAACCCAAACCGCCCGTCAATACAGAGATTCCGTCTCCTCCTGATGCACAGGAATCTTCCCCCTCTGAACCCACCAACGATGCAGGGATACCCCAAGACGCTGCACAAGAAGGCGCTGCAGAGCAGGGCGATTCCGAACCCAACGCTCCGCCCGAAGCCACCACCGAAGTTCTTTTGCTCGAAAACTCTCCCGACACAGGAACCCCCCATCGCCCGCCTGTGCAGGGCTGTCAGTGTCAGTCTGCCTCCCCTCCCTCCTTTTCTTCTGGTTTGTTTTGGCTCGCTTTGTTTCTCCTCGGCTATCGGCGAAAAAGGCGCTAGTCTTCTTGCTTTTTGTTTTTTCTGTGGGATGGTCTTCGCGTAAAGTCTGTTTTATGGGGCGCTACCCCAAACCCCGCAAGGGACTGTCGCCCCTTATCGCAAGGGTACATTTTGTCTCACCCTCACCCCGTCGCTTCGCGACCCCCCTCTCCCTGCGACGCTCGCAAAGCCTCGCTGCAAGGCGAGGGGAAAGCACTGGGCAATCCAATCGAACGCAGCGACCACTTGGCGAGACACCGCAGCGAACAAAACCTTGTTTCCGTCTGCGTCGAGGCTGATACGAAATCTGCTCGTTGTGTGATCGTGCAGATGTAGGGGCAGTCTCCTGTGCTGCCCAACAACAGGGCGTCTACGCACTCTCCTTTGTGCATACATCACTCG
>CAUJFU010000454.1 GCA_963169055.1 Myxococcota bacterium
TTTTTTCTCCATTTACTGTTTTTCCTATGTTTAATATTAACACCTTTTTTTCACACGCCGGTGTGGGGGCGGTCCGCCACCCCCCCGCGCCCGAACATGGGCCTTTTTCGTATCCAACTGCGTAAGTCCTATCAGATAGGAGTTACGCAGTTGCCAAAAAAAGCCGTGTTCGCACCCGTCCAAGCGAGAGTGTCGTTGGTTTGAAAAACAGCGATCTCTTCGCCGATACGGGGTCAAGGGAGCCGCGCTCCCTTGTGGGGCGTGGGGTGAAACCCCACAAAAACCATCGAACTGCGTAAGTCCTATTCTCGAAAAGAAAAAAACCCGTGTTCGCGCCACTCCCAGTGGAGCCGCTGTATTGTTTGAAACACCATCCATCATGGAGGCCAACACGAGGTCAAGGGGGCCGCGCCCCCTTGCGGGGTGTGGGGCAGCGCCCCAGAAAATAGAAAAATAAACAAAAAACACCGATTCACCGCAAGAACACGCGCTCGCCCCAAGGGCAAGCGAAGTCACTCGCGCAGGTGAGAACCCACAACACAGGCAAAGCGGGGGGAGACTCAGGGAAAGGGCCGCATCCGTCGGTAAAATAGACGACGCCTTCGGGGCGATGTTGACGGAGGAAGTCGCCTTGGAAGGGAGGGCGAAGATCGGTGCCACCGCGCCCCATAACGGAGTGCAAAGGCCCGCCTTTGTAGGTGGTGACGCGGTGGATGATCGCATCGCATTCGACGAGCAAGATCGTGGAGAGCGAGACGAGGTGTTGGAGTTGTGTACTGATGGCGAGGAGTTCTTGGGTTGAGATGCTTGCGGAGGTGTCGATAACCACGAGCAGACGGGGCTTTTCGCCTTGGGAGATCAAACGCCGTCGGCCCGGGATCAAGCCAACGTGTTGGGGAAAGCGCCGGTTGGGGGTATCGTAGCGATGGATCGGCTTGCGCAAGCGACTGGCAAAGATCTGCAACGCGGCCTTCCAATCCATCGAGCCTTTGGGAGATTGGGAAGAGTGGACTTGGGCGAGCATCTCTTGGAGATAGGCGGGTTCGCGCCCTGCGAGACGATGGTGGGAGGGCTGTTGTTTGGCTTCTTCGGCAACAGCTTCGAGGATCTTTTCAACGACACGCTCACGAAGGATCATCGAGGGCAAGTGTCGGCCAAGACCAGAAGAAGTCTCCCCAACGGAATCGGAATCGCCTTCTGTATCACAGACGATCAACCACAAATGGCCATCCATTAGGGCCTTGAGTTTGGATTCAGGGTCTTTGCCTTCGGCGAGAGCCTTCACCAAGCAGTCATAGCGGGTCATGGTGCTTTGATGGGGTCGGATGCCGTATTCATAAAAGCCATCGAGGGTCATCGGATGACCCGGCAAAGGCTCTTTGATGTATTCGTTGGCGGATATCTCCATCGCGATGGTCATCAGAGGTGCAAAGGCGACATCGAAGAACTTTGTGTGGCTGGTGTGTCCCAAGACGACGTGGTGGATCTCGTGCAACAAAACGCCTGAAAGATACGGAAGATGTGCGGGGTTGGAGAAGTACGAAAGCGAGACGTGCAGGTACACGCGACCTTGGCTTTCGGAAACCCCCATCACTTCGACGCTTTCATCGGCAAGAACGATCATCCTCGCCAACACCGCTGCATACAACGGATAGCGTTGCAAAAACCCCATCGGACGGAGTGTTTGAAAGAACCAATCTTGTGGTAAGGCTTGCGGTACGGTTTGTGACATAGCGACTATCCAAGCAGTCCGAGGTCTTTCAGGTCTTTTGCAAAGCTGTGCAGCATACGTTCGGGGAGGGCTTTGCAGATCTCCAAGAGGTCGCGGAGGGCTAGACGGACGGAGTTGTTTTTGCGAAGCATCTGGAGCTTTTCGTGATTGCGAAAGAAGGAGATGGTTGCGCGGAAAAACAAGCCCAGCCAATGATCGTGGCGTTCTTTGACCCATGCGCGGAGGGTCTTGGCGGCGGCGGAAGCTTTGAAGTTGCTTTCAAGCAGCGCATCGGGTGGATACAAAGACGGCAACAAAGCGAAGGCCGCAGGATTTTTGAAGAGTGCTTCTTGCAACGATTCGCGGGAATCCCCGGGCAGCGCCCGTAAAAGGGCATGGATCGAAGAAGAAGAGATGCGCTTTTGATCGAGGCGCAAGGTGATCTCAGCGGGAGCTTGGAGCAAAGGGCGCAAGCGTTGGCATAGCTCGTCGACTTGATCGGTCTTTCCGACTTCGATCCAGCCCGCCAAACGCGCCAAAACAGCGGGATCTTTGTCTGCCGAAGCCAGCCAAAGATCGGGTTCAAAGAGATCTCCTTCGTTGCCGATCTGCTGCATCTCAGGCCGCGCAAGCAAGACATCGACCCAAGAAGGCGGAAGATAGCCACCCAAAAGCTCCGCCAGAAAAGATCGATCCGCACGATCCACCGGCGAAAGCCCCGTCAATAGGCGCGAAGCATACGCCCATGTACGCGGTGGTACGGTCTCAAAGAAGCGATCGTGTGTACGCGCCATCCCCAAGATCGCTCGATGAATCCCTGCATCGACCGCCCACGCAAGCCAATGCGTGCGATCTGCATAGACACGGACTTGCAGAAATCGCGCACGCAGCGCAGGATCGAGCGGTGTGACGTGATAATCCTCTCCTTCGGGATTGATCGCAGCACAAGTTGACCATCCTTCTGGGAGGGCGTAGCTATGGAGCTTTCGAGCGGTGAGCAGTTGGAGTGCAGGCTGCTGCATATAACGCTCGGCGCGATTAAGTTCTTCAAGCATCAGCACACCCGCCCCACCTTGCGGCAAGATCGCAGGAGCCGCATACACGGTGCGCCCATCTTGGATCTGCGGAAGACCCACCAGATCAGGCGGTTCCAACAAGCTCAAATCCAACACACAACAGCCAATCCCCAACTGGCGCGCTGTCTCCTGCAAGATCTCGCTCTTTCCTATCCCCGTAGCGCCTTCCAACAACACAGGCAAACGCGCTTGATACGCCGCCTTTAACAAACGAACCAATCTCGCCCCAACCGGCAACGAGACCATCCACTTCGTCTCCATCCACTTCTATCCTTTCCTCTCCTTGATAAGCGTCCGCCTTTCTGTGTTGGGTTTATTTTATGGGGCGCTGCCCCAGACCCCGCAAGGGACTGTCGCCCCTTGACCCCGTATTGGCAGAAGAACAAAGGCGTTTCAAACCCACAGCGCTGCCGCTTGGGGTGGCGCGAACACGGCTTTTTTGGCCACTACACCACTTCGGTGCGGATCCTTGACAGACCAAAACAACACAACGACTCTGTCGCTTGGCCATTCACAAACACGGCTTTTTTCAACTGTACAAGTCCGAAGAAGATCGAAAAAAACGAAAAAACGGAAAGGCCGCCGATGAGCGCATACTACGCATCTCTCAGCAAAGCACCGTGGACGCTCGTCTACCGCGCACAACTGCCTGAGGACTTCAACGAATTCCTTGTTGCTCTCCCAAACGGCAGCCCCGAATCTAAAGACCCGATCGACTGGCGATTTCTCGAAGAAGGCGAAGATCGCTCACTTCCGCAAGGCTATCTTCCCTTCCATACACTCCACGACACAGCGATCCAACCCATCGAAGCAGCCCAACCCATCGAAGCAGCCCAACCCATCGAAGCAGCACAACCCATCGAAGCAGCCCAACCCATCGAGGCAAAACGCGGCTTTGTTCCGCAAGATCGACCACGTGGCCTTCGACATTGGGCCAACGTGCTGCTCCGAAAAGAAACCTACCGTGTTGTAGAGTTCTACCTTCACAAAAACGAAACACGCTTGATTACGGGAAAAGCGCTCTCTGTTTTTGTTTTGGAGCCAATGCTTCCAAAGAGCCTCTTTCCCTCCAATGCTCTGGAAATAGATCGAGACAAGGAACTTTCGGTGGGTTCGTGTCTTTCGTTTGAAGATGATCGGCTTTGGTACATCTGCGCGTTTGAAACGACGTCTTTGAACGAACCGCTCCGCGCACACTGCCGCTTGTTGCAACTTGGGCTAAACCTCGTCCAAATCGAAAACTATCGGGGATTTCCATCTCTGTCCGTCTGCTTTTCTTCTCCATGCACCGTGATCGTTGCGCCCAACGGAGCAGGAAAAACCGCCTTCTTAGACGCCATCGCCAGCCTACTGCGCACGTTGTTAGATGGCATCGAAGGCAAGGAAAAACGGCCTATCCTTCAACCATTCGACACACGCCGCACACAAAGCCCACAACACGCGATGGAGCCTGTCTTTCCAACAACGTTGCTGGCCCTTTACGCTTGGCCGAACGAATGGAACCGATGGGGGATCGAAAAAACTTCCGAAGACGCAGATCACACCATCCCTCGGCGAAGAACTTGGGATGCGAACGTGCTCGCTGCAGCCCATCACCTGCGTCATGCCGTTCAGAACGATCTTTCGGACGCAAGCCGCACTCCAACAACGCTTCCTGTTTTCGCTTATTACGGGACGCAACGCTTGTGGGACACGCGGCAGATCGCCCCAAGAGAAAACAAAGATCCGACTCCAAACGCCCGATTGCGCGGCTATCAAGACTGCTTGCATTCCTCTGCGCGATACGCGTCGTTTGTGGACTGGTTTCGGCGCTACGCATCAGAAGCGCAGTTTCGTCCCAATTCTCCGCATCAACCGAAAGAACGATTGGAATGCGTACGCAACGCGATTCGGCACGTTCTTGCTCCTCAAGGCATTGAAGATATCGCATGGGACTTTGTTGAAGAAACAGTCGTTGTGCAACATCGCACGCAGGGGACTCTTCCTGCGGATGCGATGAGCGACGGTATCCGCACGATGCTTGGGCTTGTGGGCGATCTAGCGCATCGTGCAGTGCGACTGAATCCGCATCTCGGCAAAGAGGCGGCCAAACAATCCGACGGACTGGTCTTGATCGATGAAGTCGATCTACACCTCCACCCCGACTGGCAACAACATATCCTCGCGCTGTTGTTCGCGGCGTTCCCCCGCCTCCAATTTGTGGTGACCACGCACAGTCCGCAGGTGCTTTCGACCATCCACGCAGACGCCATCCGCGTGCTTTCTGTGGACGACGAAGGAGCCGTACACGTCCTCACGCCGACTCAACAAACACGCGGAGTTGAAAGCCCTGACGTGATGGCCTCGGTGATGGGGATCGATCCGCTGCCTCCAGTACCCGAGGCCCACTGGATGCAAGAATATCGTGCGTTGGCTGAACAAGGCTTTGCCGATACACCAGAAGCCCAAAGAAAAAGAGAGCGGATCGAAAAGCACTTTGGCTCCCAGCATCCGCTGCTATTGGGGATCGATCGTCTGCGACGATTCCAACAATTCAAACAGCGCCGCGCATCCAACACCGAACCATAAAGAGACCACAGATGCACAAACTCGACCGTGAGAACATTCCTGTTCCGGTGTGCCTCGCACGCTACAAACACGGAACAGATCACTGGAAAGATGTCTCTTACACCGACAAGCAGACGATCCGCGAGGGCCTCCAACAGATGCAGGCGGGTTTGTGCGCCTATTGCGAAGGTGATCTCAGCCAACTTTACCAACATATCGAACATTTCCGCCAACAAGCGCATTTTCCTCAACTCTCCTTCCGATGGAACAACCTCTTTTTGTCCTGCGACCAACAGGACTCCTGCGGAAGATACAAAGACAAACAACCTTTCCATTCCTACAAACACGAAAACTTACTGGACCCTTGTGTGGATGATCCTGACGCTTTCCTGTCTTTTGCTTCGGATGGAGCAATCCATCCAAGAGAAAACCTCAGCACCAAACAAAGACAACGAGCCGAAGAAACGCTGCGTATCTTTGGGTTAGACGCCAATTGGGGCAGGCTTCGGAGGATGCGCCAACAAACCCTCAAAGGCTATCAACTTGAGAAGGGGTTTGCAGACATGATCGAGAATCTCGAAGCGTTGACAGAAGAAGAAAGATCCGAATATCTCTCCGAAGAGATTACCGCGATCCGCAACCATCCATTCTGTACAACGATCCGTCATTTTCTCGAAGGCTGTCTCGAATAGAACCGCACCTCCCCAAAAAGACCATGAACAGGGGGAGAGAGCAGATGCCAAACGCACCGAGTTCGCAACACCGAAGGAGACGTTGATGACGAAAGATTCTAGCCCGCGCAACATCGCCCCTCAAGACTTTTTCGCAACGGGCGGGGTCTGGCGTAGCCTCGATCTGCGTTGGGAAGTCGGGCAAGTCCTCAAGGATCGCTACCGCCTACTCGAACAGATCAATCGCGGTGGGATGGCGGATATCTGGAAAGCCTTTGATCAACAAGCCGAACGCATCGTTGCGATCAAGCGCCTCGGCGAAGAACTCTTGCGCGAAGAAGCCGCTCAACAGCGATTTTTGCGCGAGATTCAAACACTCAGCCAACTGGATCACCCCGATATCGTCCGTCTCTACGACCTTTCGCCCGAAGGGATGTTCTTTGTCATGGAATACCTCGAAGGCAAGGATCTACGGCATCTTTTGAACGAGCAGCGCAGCCTAGCTCTACACGATGCGCTAGAGATATTTGCGAAGATGGCGGATGCTCTAGTCTTTACACACCAAAAAGGCTTGATCCACCGCGATCTCAAACCCGAAAATGTGTTTTTGCATCCGCCCTATCCTTGGGGCGTAAAGCTGCTGGACTTTGGCATCGTCTACACGATGGAAGGCACACGCTACACCGCAACGCTTTCGCGCCTTGGGACGGCCTATTACATGGCTCCCGAACAACTCCATCCCGGCCCTTCGATCACCGAAAAAGCCGATGTGTATAGCTGCGGTCAGATGCTTTACGAAGCTCTCAGCGGTCGCGTCGTCCAAGCCAAAGCACCGCCACTCGACAAAGTATTCCGCCAACGCATCGAACAAGGCCAGCTTCCGCCGTCTGTACTTCCCGAAGCGCTTCGGCCTGTTGCGATGGAGATCTTGACCGAGCTTCAAACGTGGATCGATCGGGCCTTGGAATACGAACCCGAAGAACGCTGCGCCATGAGCGAACTCGCGAACGCGCTCAAGGCATTCCACCAACGCTACTCCGAGGCTCGGCAAAACCAAGCAGGGACGCACAAAGCAGCGATCTTGCGAACGCTTGCGAACAACGAAAAAGCGGCCCCTCTGCGCGAACATCTCGAAGAAGTCTGCACGATGTATCCCGAATCGACCTTGCTACGGGATCTTTCGATGCAGCTTCAAGAAGGCATCCAAGCAAGCGATGCCCTCGCCGCGCAACTCCAACAAGCCGAACTACCGCTCGATCTGGAAGATCGACGCCAACGCTGGAAAGATGCTGCCGAACAAGCCCACTATCCCGCGATCTTTTCGAACCACGCCTACGCCCAAGGCATCGAAGCCGCGTATTCTGCGTTGATGGAAGATCTCAAAGAAAACAAGCGCCTGATCGAACAGCGCGGCCCTCTCCATGCCCGCGAGATATGGCAAACCCACCAGACCCACGCCAAGACGTGGCGCGCACATGACGCCTATCTACAAAGCCTGCTCGCGCAGATGCAAAGCGTCCCGACCTTGATCCGAAAACTCGCAGACATCGAGAACACAGAACTGTCCCTTGAGCAACGCGAACAAAGCTACCAGATCGCGCAAACAGCCTTGCGTGCGCTCGGTCGCTCCGTCTTGCCGACGCTGATCGATGCGCTTTCGACCGAAGATCCAGCCCTTCGCAGCGGCCTGATCCCCTGTCTCGCCTCGTGGGGCGAGGACAGTCGGCCTCTTTTGCGCGAAGCCCTCCAAAGCCCACAAGCTCCCCTCCGCCAAGGCGCTGCTTCGGCCTTGGGCCAACATCCTTCGATCCAAAGCGATGACTTCAAAGCCCTTGGGAAGCTGCTCGACGATCCAGAAGAATCCGTACGAATCGCTGCTGCTGAAGCCCTTGCTGCTCCGCACCAAAAAGCAGGTTTTGACGAACTACTCGACCGCATCGACCCCAACCAGCCAGAACGCAGCATGGCCGTGTTGCATGGCCTCCGCTGCTACGCAACGGATGATCCGCAATCTCTCTCCTCCTACCTCTCCAAGATCGCTTCCTTGCTGGAACCCGACCACCGCACGTTGCGAGAAGCCGCGCTCCAAACGCTCCTGTCTGCGGGAGAAGCAGGTGCGACCTTTTTGCTTGCCTGTGAAGAAGCGTTCCAATCGCTGTTTTGGGAACAACGCTACCAAGCCGCTCTGGCCTTTGTGCGGTATGCCAAGCGGTATTGGACAAAACTGCTCAAAACTTCTGGCAACGACGCTTGGTGTACCCAAGAAGCCCGATTGTTCGGACTGATCGAACACTTTGTCGAACATCCGCCCGCCCCGCACAAGATCTATCCCCTCGATACCAACGAGATCGTTGCCTTTGACAAAGCCGCAAGCATCGCTGCTTTGCTTTCCTTACCCGCACAAAATCGAGAGATCGTTGCGGCGCTCGGCAGTTTTGATCGAGACGTGATGTTATCGCTCATCCACCGTTTGCAACAAAACTTCCCTATCGAAATACGCCGAATGGCCGCCCAAGCCCTCGCCCAGATCGGCCCCCTTGCGTGGGAAGCTGTCGAATCCCTTTCTCAAATCGTCGCGATGCCCGATGATTCGGTGGAATTGCTCGTGGACACACTCAAAGCCCTTGCCGCCATGCAAACAGCCGCTTTTGATGCGCTCCCTCACGTCCGCACGTTGCTACAACATCCTCACGCCGAAGTATGCGATGCTGCGGTCAAAGCCATCACCGCCATCCACTACCCCTCTCGTTCGATGGATAGAGCCATCATGTTTTTTATGGACCTAAAAAAGAAAACCCATTTTCCTCATTTATGCTCTATCGCTAAAGTTAACATCTCACGTGATTTTACAGAGGAACTCTGGCAAAACATCAGCTTCTCCACAAAACAACGAATCAAGGCATTCTTCAGCCTTTTTAAGAAAAGCAGGACAAAGGAATCTATCTACCCCAGTCAGCACTTCTATCTGGGTTGGTTAAATCTAGATAGAAGTGCGAATGCTCTGGACGCTGTACTTTTCCACACAGGCCCACTACGAACCGAAACGGTCAAATTCTTGGCCGACCTCAAGCCGTCAGATGCTTTGTATGCGCCTTTGATGCAGGCTCTTTCGGCATTGGATGAAGATGCAACGATGCTGTTGTTGGGTAAGATCGAAAAGGCCGAAGATCGGGAAAAGATGAAAGATCTGATACAAAAAGCGCGGAGATGGCGGGGTGAATGAGGATGGGGAGAGGTGTACCCCTCATCCCCCCGGCCCCCATCACCCCCCGGTCGCGGAGGCGAAGGGGGAGAAAGAGGGCAGATCAGGGGATCGTCTCGATTTCGTGAGCAGATGTAGAAGTGCGACGCGTTGGACAAAAAACCTCGTGCATTGGACAAAAAACCTCGTGCATTGGACAAAAAACCTCGTGCATTGGACAAAAACCCCCGTGTTCGCGGCACTTCAAGCGACAGAGTCGTTGGTTTGATAAACAGTGCTCTCTTCGCCAACACGGGGTCAAGGGGCGACAGTCCCTTGCGGGGCGTGGGGCAGCGCCCCAACAAACGTATCCAACAAACGCATCCAACAAACGCATCCAACAAAAAACCCAACCCATAAACCAACCACCGCCCCAAACCAATTCAAAACGAAAAGACCCTATACAGCGGTGATATCCCAATGTTCGGGGAAGCGGGTGTTGGGGAAGATAGCGCGGGCTTCGTCGAGCATGGCGAGCCATTCGGTGGGGGCGTATCGACGGGAGAGATGGAAGAGGACGAGTTCTTGGATCTGGGCGGCTTTGGCGAGTTCGGCGGTGAGTTGCGTGGTCATATGGAAGTAGGCGCGGGCGAGGGAGAGATCGGCGTGTCGGTACTGCGATTCGCAAACGACGGTACGAACGCCTTGGAGAGCGTTGACGAGGTGGGACGCGGCGGTATCGTCGAGCAAGAAATCGGTCAAGTAGGCGACGGAATCGCCCGTGGTTTCGGTGAGCAGAGCGGATCGAAGTTCGCCGAGGGTGAAGGTGCGTTCGCCGATGCTGATCTCGGCGGAAGCATCGCCCTCTTGGGGGATGGCTTTGATGCGCTGCATCCAAGGCCCGGGACGAAGGCCCATTGCGCTCACGCGCTCCATCGCGATGTTGCGTTTGGGTTGTTCACGGACGATATAAGCGAGGGTGGTGGTGCGGTGATCCATCGTTAGAGCGTCGATGGTGTAGGTTGAAGTGTCGATGATACGGGTATTTGTGAGCGATAGAGGTTCTTCGGAGTGGGCGAGAGCGAAGGCTTCGGCCAGTTGGTAGCGGGTGCGCAAGATGGCGGAGGGATGGACTTCGTGGACCCACCAAGCGACATCCTCCATCTCGCCGTGGAGGTTCCACAAAAAGCCTTGGAAGCGGTGTTGGAGGATACGGGCCGTTTCAGGAGGCCCCCAGATCACGTTGGGACGGTTGTTTCGGCTGTAGAGGCATCGGAAAAAAGCATCGAAGCCAGCGATATGATCCATGTGTTGGTGAGAAAACAGCAGGGCATCGACTTCGAGCAGCGTACCGAAGGGTACGGTCGCCAAGCATCCTTCGCCACAATCAAACAACAACCGCGTGATCCCTTGTCCGCTATCGATCTCCATCCACAAAGCATTATCGGCTTCGGGCTGCCCGAGGACTTGAAAACGGATACTCATCAAAGCGCTCCTTTCGTATTCATCGCCTTTCTCGCAAGGCGACGATCAGCCGAAGTGCAGAGAAAGCGCAGATTGCAGCGCCTAGACGGTCGCGGTTTTAAAAAGTGCGCTTGCAGGAAAACCAACGCGATGGTATGTTGCGCCGATCGGTGTGAGCGCGAACACATACGCCAGTATTGTTGGCGATTTTGCGAGAACAACGCACACCAACGCATTGCATCTCACCGATGCAGTGCGACAAGATCTGCTCGAAAACCAACCGATGAGTTTTTTTGAACTACGGATAGGAGTGAT
>CAUJFU010000455.1 GCA_963169055.1 Myxococcota bacterium
GGGAGAGAGGCCCGTGCGTTGTGGACGGCGTTGCTTGTCGATTGGGAAGAGGAGCCGCTGCACAAACAATTTTTGCAGTTTTGCCAATTGCAAGGATTGCTTGAGTTCGCAGCCCAATGTTATCGAAAAGAGCGTGCAAAACGCGGAGTCAGCGCGCTGATCGACGCCCAGTTAGAACGACTGCTCGATATGGCGCAGCAACAGTTCCTTCAAGCGAACAAAGCCAACGCCGAACCTGTTAACAGCGCAACGCGGCTCGTTGTTTTGTTGCTGATGCTTTTGGGAGGAGGCACATTACTGGTGATGTTGTTGCGCTTTTGGCAAAGTGGCGGCGGGTGGAACCCCTAAAACGATATCCTGAAGTCGGTAGAATAAGGGTGTCGTGGCAGCGGCCCGTGGTTGCCCGAAAACAGGACGATCACAAGGCACCGGCTCTACGCGCCGTGTACACATCTCTCGGATACTCGCATCAACTCTCGGATTCCGTACGAAAAGACAGGGACTCGCGTTGTTCTGTTGTGCGTTGAAAACGCTCAAGGCTTTCATCAAGCAGCGGGCGCAGCGGAGTATCGGGAAAGCGCTGCAAAAAAGCGCGAACGGTATAATCGACCGTGGGTTGTTTGAACAAGCGGCGTAAGAAGCGGCGGATATTGCGGAGATCGTTTTCTTCGAATCGCGAAAACACCGATGGTTCCTGCAATATCTCCAATATCTCATACAGCGTTTCTTTGTCGTCCGTGTGCAAGAGCGCAGCGAGCGCAGCCGAATACAAGGCTTTTGTTTCGCTTGCGAGCAATCGTCGCAACGGACGCAATGCAGCTTTTCCGATCAAAGAAAGAGCGGTTTGCGCTGCTTCGAGAAACTTGGCGTCTTCCGAGCGTCGATCGAGGACCCGCAATAAGAGTTCCGTGGCGTGTGGGGCTTGTGCTTGCGAGAGTTGATGCAATGCTTCGGTGTAAAGGGATTCTTGGGCATCCAAGAGGGCGCGTTCGAGGTAGCCGACGTGCTCTTCGTGGGCAAGATGCGCGGAAAGGATGATGGCCTGTCGGCGTAAACCAAAGTCAGGGCTTTCAAAAAGCCGCTGAATGACGGAAGGAGTGGCTTTTTGAGTCCATCGACAAAGGGTTGTTTCGCAAAAGGCAACACCCTTCAGATCACCTGCGTGGAGTGCTTCGGTTCGACAGGCTTCGAGCGTTTGGACGATCTGAACGGAGATATCCGCGTAGCGTTCATTCGAAAGGGCTTGAAAGGCTTGGTGGCGCAGCGAGGAGTCGGTGTCTTGGCAAAAGACCAAAACGCTCGGATCTGCGAGATGCACCAGACCCTGCAACGCAAGCCGCCTCGTCGTCGCCTCTTTCGAGGCAGATAGATCACGCAAAAACACGGCTGCTTCGGGAGGAGGGGTGTGCGATAATAACTCCAACACTCGGTGTTGGGTTGTTCGATCATTTTTGCGGTAGAGATCGATCAACGCTTGCGCAACGTCCGCAGCATCCGATGATTGCATCCATCCTGCAAACAGATCATTCCATTCCCGACGCTGAGGATCGAGCCGTAGCGCATCCATCGCATCGCGAAGGGCACGCCTCCCCCACGACAACAAAATCGGTCGCAGGTATTTGGTCACTGGTTTGCGATAACGCTCCAACAAAAAGGGTCCCGCCGAAGGCCCCAAGCGACGCAATAACTCGCTTGCTGCGTAGGCGATGGTTGGATCGTTGCCTTCGTCTTGAAGAAGCTGCAACAACGCGGGAATCGCTCGTTGACCGAAGTCGTGGATTAATTCTTCGAGTCGGACGATCTTGAGTTGATTGTGTTCAAGAAAAAGTTCTTGGGATAGTTGTGCTGTTAAGCGCGGGATCACCGCTGGCCCCATCGAGAGGATGCGATTGCGATGGCGCTCTCGCACATCCGCACGCGGATCGATCACACCTTGAAGCAATACCTCAAGGCGGGTTTCTGTGCTATCAAAGAGTTCTTCTTCGTCCTCTTCGTCTTGTTCTGTAAGCGAAGGGTACAGAAAAGAGAACAGAAAAACGGAACAGAGGATGGCGATCACAAGGAAAAGAAATAAGTCCATGACTTGCCTTCGGTTTGGAAAAGTGTCGTCTCCCCAACGTAGCCTTCTCCGCTTTGGATGTCAATTCTCTCTAAAAAGCGATGACTCCGCTTGTTGCGAAGAATCACGGATCTTCCGTTTTTTGTGCAAACCAAGGCACAACGAACGCTTGGACGGTGGTTTTGTTTTGGGCATACGCATCGCGCATTGACAAAGATTTTGGCTCTTTGTTAAGAACATCCTGCGCAAGTCCATCCCGTGCGTTTTTCCGCGCCCTCTTTGCGTTTCATCAGGTGTTTCTTGCGCCGTTTCCTGCGCTGTGTAGGGAAACGCTTGTGGACTTTGCGTGCGGGGCGTAGTGTGCTGAATGTCGCGTTGTGATGTATACCTCCCCGAAGATAGAAGTCGCTGAACCATCGCAGTCCTCCGACCGCAAGGGTTCCTTCCGAACCGTAAGGAGACAAGAATGTCCGTTCTCAACGGCTCTTTCCGTCGTATCTTCCTCTTTGTCACCGCCTGTTGTTTGAGCGGCATCTCCGTCTCTTGGGCCCAAGACAAACCCAATCCACCACCTGCTCGTGATGCCAAAAAGTCGGATGCTCCGAAAAAAGAGGATGCTTCCAATAAAACCCCCTCCGCCACAGGTACCCCTGCCACGGGCACCAACACGCCCTCCGAAGGAAGCAGCGTTCAATCAGACCGCCACCGCTTTCAATTGCTGACCATCGAGGAAAAAACGGGTTCTCTCAAAGAACAGATATTCCGCAGCAAAGCCAAACTGATGTTGCTTCAGGAATCCTTACTGCAAGGGGCGATATCAACATCCAAGGTTGTGTTGGTCCACGACAATCGGATGGGATCGTCGTTTTACTTGCGCTCGATCTCTTACACTTTGAGCGGAAACCCTGTTTTTGCCAAAACGGACTACGAAGGCTCCCTCAATAAAGCAAGTGCCCGAAAGTTCGTGGCCTTTACCAACACGCTCCAACCCGGGCGTTATACTCTTTCCGTCGAATTGGTGTTTCGAGGCAACGGCTTGGGTGTTTTTTCGTATCTAAAACGATACCGATTCCGTGTGCGTTCTTCCTACACGTTCAAAGCCCTCGAAGGAAAATCAATGGAGATCTCGGTGGTTGCTTTTGAAAAGAACCCGTTGGTCACGGAATTGACCGATCGACCGACTGTTCAATACGATGTCAAGATCCGCGATATCACAGCCAAACGCAAAGACGCCCCCAAAGCAGAAGCGAAATAATCCGAAGCGTTGCGGTGTGGTAAGCGCAGCCGATCAAGGCAAGGAGCGATGTGGATGAAGCAAGGATCTCTGTGGCAGCGGATAACGCTGCTTTTCTGTGTTGTGGGTCTTCTTGGGATGCAAAAAGCCTTCGCGGCCTCCGCACGCGAGCGTTTGGAGTCGATCAAAAATCAGGCAAGACGTTTAGAATCGAGCGTGCGCTTGTTGCGACAAAGCTATCGAGGCCAACGGACGGAAGGCCGTGTTTCTTTACAAAAGCGCCTTTCTGACGGACAGGTCAACTTTTTGTTAGGCGATTACACCAGCGCCAGCGTGATCTTGTTGGATGCAGTAGAAGCAAAAGAAAATCGAGGAAAGTCGGGGTGGTTGGATGCCAACTTTTTCCTTGCGGAGTCGCTCTTCAAAAACGGGAACTACATCTCTGCGGCGAAGTACTACAAACGCATCGTCAATTCGCGGAATCGGCGCTTTCCTGATGCTCTCATCCGTTTGCTTGAGATCGCGAACTTGACCCGCAAGTACGACTGGATCAACGCAAAAATGCCTGCGATCTCGCTCGACTCGATATCCGAAGAAAAACGCGCTCAAATCCTCTATCTTCAAGGCAAAACTTTTTACGCCCAAGATCGTTTTTCCGATGCCTCGCAGAGTTTTCAACGCATCGCACAAAACTCGCAATACTGGCCTCAAGGCCAATACTTCCTTGCTGTCATCCAACTCAAAACAGCCCCTCACCCACAAAACGTAGAAAACGCCATCCGCTTTTTGAAAGCTGGCTTGGGAGCGGCCCGTAAACCTGGCGAGCAAAGCAGCGCAAAACGCACGCGAGACCTCTACAATACCATCTTGATCGCCTTGGGGCGACTCTACTTAGAGAAAAATGACTATGCTTCGGCGCTGGATTATTACCAACAAGTGGGTCGAAGATCAGCGGTTTTTGACGAGGCATTGTACGAGATTTGCTGGACTTATATCCGCCGAGGGCGAGACTACAAAGACTTAAAAAAGCAGCAAAAAGAGTATGATCGTGCGCTAAAAAGCCTCAATCTTTTGCTCGACTTTTTGCCCAACAGCACGTTCTATTCGCAAGCGCAGCTTTTGCGCGGACAACTCTTGCTGGAACTGGATCGATTTTCTCCCGCGATGGACGGCTACAACAAGATCGTGAAGCAATATTCTTCGGTGTATCGGGAGCTTGATCAGATCAAGAAAAACCGCTTGGACGTAGAAAAGGAACTTCTTCGCGCTGTATCGGACAAAAAACGGTCACGTAGCGCTTTGGTTTCCAACTCTCTTTTGCCGCGAGAAGCCGTCCAAAGCCTCACAGAAGACGAGCAGATCCAACGTGTGCTTTCTGTTCAACGAGATCTCGCGCAAATGCAAGCCTTTATGTCGGACTCAATGCAGATCGTGCAACGCCTCGAACAAGCGCTGCGTGTACAAGAACGGATCTTGATATCGCCCGAACTACGGCAAGCGCGCTTGCAATCAATTACTGCACAGAACCAATTGATCGCTGTACAAGCCGAATCCAACGCACTCGAACAAAACCTTGTTTTGGACAAGATGACTTCTGATGAGCGTGCTCGTTACGAACGGATCTTGGAAGATCTCAAAAAACATCAAAAACAACTGCGAAACGCCCCTCAAGATGAGGCTTCCTTGGATCTGCGCGCCAAATCCTTCCAAGAGCGTTCTGAACGCATGGCGGTGCGCCTTCACAAAGTAACCATCGCGTTGAATCAGCTCGAACGAGAACAGCGCGCTTCTCAAAAGTGGCTTCAACGCAGCAAAGAAGCACAACTCTTGGCTCCCCAAGCGCAAGCCGATGTCCAAACCGAATTGACATGGATCGATAACGAGATCCAGGCGTTGCGGGACGCAAAGCAAAAACTTCAGCGGGAATTGGAGCTTGTTCGGATCGAACTGGGCTACGCAACCGATCCGAAAGAATTGAGCCTTCAAAATCAATATCGCCAACTTCTCGCACAACAAAAGGCTTTGCTTGCCAACGTGCAGTCGCGTTTGGACGGCGAAGCCAGCCAGATCGTGAGCGAACTCCAAAGTACGAACGATCAATTGATTCGGATACAAGGCGAACTCACCGCTTTTACGCGCCAACTCAATTCTTCGATCTTACGCTATACCCGAGATGTTCGTGCCCGTCTTCTTGGCGAAAAACAAAAACTCACGCGCTACGAAGGGCTCTTGCTTTCTTTGCAAAATGAAGCCTCGCAGCTTTCGCGTGCAGTGATCTACGAAGGTTTTGAAAGCGTCAAAAAGCGCTTTTATCAGCTTATCTTGCGTGCGGATGTCGGTGTGATCGATGTGGTGTGGAAAGAAAAACAGACGATCCAAACCAAAAGCCAAAAGATCACACGAGAGCGAAACAGCGAGTTGCGTATGCTTGATGCGGAGTTTCGCGATCTCCTTGATGAGGTAAAATAGTTTTTTCGAGTACACTTGGCCTTGGAGTCTCGAAAACCAAGGCGATGAGGCTAGACCATGCGTCAAATACGGATATCTGCCCTCTGTGTGTTGTTTGTTGTGGCTTTTGGAAGCTCTCCCACACAAGCACAAAAAGATCGCACACAGATCAAACCTGCTGAAAAAGCAAGCACCCCCGAGACAAACACCCCAACCACCGTAAAAGCAATCGACGGAAACGCTCCATCTTCCGCCAAAAAAACAGATGGAACAACTGGCACAACAGCCAACCCCGATCCCTCAACGGCTCCTAGTGCATCGGGTCAGGCCACTTCGACGACTTCTTCTGATGGGGTGATCATCCTGCGTGGTAAAGAACGCGATCAAGAGATGAAGCAGATCAAAGAAGCTTACGATGATTTTCGCCAAGCCGCACGGGATTATCTCGGAGAATCCCGTGAATTGGTTCGCAAACAGTACCGTGAACGCCGAAGGTTGGTGGTCGATGGTTTCAAGCAACGCCTTGATAAGCTCGACAAAGACGAAGAATTAACGCGCCGAAAGGCCATCCAATATTTCATCGCCTTTGTTCGCCGTTATCCAGATCACCCCGGTTATACGCCAGACGCGATGTACCGTCTTGCTGAGTTGTACTACGAAGAAGAGTTTAACGAATACCTCGCTCGTGCAAAAAAGTACGAAGAAGATCTTCAAAAGTTTGAAAACAAAGAGATCCCTTACGAACCTTTGCCTGCGAAAAAACGCTTTTCAGAAACAACGCGCTGGCTCAACGAATTGGTTCAACGTTTCCCGTCTTATCGCTTGGTCGCAGGGGCCTACTACCTCCTCGGTTATTGCATCGAAGAAGAGGGCAAGGCCGAAGAAGCCATCCCGTATTTTCGCAAGATCACCGAACAATACCCCAACAGCCGCTTTATCGCCGAAGCATGGATACGGATCGGAGAATACCACTTTAGAAAAACAGACGGCGGAAACGTTGCTGAAAACCGTCAGAAAGCCAAAGAAGCCTACGCCAAAGTGTTGCAATATACGACGCATCCCATGTTCGACAAAGCGTTGTACAAACTGGCGTGGACGCATTACCTGATGAACGAGTTTGAAGACTCGGTGAAGCGTTTTACGCAGCTTTTGGAATTTTATCTCAAGAAAAAAGACGAGGCAGGAGGCGGAGATCTACGAAAAGAAGCGATCCAATATATCGCGATTTCTTTCGCAGACGAAGACTGGGGAAGCCCCGAAAAAGCCGAAAAATACGTTCGCGAGGTTGGCTTGGAGAAGCCTTATGCACGCGAGATCATGCTTCAGATCGCAGAAAACTACGCCACCCAAAACAACTGGGATATGGCGATCGCGATGAATCGCAAGATCTTGGATCTGTTTCCTTACCATCCCTCCAACCCCTTGGTACAAGAGCGCATCGTGCAAGCCTACATGCGCAAGTCGGACTTTTCCACCGCGATGCTCGAACGAAACAAATTGATTGAGCGCTTCGGCGTAAACACTCCTTGGGAGATCAAAAACCGAAGCGATGTGACCGCTCAGCGATCTGTCCAAAAGATCATCAGCGACAGCATCTACCAAGCCGCGATCTTTCGCCATGAAAGCTGTAACGTGAAGCGGGGTCGCGCACAAAAAAGTACCGATCCTGCCGAACAAAAGACGCTTTTGGAACAATCGCGCCAAGACTGTGTTGTGGCTGCCGACAATTATCGAGAGTTTTTGCGTCGTTTTCCACACCACAAAGAAGTGTACACGCTGATGTGGTATCTTGCAGACAGCTTGTTTTATGCGCTGCGCTTCAAAGAGGCTGCTGTCGAGTTTCGTAAAGTGCGGGAATGGCCGGGTGGCGGCAAGTTTACTGCGGAGGCTGCGTTCGGATTGGTCGACAGCTTGGTTCAAATCACCAACGCGGCTTGCCGCGAGGGAACGATCCAAAAGGCTTGCGAATTGGTCGATGATGCTGCAAAAAAAGCCGAAGAAGATCCCAAGAAAAAGAAACCCGAACAGTCCGTGCGCAATATGCGATGCGTTCAGCTTCCAAAACTGCCGATTCATCCGATGCAACTCCAATTGCTCGAAGCTCGCGATGCTTTTTTGGCGTTGAACAAAAACCCCAAAGATCCGCGTAACGCAGAACAAAGCTACTCCGCAGCGCGGATCTATTTTTCGTACGATCATCTTGCCGAAGCTCGCCAACGCTTGATGAATTTCCTTCAAACGTACCCGCAACATCCGCTCGCGAAGTCGGCAGGGGATACGGTCGTCGCAAGCCACCGTAGACAGGGCTGTTTGGATGAGATGGTGGCGGCTATTGACGAACTGAAAAAATTTGGCCTCGTCTTTCCTTACGAAAAAGAACTCAAGGTGGGCGTCATCTTCATCAAAGCAAATCAGTTGAAAGAAAAAGGGAAATGGGTAGAGGCTGCCCAAGCTTTCATGAAGGCTGTCGAACAAAATCCGAAAGATAAAGACGCTCCTGCGGGCCTTTGGAACGCAGCACTGATGTATGAAAAAGCGAAGATGTTTGGGTCTGCCTTGAAGGTATACGAACTGGTTGTTCAGCGTTATCCGACTTGGCGCTTGCGTGACAAACAAGGTAACCTCTTGCTTGATAACGAAGGCAACCCCAAAGCAGGCTCCGATCAAGCGTTGTTTTTCGTAGCCTACAACGCCGAAAAATATTTCAACTTTGACAAGGCGATCGGTCGTTACCTTGAACTGGTGGACAACCGAGCCTACCGCGACTCTCATAAGCGCGCAGACGCTTTGTTTAACGCGGCTGTGTTGTTGGAAAGCATGCAGCGTTATGATGAAGCCGCACGCGCATACCAACGATACGCACGCGAGTTTAGCTCTCGAAAAGACGCCCCGGATGTACTCTACAACGCTGTCAAAGTGTACCAGCGCATGAAGCGAACGGACGATGTGGTGCGCTTGTGCGAATCGTTTATCCGTCGGTATCAAAGCAACAGCGACTACGTGCGCCGCGTGATGCAATGCCACGGAACCATCTATGAAGAGATGGAGAAAAAGTCGCTACCTTGGTCTCGAATGAAGCGAGAACACGAAAAGATGCTCCGCGTGTTTGACAGCCTAAAAGGTCGCATGAAACAAGTGGATCTTTCTTTAACAAGCCATTACCCAGCCAAAGCGGCGTATGCTTTGGCGATGTTTGAGTACGAAAAATTCGACAAACTGCGCATCGACAGCACCAATCCACAAGTACAAAAACGCCAGATCTCCGACAAGAGCAAGCGCTACAACGAAGTGGTCAAGGATTTTAATCGCGTTGCGATGTATTCTTCGGCTCCTTGGTTGTTGTGTGCGCTCTATCGAATCGCCGAAGGCAAGCAAAAGATCGCAACAGGCGTCTCGAAAGCACCGTTGCCAAAGATCCGTGGCTTGCGGTGGACCGAAGAAGCCAAAGAGATCTACAAAGAAAAGCTCGATCAGGGACTTGTTCGTCCCCTCGAAGATCAAGCCCAAGCGCTGTACCGCAAAGTGGTGGACAAATCCAAAGAGTTGTTTTTTGAAAACGAGTGTACCAACCAAGCCTACGAAGCGATCCATCGGGCCGATCCAAACTTTCCTCTTCCGAAAAAGCTGGAGCCTCAAACAACATTCGATCCGTTGTCTCCGCTGCCTTTGATGAGTTTGGAACCTGAAAAAGCGCCTGCTTCCAAAGAACCCCCCAAACGTTGAGAACGAAAAGGGATCTGTTGGAAAGCCGAACGAAGATCAGCTTGGATGCGAAACTCCCCTTGGGATGGATGTTTCAATGCGCACAAGCGCTGAGAGGATAGAAGATGCGTCATGTTGGATGGTGGGTGGTTTGGCTGAGCGCGTGGTTGGGTGTGGCCGTTTTGATTGGCTGCCCAAACCAAACAGTGGTCAAGCAAGACGAAATGCCCAACGCGGAAGGTTCTGCTGTTGCAAGCGCAGATGGCGGAACGACCGAAGAGATCCCCGAAGCTGCGCCTGAACCCGAACCTGTCAAAGCAGCAGATCCGCAAGAAGGCTCGAAAGAGCGCTTCAAAGCCGCGTTGGATGCTGCCAAACAAGATCCATTGCAAGCGCTCAAAGAACTCGAACAAGTCTTACAAAATGATCCGAAAAACCACAAAGCTTGGTACAACATCGGTGTCTTGCAAGATCGCTTGAACAATCCGATGGGAAGCCGAACAGCGTACACCAACGCACTACGGATCAAGCCAGATTTCGTGCCTGCGACGATGAACTTGATGCGCGTGCATCTGCGACAGGGCCGAACCAGTGAAGCGATGGAGCTGATCGCGGATAAGTCGCGCTCGTTTCCACAAGAACTGGCCTTTCAAAACGCGCTGATCTATCTCTACATCCAACAAGGCCAACTCAGCCGCGCAGAACAGATGGCACGCACCCTCCGCCAAAAAGATGAGAAAAATGCTCAAGCCATCCTCAATCTCGGCTTGATCTGGTACAAACAAGAAAAATTTGAACTGGCGCGAACTGCGTTTACTTTGGCGGCAGATGCCGACAAAACCTTTGCAGAACCCTTGTATTATCTGGGCTTTGCCTACAAAAAGCTCAACGATGTAAGCTCCGCGATCACTTTCCTTGAAAAAGCGGTCAAGTTGCGCCATGAATTTCCCGAAGCACACAACTTCCTAGGCGTTTTGTTGCTTGAGCGAGGCAAACTACGCGAAGCTGTCCCTCACTTTCGTGCTGCGGTTGATCTTGCGCCGCGAATGTGGGAAGCCCGTTTGAACTACGGCATCGTCCTCAACGCATCGCAGCAGTACAAAGAATCTCTTGAGGTCTTTCAAAAACTCTTGCAAGACAACCCTTCTTACGTTGACGCGCACTACAATATCGGGATCTTGCATCTCGATCGGGATCTTCGCATCCAACGTGCGATGCCGACCGACCGCTTTTTGCGCGAAGCCCCTCCCGATGTACAAAGCGAAAAACGCATCGTCGCCATCATGGACGGTATCTCTCGCTTTTCTACCGCAGCCTACCACCTCCAAGCCTACATCAACCAAAAAAGCGGTGTTGGTTCGGATGCACCCGTTCATCGCTATCTTGCGGACGCCAACAAACAAATCGCCAGCCTACGCAAACGCCTTGACTCCACCATCAAGAGCATCCGACGCGCCCGCCTGCGTAAAACAAAACAACCTCCAAAACGCCGATAACACCAAGCGAATACGAGCCATCATGATGCTTTTCGATTGGCCAACCTCTCCTCTCCGTGTGGGTGTCGTGCCTGTTTTCGCTCGTTTTGGCTCGCCCCTGCTGTTCGCCTTTGACGGTAAGGCGGGGCGGGGCGCGCAAGAGCGAAAAGTGTTCCTTGACTTTCAGCTTCGGATATTGCATCATCGCCGACGTGTGCCCAAAAAAACAGCAACTCCCCGATACAAGGGGAGAAACAAGTCTTTTTTGTGCCTTGATGCAAAAAAGACTGTTTACTTCGATCTGCCCTTTGATAGGGCCATAACCCCGCAAACGGGGACGATGGATTGGATGACACAACAAAGTGATTTCGGGAGCCGGTTGATTGTTCTCGCTCCCACACAACCAAACAACCCACCTGTATGGAATGCTTCCGATACATCCGCTCTCTTACCCTCTTTGTGTGGATCGGTTCTCTCTTCAAAGAAAAGGCCCACCACTGCATCGCTTCTTGCTCCTTTCGGGTTGCCCCTGCCCAACACACACAAACCATGCGAGCGACATAAACGAGTCTACACCCTTCCGAACAGCAACACCGCGCTTCGTGTCGGAGGCGTACAGCGCTTCGATCGCTCGCATCAAACGCGGATCTCTCCGCAAAAAGAGGTTGCGTGATGCAATTTTTTCGACGTTTTGCACAAACACTCTTGCTCAGCACAACGCTATCCTTTATGCTGCTGCCCGCAAGCACGACGGTCTGTGCTCAAAAACGCACAGGTGGCCGTGTGATCCGCATCTCCGACGTCAAGATCGTCGGACGGATCCAAAAGCCCCAAGCGTTTTACGTTCTCAACCGCGCCCCTCTCAACTACGAGGGCTTTAAGCGCAACGAAAGTTTCGTGAAGAAAGTGATCAACGCGGTTAAAAAAACACCGTTTTAAGACAACGTGTTGTTGGGTGTGGAATCTGTTTGTTTTTGGGTCTTTTCGCCTACACAAACATCCCCCCGCTCTGAATCCTATGCTGCTTATCGAGTTGCATCCGTTTTTATGGGCGACTCTGAAAGAACAACCCGAGTGGCGTTTTGAACCACGAACCAAGCACTCACAATACTCAGGAGGAGTGGATCTATGTCCGAAATTAAACAGTTCTATGTTGACGGCGGCATCTTTATGCACCCCATCGCGATCGCCTTGATCTTTGGCATCGGTTTGACGATCGAGCGCTTCATCTTTTTGTTCTTCAAATACAACATCAACGGCGCTGCTTTCATGGCCCAAATCCAAAAACTGGTTCTCGCCAACAACATCGATCGTGCGATCAAACTCTGTAACGCCGCTCCTTCCGCTGCTCTTCCCAAAGTTGTGAAAGCGGGCCTGACTCGCGCAAACAAAGGCGAAGTCGAGATCTCCAACGCCATCGAAGAAGCTTCCCTCGAAGTCATCCCGAAACTTCAAAAACGCACCAACCTGCTCCAAGCCACCGCCAACGTCGCAACCATGCTGGGCCTCCTTGGTACGATCTTCGGTCTGATCGAAGCGTTTAAGGCTCTTGACAAAGCCTCCGCAGACCAAAAATCCAAACTGCTCGCGCAATACATCTCTATCGCGTTGAACACGACAGCGTTTGGTCTTGTGGCTGCGATCCCTTGTCTTGTTGCACACGCAATGCTCGGCGCGATCACCAAAAAGATCATCGACGAGATCGACGAATACACCACCAAACTCCAAAACTTGCTTTTCAACCGCGCCAAAGGCCAATCCAACCCGCTTGATCGCTAAGTCTTGTCCGTGCGCAGATGCACCACAAAGCAGGCCCCTCCGCGCCTGCTTTGTGTCGTTTGTGTCTTTGTAAAACAAAGGCCCTGCTCGTCATAAGGAGATCCCCTATGGGAAAGAAAATACGCCAAGAAGACGCCACGGAAGAAATTAACATCATGCCCTTGATGAACATCATCATGCTCTTGATCCCCTTTTTGATCATGAGTACCGAGTTCATCAAGATCGGCGTGATCAACGTCGCTGCCCCCAAGATCGGCGGGGGAGCTTCCAGCAGTGAACCCAAGAAAAAAGACGAAAAGCCACCGCTTAATTTGACGGTCAGCATCACAGAAAAAGGCTTGACGATCCTGACGCGTGGGAAAAAAATCCCCGAAGGCTGCGACCTCAAAGGCGAAGCCACCGAGGCCAAACTCCCCACGGTGAAAAAGATCGGCGACAAACACAACTTGCCTGTCTTGAAACAATGCCTCCAAACCATCAAAGAAGTCTTTCCTGATGAACGCCGCATCATCATCATGGCGGAACCCGAAATCCGTTACTCGATCATCATCGACGTGATGGATCACAGCCGCGAAGGCAAAACAGCCGACAAGGATATGTTTCCCGAAGTGGTTTTGAGCGCAGGCGTGCTCTAAACCTTCCTTCTCGGCCTCCAAGGGTTCCAGCCTTACGCAGAATCAAGTCTTGTTTGTCTTCGGCTCCAACGAGCCCCGCGAAGCCCCCAAACCGCACAAGATGCGAACCCCAAAAAAAGCTTGAAACTTTTGCGCGGCGTTGGTGACAAAGGTCGCAGCACAACGATGATACAAAGGAGAACGAACGATGAGTTCGGCGGTAGAAGAAAAACGAAAACACCAAAAAGCCCAAAAGAAAGCCGATCGTGATGCTGCTCTGGCCAAAAAAGCCGAGCTAAACATGACATCGTTGATGGACATCTTCGTCAACGTGCTCATCTATCTTCTGATGAACTACTCGACCTCACCCGTTGACGTCCCACAGTCCAAAGAGCATACCCTGCCCCAGTCAAGCACCAAGCTTGAGGTGAAGCACACCACCACCATCGCCGTGACGAAAAAGATCATCATGGTGAATCGGAAAAAGGTGTGCGATGTGGTGAAAAATACGGTCGATCCCAGTCTGAAGAAAGACAAACAAGCGTCGTCTTACTTGATTACGCCTCTGTTCAAAGAACTCAAAGAAGACGTCCAAAAACAGAAGAAGATCGCCAAATACAACCCCAGTGCCGCGTTTAAAGGGGAAGTGACGATCGTCGCCGATCAAGATATGAGTTTCCGCTTGCTTTCTGAGGTGATGTACACGGCGGGTCAAGCGGAGTTTTCGAAGTTTAAGTTTGCTGTTGTGAAGAAGGGTGGTTGAGGACGACGAGGTGTTGTCCCGATCTCTCGTGCGTTGTGTCGCCAATTCGCCTTCGGCGGAAGAGGATCTCTATCATGACACAGAATCAGACCAGAAAGATCCTGCGTATCGGGATCATCCAAGGCGGGAAGATCATCGAAGAACGCCTGTTGCGGAAACGAGAACCCGTCACGGTGGGCGATTCCAATCGGAATACCTTTGTGATCCCCGCTACTGGGCTTCCCTCTCGCTTTCCGCTGTTTGAACTCCGAGAAGATACCTACTACCTCACCCTTGCAGAATGGATGACAGGACGCCTTTCTTTGGGGACAGGTGTGGCGGATCTTCAAGCTCTCAAACAAGAAGGTGTCGCCAAACAAGTCGGCCAAGTCGACTATGAAAAGCCCGGTCAGCCCAGCCAAAAGAAAAAAGTACCTGTGTACCAAGTCGCCCTCAGCGAAAAATCTCGTGGAAAATTGACTTTTGGCGATACAACGCTGCTCTTTCAGTTTGTGACCCCGCCGCCGCTTCCCGCCAAGCCCCAGATCCCCGCCCTGATCCAAGGCGGTTGGATCAAAGGCATTGACTGGGTATACTCTTCGATTCTTGTGATCTCTGGCCTTGCTCACCTCGGATTTATCGCGTACTTGCGCACCTACCCAATCGATCAAGAGATCAACCTCAATCAAATCTCGGATCGCTTTGCGAAGTACATCGCCCCCATCCAACCGCCGCCTGTTCCTGTCAAAATGAAGCCTACCGAAGACGGCAAAGATCCCAAAAAGAAGGGCGAAACGAAAAAAGGCCCGAAAAAGCCGACCAAGCGCGAGGCTCCCCCCAAACGCACCGGGCCTGTGAAGCAGCTCAGCGACTCAGAAAAAGCCGCTCGTGCCGCAGCTCGACGCCAACAGATCGCGGAAAGATTGTCGCGTGTGAGCGTGCTTGGTTTGCTCGGTGCCAAAGGTGGCGAAGGCAGCCCAATCAAGGACGTTCTTGCAGGCGGTGGCGAGATGCAACGTAACCTCGACGAAGCACTCAAACGCACCTCTGGCGTCGCTGTGGACGATGGTTCGGGAGTTCAGCGTGGATCTCGTGGCGGAGGCGGAAAGCGCGGCAGCTTGGATGTTGCAAGCGATCTTCGCGGACCATCAGGTGGTGATGGCGTAAAAGGCGGTGGTACGGGCCGTCGCGGCGCAAGCATCAAAGCCAATCTCAAAATCGAGAACTTTGAACCGGAAGGCGGAACCCTCGATCAAGGCGCGCTCCGACGCAAGATCAACCTCTATCAACCCGGCATCCGCTCTTGTTATGAGCGCGAACTCAAAAACAACCCCGATCTCAAAGGCAAGATCAGCATTCGGATCACGATCGCACTCAATGGCCGCGTCTCCGCCGTCGAGATCGAGGAAAATAGCCTCAACTCCAGCGTCGCTAGCTGCGTTAAACGAACCGCGCAACGTTGGTCTTTCCCCAAACCCGAAGGCGAGGCCGTGAATATCGTACTCCCCTTTGTGTTCTCTCCCTCCCGTTAACTTCTGCCCTTTCTCTCCTTTGTGCTCTTTCCCCTTCGTTCATTTTTCCTGCCCGTTGTTCTCCCAAATCCTTGCTTTTGTCTTTGTTTCGCGCTACACTCTGTCTGTTTTTTCCGAATCCTCTTTGTCTTGGATCTGTGTTGATAGGGACTCTTTTGTCGCTTGTTGACATGGGCTGATTGTTTGTGTTCTAAGGCATGCTGTTGTATAAAAAAGCAACTTGTTCTTGGAACTGCAATGCTTCTGTGATAATTCGGATAGGTTTGTGTATACCGAGCGTCCCAAGTCAAGGAAGGGGCCGTTTTGGCTTCTTGCTCGCAACCGATTTCATTGCTTGTGGCTATGGTTGGCTCTTGATGCGACGATTTGTTCGCGTTCTCAAGATATTGTGATGGGAAATGTACTATGGTGCGTGCATCTAGCTGTCTTGTTCCATGGGCGCGTTTGGCGCAATGGCGTGTTGTTACATGGCTTGTGTTGTGTTTTGCCCTAGGCTCAGCCAAAGAAGCCTTCGCAAAAGGCGATGGTATCAAGTTTCTAGGTGATCAGGGGAAATTTCATCCTCGCTTGTACCTCGACTTTGGCTTCGATCAAAACCCGCTTCGTCGATCTTCGGCCTCTCGTACGACTCCTCAATTGAGCGAGATCGTGAATTCCGCGTACTTTAACGTTCGCCCCGGTCTTGAACTGCTGATCAACGGAGAATCTGTCGGTTTTAACGCCGCTGGATTCGTCAATTACAACCACTACATCAACGGTTTGCTTAGCAATCTCAATCAACTGAGTGGAAAAGCCGATCTGTCCCTAGAGCTTTTCAAAAATGCCCCCGTCAAGCTCTTGATCTCCAATCTCTTCAGTCGCAGCGCTGGCGATACTTATACCGCCGAAGAAGTCTTCAATTACCTACTCTTTCAAGCAGAAACAGGAACCCAAAGAGGTGGCGCGTTTCTTTCCTTTAACAACGCTTCGAAAATTCAACTGACCATCCAACCCGGTGGCAAAGCCTTTACAGCGGATATCGGCTACCAAATCCGATTCGGTTTGTATCCCGATCCCAATATGGACTTCCTCAACCAGCTCATCTACGCCAACGTCAAATGGAAGTTTCTCCCCAAAACAGCCCTGCTGTTCGAAACTAGCGTCGATATTGTTAATTACTTTCCCCAGCTCAGCCTTGGCCGTTCAAGCACGCTCAATCGGGGCATGTATCCATTCAAAGCCTATATCGGTCTTTTGGGTCAATTTACCGACAACTTGACGCTTACGGTAAAGATCGGTGGTGGGTATACCTTCGTGAACGAAGCAGATACGGGCGGAATTGACACGAGTATCCCCAAAGACAACTACGGGATGGTTTTGGGGTCTATCTCTTTAACCTACTACTTTACGCCCACCGTGTATTTGCGCGCTGGCTTCGTTCACGACTTTTATCCTTCGATGTTTACAAACTTTTATCATACTACGGCGGGTGTCGTTGATTTTGCTGCACAATTCGCAACCCGCTTTCTCTTGAAGGCCAACGCGATGGCGGGTTATGTTCAATACGGACAAATCCCCACGAATTTCCGTGGTGTGCAATACAACTTCGGACGCATCGCGGCTTCCAACGGCAACGTTACACCCAACCAATTTGTTGTAAGCGGCGGCTTGAGTTTTGATTGGTACATCTTCGAATGGTGGACGCTCGGAGTGCAAGGCCTTCTCGAATGGCGCGAATCCAACGGCGGGATCACCGCTGACGGAAACTTCTTTGACCTCGGATTCTTTCGTATCACTGCCGCGCTCAAAACTGAGATCGCTTGGTAATCGGGTCGGTGGGGACATTGATAAAGGCCGCACCATGAACAGCTTTTCCTTGTTTTTGAACCTTTTTCGCCTTTTTATTCGCCCCGTCTTTTTTTCCTTGCCCGCGCTCGCAGTCTTCCTTGGGGCCTGTACGACCAGCACCCAACAAACCCAAAAAGATCCCCTCTCGGTTGCTGGACGAAGCCTTCAAAAAACGCAATCCATCAATCCAACTGAATTCGATCTCTCTTACTTCCATTTAGATGTCGGCGATATGCTGTACATCAAAGTGTACGACGAGAATATCGAAGGAACCTTTCAAGTGTACCCCGACTGTACGATCCAGATGCCGCTGCTTGAAACGGTTCGCATCTGTGGAAAAACCCCCGGGCGTATCCGCCAAGAGATCTCCGACGGACTCTTCAAACATTTTCTAAAGCGCCGCCCATCCGTCGTTGTCAAAGTCACGGAGTTTAACTCCAAAAAGATCTTTGTCTTTGGGGAAGTCAATAAGCCCGGTCGTTTTGACTATACCCCCGGTCTCACCGTGATCCAAATTATTGCGATAGCTGGGGGGTTTGGTCGCCGCGCCGCTCGAAACGATACTCGTTTGATGCGCACGCTTGAAAATGGACAGCGTCGAATCTATCGCATCCCTCTTGATTCGTTCGATCGTCGCCGATTCCTCAATCGCTATCTGCGCCCGGGTGACATGATCTACGTTCCTGAAAGCTGGTTTTAAACAGACCGATTCTACGCCTCTAAAGCGGATTCTAAACAGATCGAGGAGCGGGGCGGGGACTTTCGAAACGTTTGACGGTGAACAACGTGTGATTTGGGGATGTTGAGGACTTTGATGAAAGGTGGGGACTTTCGAAACGTTCGACGGTGAACGATGCGACAAACGGATCGAGTATTGGGGCGGGGTGGGGACTTTTGGAACATACCGATCATAAGGAAAGCGATAAACTGATCGAAAGATGTCGAATGTAGGGATAAAGCGAACATAGGCCGATCATCGGGGCAGGGCGGTGATGGTCAAAAAATGCCGAATGTCGGGATAAAGCGAACGTGGGGGGGGCGGGAGCGACGTTGGCGGAGATCAGCGCAGACGGATTTGAACGGTGTTGAGGAGCTGTTGAACGCGTGCGTGAGCGTTGATCAGGTGCAGGCGTGTTGGGGCGTGTGTTGTGCGTGGAATGGCGTGTTGAAGGCGTTCTGAGAGCTTGACCAGTTCTGTTCTTGCTGCGACGGGAGCTTCCGCGATCACAAGCCCGTTGGCTTGGCTATAAGCGAAAAGAAGCTCGATCAAGCTGTTTTGTAGTGCGCGGCGAGTGCTTGGGATCAGGACTGGATGGGGAGTTTTTTGGCTGGGTTGGGAGGTTGGGGTAGCGGGTGGGAGGAGTTCTGCCCACACTGCGTTAGAGATGGTCTGGAAGATCTCGGAAACAGAGAGATAGTCGGCGTCAGGGGACTGGCGGAGTTGAATGTCTTCCACTCGGGCAAGGGTTGAGACGTAAAGAAGCCGATAGATCGGGAGAAGTTGAAGGGCAAGGATCGTGCGATGCAAAGGATAGTCGATGGGACGGGCGATGATGGCGAAGGTAAAGCCATACAAACGCTCGGGAGCGAGTTTGTTGAGCAGGCTCGGGGAAAAGCTGTAGGCTTTGGGTCCAAAGTATTGTTTCGCAAGGAAATCTAGCGCTGCGCGTTGTTTTTTTGCGGATACTGGTCGAAAGGGGAGGCGCTTTCCGGGATCACCGATGTGATCGCGTTGGTGATAGAGGCCACCGACAAAACGCGCTGCTTGGATGCCTGCGCGAAGATGCGTTGAGGCCGCGATGTTGAACATATAGCGCATCCGTTGGTAGCTACCGCCTTTGGAGCGCGGAACATAGGATTCAATACGCTTCCACATCTCGGAGGCGATCTTGGCGCGGTGTTGGGCGTAACGAAGAGGATCTTTGCCTAGATCCCAACGTTCTGCGGTGGGATCGACCGAGGTAAAGCCAAAAGCATCTTCGTCCGTTGCGTAGGCGAGTTCGTGCTTGGCGACGCGAGAGGCGATGCGGTTGAGGTAGGGCAGTTCCTCTTCGGGGGTGCGCGCAGGAAGCGGGCGGTAGGCATATTCGATGGCCCAATGATCGTAAGGACCAAGGGTGGTTTGCCAGTACTCGCCTTGTTTTTGGCCGGGTGCAGCGAGGTTTACGGGGGTGTATTCCATGACGGAGTTGGTGAGACCCATGCGCTTGGTGCGTGCGGTATCGTGGAGCTGTTCGAGGGTGTGGAGGGTACTGGCCTTGAAGTTGTGACGCAAACCGAGGGTGTGGCCGACCTCGTGGGAGATCACGCTCACGATAAAGTCATCGATGTATTTTTTAGCTTGGCTCGTGCCCGGGACAAGTTCTTTGCGCAGAGTCAAAAGACCCCATCCAAAGGCCGCTTGGATGCGAGCTTCGTTCATGTGGGCGCAATGGAATTGTTGTCGGCGATTGTGGAAGGTGGGTTGTGCTGCTTTCTTTTTGAGATCAGCCATTTGTTGCTTGTAGTCTTGCAATAGTGTGTGGAAAGGCTTGAGGCCGCTGAATTCGTTTTCTGCAAGCATAAACTCAAGACCACTGCCTTGGAGAGCGCTGAGAGGTTCGATTTGCAGAGAGAATTGTTGGTTGAGGAAAAGCGTCATTTCGGAAGATACGCGGATATCGGCGTCGTAGATCTCGCCTGTTAGTGGATCGATCCGTGAGGGGCCTTGCGCAAACCCCGCTGTATTGGCGAGAAACCAGCGAACGCTGTTGTAGCGGATATCGGCGGGATCCCATGTGGCGTTATCGGGCTGTTGGCGCGCAACGACGGCGTTTTGGAAACCGATGCGCTCAAAGGCTTGATTCCACATCAAGATGCCCTTTGCTACGGAGTCGCGGTAGCGGTGAGGAATACCGTTTTCGAGCCAAAAAGTGATCGGGGTTTTGGGTTCGGAAAGACGCGCACGAGGGTTTTTCTTTTCAAGACGCCAACGTGTCACATAACGGATGTAGCGGGTGTCCACATCATCACGGCTAAAGTCTTTGGCGACCATCATAAAATGACCCACACGATCATCGGCATAGCGAGGGCGAAAACCGGGTTCGGGCATCGTCGAGAGGCTGTAGCGGAGCTTGATCATCGCTTGTCCGAGCGGTGTGGTGGCTGTGGTTGCACGCGAGACGAAGATGCCGCTCATGGTCAATTCGAGGTTTTTGGGATAGGCGTTGACTTTTTCAATCGCGGTGGTACGCAAGGCAAAGAATCGCGCAAATCGCGCTACGCCAAGCAAGTCCTGTGTGAGAAATTTCGTGGCGTCGATCAAGAAAGATTTCTTTTTGGGGTGAACATCGCTGAGGATTAAGTTGGCAGCGCGGATGGAGTTTGCAAAAGAGCGATCGATGATCTTGCTGAGCGCCGATTTGGGGGAGACGCGGAACTTGACGTTTTTCTCGATCATATAAAGCGCACGCGCATGGCGAACAAACAGAAAAGGGTATTCATCGAGCATCGCAAACGTCAAAAGCGTATCGCCTGTTCCGCCTTCAAGAGTAGGAGAAAACAAGTAAAGTTTATTTAATTGTTCGGGGGCGATCTCCATCATATACAGAGGTTGTCCATAAGCATCTTTCTTGGTATAGAGAGGAAAAAGACCGTCGATGCGCGTGGCACCTTTGATGAGCGTTTCGAAGGGTTGCAGCGGGGCTTTTTTCTTGACCGCGCTTTTGATGCGGGCGACAAGGCTTTTGAGAGCGGCGTTGGGTTGGGCGGGCTTGGTTGTGGGGGTTGTTTTGGCGGTGGGTTGGGTGCGTTGGGTGTTTCGCAACAGCATCTTCATGGAGTACTGGAGGGTGGAGATCATGCCGACCCAACTTTGGACGGGGGGAAGCACATCGCTGTAGAGGATGCGCCCGTCGGCGTTGGTGATGCGGTAGGTTGCGGTAAAAGTGCGATAATGGTAGCCGATAGAACCCGTGATCACGAAGCGCACGCCCATTCTTTTGAAGTCTGCGAGCAAACCGCCCGTCAGTTGGCGTTTTCGAGGCCATTCGTGTTTGGATAGAAGTTCGCGGATGGTTTGGGGATCGATCAGATTGTACCGTCGTGCGTTGAGCGAGTTGTAGAGGATCATGGCGAGGGTTTCGCCTGCGCCCGCAGAGATGCGTCCTGAGGTGTCAAAGTCGAGGACTGCAAAACGGTTCGAGGCGTTGTTGGCGTGTGCGGCTGTGCCAAAGCACAGGCAAGCCCCCAAAAAGCCCCAGAAGATCAATCGCTTCATGCTTTTTGCTCCTTTGTGTCGATGCAACAAATCAAGGGGGATACGGCGATCAAGACCTGCCGTCGAGGTCGTTGCTCCGCTTTGTACGTTGAAGGCTCGTTTGAGGGGCCGCATGGGGCGGTTTCTTGGCGTTTCAATCGTCGTGAGCGCGGCAGTACAAGGTTATGTTGGAAAGTGGCGAACAAGGCAAGTACGCAGAACGTTCCACGAAAGGCTTGCGTTTTGTGTGTGGTCGCGTTATCCAGAGGGGTCCGCAGAACCCCCTTGAGATGCGTTCACGCAAAAGGCGATGCAAGGGGGGGTTGCGAGATTCCTTGGGTGAAATCGACCCAAAAGTATTCAACGTATCGAAAGAACAGGAGAAGACCCGTCATGCAAACCCTTCGAGAAGTCAAGCTCAAGATCACCGATCTCCAAGAGCGTCAAGAACACCTTGGGAGGTGTCTTTGACCTTGCAGGTCGCCAAGAACGCCTGAAAAAACTGGATGAAGTGGCCGCAGATCCGGCAATCTGGGAAGATCAAGAGCGCGCACAAAAAGTACTCCGCGAACGTTCCAATCTGACGGCCTTTGTCGAGCGTTTTCAACGTCTGCGTCGAGGGCTTTCGGATGCCGAGACGCTGCTTGAATTGTCTACAGATGACGAGCCCACCGAAGAAACTTTGAGCGAGTTGGCTTCGGAATTGGGGGTTCCTGAAAAGATCATCGAGGAGATGGAGTTTGAGCGGATGCTCGGTGGAGAAGCCGATCGCAACAATGCCATCGTTTCGGTGAACGCAGGAGCCGGCGGGACCGAGTCTTGTGATTGGGCGTCGATGCTTTTGCGGATGTTGCTGTTTTATTGCGAAAAACGCGGATGGAAGACCAACATCAACGATCAGCAAGATGGCGAAGAGGCGGGGATCAAGAGTGCAACCTTTTCGGTCGAAGGCGAGTACGCTTACGGCTATCTCAAAGCGGAAGTGGGGGTTCATCGACTTGTGCGTGTTTCTCCGTTCGACTCGCAAGCCCGCCGCCACACGTCTTTTGCGTCGGTGTTTGTTTCCCCCGAAGTGGACGACGATATCGAGATCGAACTGAACGAAGCCGATATCCGCGTCGATACGTACCGAGCGTCAGGAGCGGGCGGACAGCACGTCAACAAAACAGACTCGGCAGTGCGGATGACGCACATGCCCACAGGGATCGTGGTGGCTTGTCAGAACGAACGATCCCAACACAAAAACCGCGCAACAGCGATCAAGATGTTGCGTTCTCGACTTTACGAAGCAGAACTCCAAAAACGCCGCGATGAGATGGATCAGATCAACTCTCAAAAGAAAGGGATCTCGTTTGGGAGCCAGATCCGCTCGTATGTTCTTCATCCGTACCGCATGGTCAAAGACCACCGCACAGGCACCGAAGTGGGCGATGTGGACTCCGTTCTCAATGGTCGCCTTGATGACTTTATCGAAGCTTACCTGTTGAAGAGCGGGCACGAAACGCTTACAACCAGCGATGATTTCGATGTATAAACATCTTGTGCGCGTAGAGCATCGCAGAGTGCGCAGAACATCGCAGAGTGCGTAGATTACCGTAGGTCGGGGGGGATGGCTTCGCTGATAAAGTCGGCGAGTTCGTGTAGATGGCCGTGGAAGAAATGATCGGCTTCGTCGATGAGCTTGGAGCGAACAAATCCGTCGAATGTTCCGATGTAGCGGTCAAGATCATCAGGTGTGCAGAAGCTATCTTTTTCTCCTAGAACCATGTGCAAGCCCGCTGTGGTGGGGATCGCAAACGTTGGGAGTGGGTGCATTGAAAAGGGAGGTGCGATCAAGACCGCAGCATCAGCCTCTCCACCTTCGGCCAGATAACGCGAAACCACGCCCGTTCCAAAAGAAAAACCGATCAAAAAAAGCCGTTGGAAGGTGCTGTACCGACGGAGCGTATCGATCGCTCCTTTGAGATCGAGAACCTCAGCGATGCCTTCGCCGTAGTGGCCCTCTGAACGTCCCACACCACGGTAGTTAAAGCGAATCGTCGAGGCTCGGATGGATGCTGTTGCGCGGAGCGCTGCGTCCACGACTTTGTTGTGCATCGTTCCGCCATGAAGCGGGTGAGGATGGCAGATCACCGCCCCCCAAGCGCCTTCTCCAAGATGGAGCAGCCCTTCGAGACGCAAGGGCTGGGCTTCGTGCGAGAGGAAGGTGAGGCTTTGCTCCTTCGGGCGAGACGGAAAAGACGAACGTTCGCTCAAGATTTTCTCTCTTTCTTACTCTGCTTTTTCGGGAGATTCGTGGCTTGTGCAATGGAAGGTTTCGCCACCAAAGCCGGGCAAAAAGCGCAGCGGTTGGAGGGCGCAACTGTGGCGTGAGACAAGTTCTTCGAGAGTAATCGAGCCTAAGATATCTTCGATGGCGTGGGTGACGCGAGCCCAGATCTCTTGGGTGGCGCAGCTTCCGCTTTTGACGCAAGACTCTTGGTCGACAAGACAATCGGCGACAGCAAGAGAGCCTTCGAGGACTTGGATCACTTCGGCCATGCGGATCTTTGAGGGGTGACGGGCCAAGCGGTAGCCTCCTGTGGGTCCGCGCAAGCCTTCGATGATCTCGGCACGACGGAGCAAGATGAAAAGCTGCTCAAGATATTTTTTGGAAAGACCCTGACGATCCGCGATGGTTTGGAGCATCATCGGGCGTGGGTCCTCATGGTGCATGGCAAGCTCGACAAGTGCGCGGGTTCCGTACTCGGCGCGGGTGGATAATTTCATCAAAAACTCCTGAAACCTCGTACCGAAGGGGGTAAAGGTTCTCTTTTTTTACAAGGTTCGCTAAGCATGGTGAACCTCAAGAAAAAAGCCGGTGCGTTCGTAAACTTGTTCTGCGATCCGTTGAAGCTCCGTCTTTTCGGGAGTTCGGGGGAGTTGGATGCGCACAAGTCGTGTGCGTTTGTGGATCCCGGGTTCTTTGGCAAGCCCCCAACTTTTCGGCAAGATCGCACGCACTTCTTGTTTAATGCCGTACTCGTTGGGTTCGGGATTGATTTGGATCGTCCATCCGATATGTTGGGCCAACTGCTCGACCTGCGTTGTGTAGCGTTCGCCAACATAGGGCGACAAAAAGCTAAGAACGATCTGGTTGCCCTTTTTGCTTTTTTTGTAAGGGCGGTGTGGGCAATGCGCGAAGACTTCTTCGATGCGTAGATAGGCTTGATTGATCTCCAACGGTGCGGAGGCTTCGATCTGTACGGATGATTCGATGCTTTCAGATGTTCTGATCTGTGCCGATGTTTCGATGTTTTCGGAGTTTCCGATCTGTGCCGAAACGGGCGTCTGTTCGGATGCTTGGAGGGATGGGAAGGTTTCGCTGTGATCGGAGAAGTGGAGGGGAGCGTGGGTAGGGTGTGTGGTGGTGGGAACGTGTGAGTGGGAGAGAGAAAGATCGGGCGTGGGGAGCGGTTGTGGGTGGAGCGTAAGTTGGTAACCTGTGTCTTTGAGAAAAGATTCTTGGATCTGCTGAATCGTCGATGGGTCGGCTGTTTTTGGAGCAGGGCAGTAGACACGCAAGTGAACGCGCTGTTCTTCGTGCAGGATCGAAGGGTTGCGTTGAGGCTGCCAGCCATGAGGCAATAAGCGGCGAGCGGATTCTTCGAGAGCAGCGTGGTGGGGCATCTCGTTGAGATGGACTTTCCAACCTGTGCGTTGGGTGATGGTCTCGAACTGTTCGGCGTATTGGCTTTGGGCTTTTTGTGGGAAGTAGAAGAAGAGCAAAAGGATGTACTCTTCTCTTCGGGCTCCTTTTTTGTAGAGGCCGGATTCTTCGGGCAAGACTTCGGTCACGATTTGAAGAGCGCGGTTCATCTCGACGCGCCCTTGGGCTTGTAGGGGTCGATGGCGCGTGGGGGTGGGTTGTGGAGAAGTCAATCGAAAGAGCTGTGGACGGCGTGGGTCAGGATGAAAGAACTGAGGGTGTTCGAGCAACACATGATGGAGCGCATCGATCTCTTCGGTCGATGGGGTAAGATCAGGTCCGCTCCATCGAGCATAGAGATCGGCCACACGATAAAGCCCGCGTGTGCCGCTTTCAGACCACAAAGCCTGATGAAGATGCGAGAGTCCCGTCGCATCGAGCGGCTGTTTGGTCGGAGCCAACGAGACTTGCATCGTGGAGGTGGGGGGATAAAAGATTTGGCGCGGAGGTTGGAAGCGCAAGACTTCGCCATTTTGGGGCAAAAAGATATCGCAATGCACCGTGTGATCGACCATTTGTGCGAGAGATTCGCGGGCATCACCTTCGCCATGAACCAAGACGACGCCTTGTGCGGGATCCAGTCCACCCACGAGACCCGCGATCTCACCGCTGTCTGCGTGGGCCGAAAGTGCGTACTTTTCGACTTGACAAGCGACGAGGATATCACGGTCGTTGATGCGCAGGCGACGTTGTGGTGCGGGGGCATCGGCCAGTTCGATCAATCGGCGCCCGGGGGCTTCTTCGTCTTGGTAGCCTGTGATCGCGATCAGGTTGCGCGCATCTTGTGCCAAAGCCGCTGCATAAAAAGCAGAAGGTCCACCTGTCATCATGCCCGAGGATGCGATGATACAGCAGGGAGGCCCCTCGATAATTCGCTCTCGTTGGATTTGAGAGCGGACGCGATGAATCGAGCCTCCTGTCGGAAAAAAGGGGTTGTTTCCACGTTGGACGCTGTGACGCAGATGCTGTTGGAGGTAGGTTGGGAAGCGGCTGTAGGTGTCACAAACGGATTGCACCATGCCATCGACAAAGATCGGATAGGGAGGGAGTTGGCCTTTGGCGATCGCGCTTTGTAGGATCAAGATAACTTCTTGGGCGCGTCCGACCGCAAATGCGGGGATGATCACCTTGCCACCGTTGCTGAGGATCGTGTGAACCGTTCGTACCAGATTGGCCTCTTGGGTCGGACGATGCGCGTGCATCCGATCCCCGTACGTCGACTCGATCATCACCACATCAGGTCGGATCTGTGGGGCCAACATCCCCGGGACGGTTCGTTGATCCGTCACCGAGATATCGCCGCTCAACAGCAGCGATCCGCTCCGACCCTGCAAGTGGATCGCACTGGCCCCCAAGATGTGGCCCGCAGGATAAAAGGTCGCGGCGACTTCGCCGTTAGAGAGGCGCAGCGGATAATCGAAGGGGACTGGGCGGATGCGCCCAAGACAAGAATCCATCGCAGAGGCCGGATACAGCGGGATCTCCCCGTCTAACTGATAACGCTCCTGCATCTGCCGTTGGCTGTCCGAAAACAAGATCCGCAATACGGCAAACGTCGCGGGTGTCATATAGATCGGGACATCGGGGTAAGCGAGATGCACAAGCGGTAAAGCCCCCGAATGATCCATGTGCGCATGCGTCAACAAGATCGCATCGATCGGACCCGCTTCTTCTTTGATACGCGCAAGATCAGGAAGTTGATCGCCCCCCGATGCGCCGATCCGAATGCCCGCGTCGATCAAAAATCGATAGGCCCCAAATTCGACGATTGTACTGGATGCGCCCACCTCATGCGCGCCGCCCAACGGCAAGATCCGCATCGTTCTCCTCTTGTGTCTGTTTCTTTGTGGTGTGCCTTGGCCTCGGTTCTAAAGAAGACTAGCAAAACACTATACTTTTTCCGTTGTGTGTCAAGCCTAAGCGTGTGTGCGCTTGCGATGGGGTGAGCTATCGGCCAATCGTTCCGATGTCCTGGGGTTTTGAGACGACGGAAAGAGTTTCTGCGGTCGGTCGTGTTGGGCGATCGCTCAATCGGGCCGGTGTTCGAGGGCTTTGGAGAAGATAGAAAGAGCTTCTGCGGCCCAGTCGTGTTGGCCTTGGAGTCGTGCGATCAGCGAAGACAATCCAAGGCCGATGCGTTGAATGACCGGTAGATCGGGAGGGATGTGGCCGGGTGGTGGAAGGCGAGGCACTTTTCCGCCGCGAGTAAGGATCTGCCGAGATTGCGAGAGGCCGTCTTCCATAAAACTTTCGATCCAACGGGTCGAAAATCGAAAGGGTTGATTTTCGGGGGAGAGCGGTTCAAGAAACTTGCGGATGGCAGCGAGATACGCATCAAAGACGATGGGGTCTTGTGTGGGGAATCCGTAGGTTTGTGCGGTGGTTTCGCGGAAACGCGCTTCGTCTTTGTGGATGTGAGCAGAGATGTTGTGCAAGAAAGAGCGAATAAAGCGCGGATTGACCTCAGCCGAAGCACCGAAGTCAAGAAAGGTGATGCTGCCATCGGCGTGGAAGATGTAATTGCCGGGGTGTGGGTCAGCGTTGACGTAGTTGTGGAGAAACAAAGACTCCCAATAGTAGCGGAAAAGCGTAACCGCAGCGCGATCGCGCACCGAAGAGCCGGCTTTTTGGATGTCTGTAAAGGTCATCCCGTCGATGTATTCGGAGACAAGGATGCGTTTGGTCGAGATATCTGCGAATACGCGGGGGATCTTGATGTGTGGGTGGCCTGCAAAAAGGTCAGAAAAGCGCTGTTGTGCGCGGGCTTCGCGTTGGTAATCGAGTTCGTCGAGCAGTTGTTGACGCGCTTGATCGAGGAGGTCTTTGGCGTTGTAGTAGCGGATCAATGGAGAGAGCATCGTTTCGAAGATCTTGAGGTTTTTGAGATCGCTGTCAAAGGCGCGGTCGACATCGGGGTATTGGACCTTGACGATCACACGGGTGCCGTCGCGGAGTGTTGCGCGGTGGACTTGGCCGACCGAAGCCGCTGCAAAAGGTGTCGGCTCGAAATAAGCGAAGTGATCCTCAAGCAAGCAATCCAGTTCGGATTCGATCATGGACTGGCTGGCATCGGGTGGAAGGGCGGGTGCGGAGGCTTGCAGGCGCGAAAGCGCTTTTTGGTATATGGGGGCGAGTTCGGCGGGCAAGACGCCCTCCAAATAAGAAAGCATTTGACCGACTTTTTGCGCGACGCCCTTTAAGGTCCCGAGGGTTCGGAAGAGTTCTTCTGCGATGGCCTCTTGTTGCTTCAGCAGCTTTTCTCGTGCGATGCGCTCTTTGTCGGTTTCTGGAGTCTCTGCCGAGGCTTGATCTTTCGGGGTGCCGAGTTCTACAGTGCGGCGCAGCGCCAGCGGGATTGCGTGGCGTGCCACCCATCCCGCTTTAAAGAACCGACCGATCCGCGAAGTTGGGATCGAATGGATCTGTTCGAGCTTTTGTGGATCGGTCGAACCTGCCGCCGTTAGGGACTCTGGATGTTGCACTTGCTGCGTTGAGGTCGAGATCTCTTCGGAGTGTGCGCGTTCGAGAGATGTGGGCGTGTCGATGTCGTTTGCCGCTTCGGGTTGTGCGTTTTTGGCGGGTGCTGGGGTTTGGCTCTCGACCTTGTCAAAAGGATGGGTCATCGATATCCTCGGTGTGTCGGTGGTTTTTGACCTCGCGACGGTTTGGATGATGCACGTGAAGATCCGTTGTGTGGGAGGGGTGGTGGATGGTTGATGGGTTTGTCAAGTTGTGACACGCAAAGCGTTCAGGCTTGGCCCTGAAATGCGCGTGGTAGTTTTTTCAATATTGAAGGAGACGCAAGGATGTCAACGCAAACGCGTATCAAGTCACGCAAAAAAGATCAACACAACCAAAAAACACCCACGTCTTTTGCCGAAGAGATGGGGCGTTACGCCAACGAAGAGGACGAGGAGGGCGAAGCGATGGCGCTAGACGGACGGAAACATTGGGAGGATGGAGATGGGGAGGGGTCTTCGGGTGAAGCGATGGCCCAATTGCGCCAGATATTGCGCTTGTTAAGCAATGATGTACGCGGGCTTTTGAAGGAACTTCCCACCGATTTGGCTTTGCCCGGTCTGGATCCTGCGCGTGTCGAAGAGGGCTTGCGTCAAGCAGAAACTTTCTTGCAAAAGCCGTCGTTTGTGGTGGGATTTGCAGGAGGATTCAACGCTGGAAAAAGCATGTTGATCAACGCGCTGTTGGGCCAACATATCCTCAAAGATGGCGCTGCACCGACCACGTCGACTGTCACGCGGATCATCGCTTGCAAACCCGGCCAAGAACAGATGGTGATCCACTTTTTTACACCCGCCCAATTTGAAGAACTCTTCGATCGCTATCACGCAGACTTTGCCGAACTGTACCAGCATCACGTCAAGGAAGCTCCCCACGGACGGGAAGAATTGACGGGACTGCTTGAAGATATCAAATACCTTCAAAAACAACTCGAAGACGCCGAGTGGAACACCAAAACACGCGGACTCGACAGCTTTTATGACCTCGTGTTGTCGTACGTCAACCACAAAAACTTGTTGTCCTCGCGCCCTGCAATCGAACCGCTCACCCGCAAGAATCTGTTGTATTACACCACAAAGGCCGATAATTCGGTCTCTCCGTTGGTTCGCGAAGTCCAGCTTGAGATCAATCATCCGATGCTCGCCGAAGGTAGCGAGTTGATCGACCTGCCCGGGCTTGGATCGCCCGATCCTCGGGATGAAGAGATCACGGTAGCCGCACTTCGAGGCGACGAAGACACCGGAAAACGCGAGTGCGACGCAGTGGTGCATGTGATGGATGCCTTGTCGCCTTTTCGTGCAGGCGAGGATCGGCTCTTCCAGATCTATCGGCGCGTGTGGGGCGAAAGCTTTGCCAAGCGAGTGTTTTTGGTGGTGAGTCGGTGGGGCAAACTCGAACAAGAAACCGCCGAAGAGATGTTGACCGTTGCGCAAACCCTCAAGCGCGTGGTTGAGCGTTACCATGTCGAAGGGAAAAAAGTCTTTATCGTGGATGGTCGCGCAGGAAGCCAGTACGAATCCAGCGGACAAAACGACAACGAGACCCGCGATCGCGAGATCCGCCGCCGCGCTTCCATCGAACACGAGCTGCGCTCCTGTGAATTGCCAAGCGGCCACAACCTTTTTGATGTGACCATCCAAACAACCATCGACGGCAACGTCCCAACGTTGCGAGATTCGCTGCGTTATTACTTGGCCTTTTACAAAGAATACCTCCATCTTGCCGATGCGATGAGGATGTTGGAGACGCAAGTCAACCGCGTTCAACAAGCCACTTCGTTGTCTTTGCCCCCTCTCGATCAATTGGATGACGACGAAGGGCGCTTTATCGAAGAGTGTCGCAGCGATATCGATCGCCAACTCAAAAGCATCCGCGCACGCGCTCGCACCGAGATCCAACGCTTCTTACAATCCACCCTCCGAGACGAAGTGTTGCCCCGTGATCTAGGCAATCTTTTTGAGGGCTTCTATCAAGCCTCCTCTCATCGCCTTGAACAACAAGATCCTGATGCCTTGCTTCAAGAACTGATGACCTCGCAGATCCTCGCGCAAGGACCGCTGACCACCCCCGGTCCTTGGGAAGCTTTTCGCTTTTTGCTCAAACAAGAAGTCACGCGCCTTGACGAAGAAGTCGAACAATTTTGTGCCAGCATCATCGATCAGATCTTGCAGCGATATCGTGATTTCCTCTTCAATGATCTCGGTCTGATGGGGCTTTTGGAACGATCCTTTGGCGATTCGCCCGAAGGTCGCAAGGTGGCAAAATCCTTCCAAGATATGTTGATGCAACTCGGACACGATCTGCGCCTGATTGCACGCAACCTCAACCGCGTCTTTTTCTACGAATACAGCGACGTGTACCACCGACGCGATCACCTTGATGCTCTCGTCAATGTTCGCGAAGAACTCGAAGAACAATTCCAACACGATCTGCACATGGGGCCGGGTGATGCGCGAAATGCGACTCGCTGGTTGTTGCGTCAGAAAATGGATTACCACGCACGCAAACTCGCGACGTATCTTCCTTTGTGCTTTTTGCAACAGCTTCAAGAGCTACACAACGGATTGACCGACCTGATCGATTCGACCAGCTTTGCGATCCGACAGTCTTATCTCGAACGGCTCGAGCGTCGTGAGATCGGTTATGAAGTCGATCGCATCCGCCATCGCTACCGCCAGATCCGCGTTTGCCTTGAACATCTCCAGACCGTTCGCAGCCGTATGAACGAAGGACGCCAGCTACTCCAAGCCCACCGACCCACCCATTAAGCGCAGTGGTTATCGGCGAGACACGAAGAGGGCGTTGGGTGAGGAAGAGGGTTGGGTGGACGGATGTGTGTGCGGGACTGAACGCGGGGGAGACTAAGAGGGGCGTTGGGTGAGGAAGAGGGCTTGGTGGACACCACGATGCCATTCGGGCATGTGGCGCATGACAGGTGCATAGGGCCGATGATCGGAGCCATCCCACAGGCAGCGGCTTTCACCTTCGGGAGCGGTGAGCCAAGCTTCTTGCCATGTGAGACCTTGGAGGATCTGTCCCCATCGCGGATCGGTGGCGAGTGCGCCGTAGTCGTTGAAAAAGTCCATACCTTCTTGTGTTCGTGCGTAAGGAATCATCCAGCCCAACCAGTTTTGTTGTCCGATGCGGCCCTTCATCAAGAGGCTGTGCGTTGTGGTACGTTGGCGCAAGACGATGCGAAACTCGCCTTGTTCTGCGTCGTAGCGATAATCGCCCGGCTTTTTGGGGAGGAAGCCTTGCATATTGAAGTGGTTCTCTCGCAAGGCAACGCGGATGGCTTCGGCGACTTCTTGGGGGTTGTAGCCTGCCCACGTTTTGGCGGGTTGTTCTTTCATCCGCCACAGCTCGCGGCGAGCGAGATCGGAGACGTAGCCCGCGCTGGCTTGTAGGAGGATGGCTTTGTTTTGGGCCGCAGCAACGCGGAGATCTCGAGCTTTTGCGTCGTCTTGGCTCATCTCCCACAGTCCGAGCTGGAGCTGGATGGTGCCGCCTCCGAGTGGGTTGGGCAGTTCGAGTTGGGGGAAGAGGAAGAGATGCGCCAGTTGATCGCGCATCAGATCAAGGACCGCAGAATGATCGGTGGGGAGAAGGTTGGATTGATGGAGGATTGGGATCGCTGAAAAGGCCGTGTGCAGGTGCTTTTGGGGCATCTTTTCGCCAAGGATGCGGCGCATCTGCTCCGAAGAGATGCGGTCGTGTTCTTTGAGGTTGTCGAGGCTGACACGCGCAAAATGCAGTTCGCCTTCTGCGCACAAAAGCAGCGGATACTCGCCTTGCAGAGGCTTTCCTGCGCATTGATAAAGCCGATAGATATCGTAGTCGGGTTCGTAGACAAAGCTGACATGGTTGCTTTCGCGGATCACGCGGCTGTTTGCGCAAGCTGCAAGCGGCAGGATGGATTTTTTCTGTAGCAGATCCCACCACTCGCGCAGGCTCCATCGCTGGAGTTCGCGGATACGCTGATCGACTCCGAGGCCTTGGATGCCTTCTTCTTCCCACACACGCGGACGCGGATCGGTGTCGTTGACGCGCCCGAGCAGATCAAACGCGCCTTCGGGCCAGAGGAAGCAATGCGCTTCAAGCGCGTGGCCTTTTTGGGTTTGAAGTGCGATCTCGAACAACCGTAGATCGGGATGGTTGGTTTGAAGGGCGCGTAGATCCGTCCATTGGGGGGCTTGGTGGGACAGTTGTTCTCCCGGCGCGTCGATCAGTCTCCCGTCGATCACCATGCGGCCCGTTTTGCGGCTTTGTGCATCGTTGGATGGCACAACATGGCGCGCCGTAAACCCCGCAGCTAGCGCGAAGTTGGGGTTGTCTTGCTTGGCAGTTGTTGTGGTCGATGGATCGCTCGAAGCAGCGGGAAATGGAGTGTCAAGGCCCGATCTTTCGAGAACTTTGGCGAGTCGTGCGCTTGAACCGCTCGGTAGCCCGTGCATAAAAGACGTACCTACTTGGGCTTTCGGAGCCGTTAGCGGTGCCGATGTCACCGCCTTTTCTGCAAGAGATGACGCAGTCGCTGTCGTGACCGCCTTTTCTGCAAGAGATGACGCAGCCGCTGTCGTGGTAGTCTTTTCTGTGGGTGGTGTTGAGGAAGCTGCTGCGGTCTTTTCCGTTGTGGGGGGGGTTGGACGTGCAGTTTTTTGTGTGGCTACCGTTGCAACGTGCGGAGTGACGGGTGTTTGTGAAACAGAAGAGGCCGCTTGCGGGGTGACGGGTGCTTGTGAAACAGAAAAGTCCGCTTGCGTTGTCGGTGTTTCTGTAAGTTTCTCTGTCGAAAGGGAAGTTGCGGAGGGCTGTGTTTTTTCCGCGAGTTTTTCTGCGGGAAGAGAATTCGCAGGGGGCTGTGTTTTTTCTGTGATCTTGGGCGACGGTTCTAGGGGATTACGTTCGCGCAAGCGTCGTCCTGCGTCGAGGATGCCACCCGGCACAGGCGGGCCATAAAGGGGATCGCCGTCCGATCGGCGGCTGCGTTGTGGCTCGCGGCTTTCATCGTTGCGTCCGCGTGATTCGCGCCGATCTGTCGATGGAATAGGCTCAACGGGTATGGCTCCCGGAGGGATCTGGTCTGCGGGAAATTCGCGGATGATGTAGCCGCCACCCGCTTCTGCATCGGGATGAAAGACCCGCGCCTTGACCATTGGAGCGCGGCCTGTTGTGCGAGCGGGTGCATGATGGCGTGCGCTGTCGTTGTAGCGGGGAGTCTCGTTGTAGCGGGGAGTCTCGTTGTAGCGGGGAGTCTCGTTGTAGCGGGGAGAATCGTTGTAGCGGGGAGAATCGT
>CAUJFU010000456.1 GCA_963169055.1 Myxococcota bacterium
CATTTGTAAAAAAAGTTTGCGCAGCGAAGATCGAAATGACTGTTTGACACAAACCCCGCATTCATGGTATCCACAGCAATACTGTTGTTGAGTTCCGCATCCATTCTCGGGAAAAAACCCCGTGTTCGCGGTATTCCAATCGTCACCGTTGTTTGGATGAAAAACGCCTGTTCACCCCGCCAATACGGGGTCAAGGGAGCCGTGCTCCCTTGTGGGGTGTGGGGCAATGCCCCACAAAATCCAACCCACAAGTCGATCCTGTACGCAAAAAACGCGGGCAGGCCCACTAACGGCGAGAGAATTGACATCGCGGGATGGGTGGGTGATCTTGGGTCGGACTCTTCACCAAGCAGAGGCAACAAGCGATGGCAGAAACGCAGCAAGCGCTCGAACGATTTTCAAAATCCGACTATTTGTTGGCCCGAGGGCAAGGCTCTTTTACGCGGTTGTTTCGAGCTTTTATGGACACGAGTATCGGCTTTTTCATCCGATTGTGCGTCTTTGGCGCGCTTTTTTGGATGGGGTGGACAGCCGCAAACCTCGAACCCAACGGCGATCTCTCCTTCTATTTATTGCCTTTTATTTTGTTTTCTATCCCTGTGTTGTTGCTTTCATCGGGCCGTTCGATGGTCGAAGCGGTACTCAACCGCGTGCTGACCTTGGCCCTCGTGGGAGTCTGGGTTTGGAGCGCGCTTTGGTACTTTAAGTACCCTCAATTTGGTTACAGCGCAGTGTCCCTACTGACGGGCTTGATCTTGTTGTGCGTGCCGATCTGGTTGGCGTGGTTGCGCAAGCGCCAAGAAAGTTTTCACGCAGACAAGGCGATCTTGTTGGTCGCTTGGATTATCGGTCTTGTGATGTTATTCGGGCTGTTGGGGCTTTTGGTGTATTATATCGGCATCCAAAAGGCCAGTCCCGAAGCCTCCAGCTCGATCCTTGTGGCTGTGGGAACGTTCTTGTTCTTTCTGACGATCACCATCGTTCGGCTCTTTTGGATGGATGATGCCCGCAACCGCCGCGCCATGCGCATCGATCACGTCCCCCGAGGGGACGCGCTTTTGTTGCTCGAATGGTTCATCCCCCAATCGATGTACCTTGTGATCATGATCCCTTGCCTGATCTTCGCAGAGGCCCTGTTGTTCGACACGGTGTATCGTTTTACCCGACGCCCCCAAGAAGAAACCATCCGTCGGATGTTGCAGATGCCTACTGTCCCCAACACAAAGCATCTTCCGCCCCAAACCAAAGCGGCCAAAGACACGCTCGAAGCCCCACCGCCCACGACGCCGCCCCGCAGCCATGCCCCGCTTAAAGCACGTTTTGGGGAATGGGTGTTGTTTGGCAGCAAGCCTTATGTGTACCCAAAGATCCGTGGCGTCGAGATCCCCGCACCCTTTTGGTTCAAATACCTTGGGCGTCTGCTGCTCGGTTTGATCTTGGCCTTTTTGATCACCCAACAGCGCAATATCTGGATGCTTTTTCGATACACTTACGAATCTACGTTGGAACTCAAACGCGCAGGCATGGAGCGCTCTCATTTTCACGAGTCTCCCGCACAACATCTGCATAAGATCCAGATGGATATGCGCGCCTTGTTGACTTATTACGGCAGCATCTGGCGGCGCATCTTTTTATACGCCACCAGCGCTCCCTTTTCGTGGCTGGGTTGGCGCTTGATCCTTGAACCCGGCCAATCCTTTTGGTTGTTGCTCGCAAAGCTCCGACGCTTGCTTGCGCGGCGTTGGGAAAGTGGTCTGTTCTCTTCCGCGATCTTACTTGCCGCGATTACCGGCTTTTTTACTTCGCTTCAGCCTTGGCTTGCGGGTGCGTTCTATCGCAGTTTTCTTCCCACCTTTTTAAGCGGTCTGTTCATCTTCGTGATGCACCAATTCATCGGCCTTCGCCCACCTCGCCTCCAAAACAACTGGCTTTGGCTGATGCTTCCTACGCACATCTTGCTCGCGCTACTTTTCTTTTTTCTGGCGATGGGCGTCGGAAATATGGAACATACCAGCCAACAATTCATCTGGTTTTTGTGCCAAGTGACAGCCCTTGCGTTTCCTGCGGTGTACCTGTTTGGAGGGGCACGCCATGAAGGCCCGGCCGATCATGACGACGAAGCGGACGCCCCTGATACACGAAGAGAAGTCCGCCAGTTTTTGCTTGCACAACTCGCGTCGATCCCTTACCGCGATTGGGTGGTGTCTGCTCTCACTTACCGTTTGCACTCTGTCCGAAGCGAGATCCTGACCTTGATCCTCGTCTTGCCTTCTTACTTGATCGGCTTTGTCTTTTGGCTACGAGGCGTTGTCACCACCGTCGAGGCGCGTCGTCGGTGGACGATGGCCACCTTAGGCCGCGCAAGCGCCGTATGGATCGCGCTGTTCTCCGTCAGCATCATCGTCGCCATCACCTACGAAGCCCTACAAACACACCAAGTCCCCACCGCAGAAGCCTTTGTGTTGCTGCTTTTGTTGTTGCCTGCCTTCCTTTCGTGGGGCGCAGATGCGCTCGTGGGACGGTGGATGCTCCGACGGCATGGAGCCTTGAACCTCTTTCAACAACAGCGACGCGATCAGATCGCCGCATCGAGCATCGTGGCGATCTCGTTTGCGGTCGTTGTTGCGCTGCACTTGTTGCGCGGTCTCGAAGCCTCGTGGGCCGCGATCGGAGGGATGCTTTTGTATGTCCCCTTGGTCTTACCGTGGTTTACGTTACTTGCTGTTTGGGAACGCCGCCGCGAACGCCTTCTCCACAGCCCCATTGAAACCGCATCCCACGACGACCTCCCTCCCGCACTTTACGAATCCCCCGCTGCTCCGCGAAATATCGGGGACAGCCTACTAAACCGCTTTCAACTCCTCCTCCAAGAACTCGAACAGTGGCTCCAAGCCAAAACCTACCAAGTCGCCGCTGCACTCGGAAGAACCGATCAAGCAACCCGCGAAGGCATGATCGACGTACTTGTCCAGTTGTTGGATGAATCCCAAAAAGCCCTTGTCAGCGGACGCTGGTATCTCGAAGAAGAACGTGAACTCGATCGCGTCTACCAAGAATGGTTGGTTCACAGTAAAGAAGCCCACGATCACACCCAAGCCGCTCGTGAACTCTCCGACTATTTCGCCCGTGTACTCGACCTTTTCGGCTCGCTGATCTACGACCTGAGCCTCCCCGCCAGAAACAAATACCTCGATCAAAGCCCCACCCGTGAGCATGTCCTCGCTGCCCTCGAACGCACCCTCCTGCTTCCGCACAGCCTGCACGAAGATATGCCCGATACGCTCGATTCCTTGCGTGCTTTGATGATCCATCTGATCGAACGCGCTCCCGTCCCTCCCAAAGACGACCTCGAACGCATCCGTATCTTTCGGATCATCGGCCTGATCGATGGAAAAGACAGCATCACATGGATGCGCGACTACCTCAAAACCAACGATGGAAAACGCCTCAAAAAAGAACTCTTGTCGGCCTGTCGTGGGCAAGCACACCTTGCCGACTTGTTGTTTGAAGAACGCCAAAAAACCGACGATGACGATCTGCGCCAAGCCATCGAACAAAGCCTCCTTCCTCTACGGCTACCCACCCCCATCGCCCTCGCATATCGGCGATTTTTGCATGCTCAAGCCCAAGAACAACGTTTGCGTGAAGACATCCAAACCCCCCAGCTCTCCGAAGAAGATCTCTGGGCTCGCAACGTCCGCCATGATCCAGATCGTCTCCACCTTGAACGCCGACGCCTCGAATCTCTCCAACTTTGGGAGCGCAGCCACCTCGATCTGTGGGAAGCCATGCGCGATCTCTACCACGGCACTTGCGGCTTTTTGCTCTCCGCACTCAAAGAAAGCACAGCCTCGCGATTGCCCGCTCTGCTCAACTTGGGATGGGAAAACAGCCAAGAACTCGATCAAACCCGCCAAACCTTCGAAGAACAAGCGTGGGATGGCTTTGTCGAACGCCTGTTGTCTTCTCTCTTCTTGCGCTTTCACAACCCCCAAGACGCCGCCGCCTTCGACCCACACACTCCTCCACGCGCCCCTCGCGAGATCACTCGCCTTGCCAGACTCCTTGACAAAAAACACCTCTTGTTGATCGAAAGCGGCCTCGATCAACTCCCCCTCGTCTGGCGACGCCCCCTCCACAACCGACTCGCACAAGTCCTCTGGATGGGCGAAATGCCTCACATCCAATTCTTCCCCCTCGACAACCCTCCCCCTCTGCCCAACGATGCCGTCACTCTTTTGCGCGGTATCCGTTGGGATCTTCACAATACCTTCCAGCCCCTTGACAGCTACTCTTACCGTTGGGGACTCGAATGGCTCGAAAAACTCGCTCATGCCGATGCCTTGCTCAAACCCGACGCCGAAACCTTGATCCCTCCAACCCCCGAACAACCCCGGCCTCCTCTTCCTGCACTCCCGCGCATCCGACGCCTCGCCCGGGTCTTCAGCCAGATCCCCGCCCCTCACGCTCCCGAAGATCGCCATGTCGCCATCACTATCTTTGATCGGATCTGGGCTCGCCTCCGCCTCCTTGAAGCCCTCCAGATCGAACAACGCCAAGCTGTTCGAGGAAACGACCTGCTGAATTTTGATGCCGCCTGCACCCTCCTCGAAAACTTCTTACAAAAACACAAACAACGCCAAATCCAGCATCTCCTCGATCTTCTCGAAGCCAACCTCCTCCCCTCTCTTCATTTCGCTTACCTCCAACGCGAAGACGACAACCTCGCTTGGTTCCGCAAAGACACGCCCCGCGAAACCCTCATCACCCTCAAAACCCACCCCCTCCACTCCGCCGAAGAACAACACCACAACCAACACATCCCCACCCCCGACGAACCCTTCCAAGAATACCACCCCTTCACCATCGACCATCTCCCCGCCCTCCCCGCTTCTTCTCCCCTCCTCGACTGAGACGAAAAACCCCCTCAAAAACAAACACCTACCTCCACCTCGCGGCTGGCAAGATTACCGACCCCGAAACAAACACCTCCCTCCGCCTCGGCACACGCACGCATAACAACTTGTCTGGTAGGTCGGAAAACATTTGCGCCCCGAAAAGCCCGCAGCATCCGCAGCACTGCGCGCACAGACAAAGTACGTCCCTTCTCGGGCATAACTCTTGGGCTGCGACAACATACAACGGCAAAAATAATGGTTCAGCCCTTCTTCTCGTTTGGGAGCCACACTCGGATCCATCGAAAATGTTTGAGGAAACAACGCCGGTAAATTCGGAGATATCTTCTGGGCCACAAAGTTTGCTGAAAAATGGAAGCCATGCAACACATTTAAGACCGCGCTCCCTGCCTTCGTTGAAGACGATATCACAAGATGCCCCCCGTAGGTCGGGACGATCCACACCCATCCATCCTTGCCGAACTTGTCTTTCCCAAACATCATCACAAGCGCGTTGGCGTTGTTGAAGGTGTACCATGCTGTCGTCGGTGCGTTGCCTGTGATCTTGCTGTACATCCCTTGGTAGTAGGTGGCGATGCGCTGGAGATCTTGTTGCGGATAAGCCGAGCGTTTGATTGCGTGCGCAAGCATCACATCACCCGAATCATGCGTATACACCGACAAGATCGCATTTTGCTGAGGCTGAACTTGGCGAAACGCCCGAAACGAAGACGGGTAATAAAGCGTATAAAAGCCCAGTTCGATATGAGAATGTGTCCCCTCCGCTCTCGTCGGCGTCGGACTCGGTGGTGTCGAACTCGGTTGTGGAAACGCGATGGGCGGTGTGGGGCTCGGTTGTGGCGTAGGGACCGACGGTGTAGGGCTTGGTTGCGGAAACGCGCTAGGCTGTGCCGCTGCTGTGGAGAAGATGGCTGGAAGATTCGGCGAGTTGGGCTGGTTTGCAGCGACGGTGAGAAACACAAAGCTGTGCAACAATTGAAGGGCTGGACTTCCGGGGCGATTGGTTCCTGACAACACCAGATTTCCCCCATGCGTCGGGATGATCCACACCCATGTTTCTTTGTTCGATTGGTTTTTTCCAAAGGTCATCACATAAACATTGGCGCGATTGAAGACATAAAACCCCGTTGCAGGCGCATTTCCAGCAATTTTGCTGTACAGCGCTTGGTAGTGCGCAACCACCCGTTGAAAGTCTTCTTCGGGAGAGGCCGTGCGTTTGATCGCATGAACGATCATCATGCTCCCTGATTTGTGCATATACGATGCTTCCACCATGTTCTTTTGCGGTTGTTCTAGGCGCGAAAAGAAAAATTCAGACGGATAAGAAAGCGTGTAAAAGCCCGCTTCGGAGTGAGACTGCGCATGAACCCCCCCTCCAACAAAACACATCCCAAGCACCACAAGCAAACAGCCGATCCAACGCACACAAGACCAAAGAAACAGATCCCAAATATTTTCTTGCCGTCTCATGATCATCGCTCCCATCGTTGCAAAACCTCCCGTGTGTAGGATACTTGGGTGCAGCCTCTGCGACACCTCTGATCTCGCCTTGTTTGAAGATGTGGGGTTTTTTGGTTATGACCCATCCGCCCGATCCCGTCAACCCCTGCCTCTTCTTCCATGTTCAGCCCATCTCTCGTGCGTTTGGAAACAGCACACCACCCGATCCTTTGCGTCACATCGATCTGCCCGAGATATCACATTCTTGCTGCTGCATCGTCACACAAAACATGGCTTTTAAGGCGCGCCAAGCCCACGCCTTCGTCACTGCCAAACGCGCTTCCCTCAAAGATCGCTCTGCCATCGCTTCCCGTGAAGATCGCTCCCGTCGATACCGCCGCGTTCACTTTTACCGCATCGTGCATTAGAGTGATCGACCCATCTACGCACTCGAACCAAAGGATATCGCTCCATGCACACACCTCAAGCTTCTCAGACTCCCATCGACGCTGCACGCCAAGCCCATCGGCATTTTTTGAATCGATACTACGGCATCTCGCGGCATTTCTACGATCTGACCCGAAAAGCCTTCCTATTTGGAAGAGACAGCCTCTTGACCGAACTTGCGCTCGACACCACATGGCACTCTTTGGTCGAGATCGGCGTTGGAACAGGCCGAAACCTCCGCGTTTTGCATCATCTCCGACCCGATGCAAAGCTCGGTGGTATCGACGCTTCCGACCAGATGCTACAACACGCACGCACCCGTTGCCCTTGGGCGACCTTTGCTCACGGATTCGCCGAAGATGTCGATTATCTCGCCGCTTTTGGCCAAGCCCCCGATCGTATCCTCTTCTCGTACTGCCTTTCGATGTTTCAAGATCCACGTACTGCTCTCGAACATGCCCGCCAACAGCTCGCTCCTCTCGGCAAGATCGCGATCGTGGACTTTGCGGATCTCAGCAGCCTTCCTCGGATCGCTCAAGAATCGTTGCGTCGGTGGCTCAGCCTGTTTCATGTCACCCCCCTCCAAACCTCCCTATTCGACGGCCTCCCTCACACCTTACGCTTTGGACCCACGCGCTACTATCTCTGCGCCACCCTCCCACGCGACGACCGCTGATCTTTGATTTATCTTCTGTCGGAGTTACGCAGTTCGATGGTTTTTGTGGGGTTTCACCCCACACCCCACAAGGGAGCGCGGCTCCCTTGACCCCGTATGGGCGAAACGATCACAGGTTTTTCACACAGACGGCTTTGTCGCTTGAGCAAGCACAAACACGGGGTTTTTTGTCCACCGCGTCACACCTTCTCGATTTTAAACCAACCGTCATGCCGCTTGAAAGCCCACGAACACGGGGTTTTTTGTCG
>CAUJFU010000457.1 GCA_963169055.1 Myxococcota bacterium
GCGGCCCACCAAAGAACAGCTTTCTTCGGGATCACGGGGATGTTCGGGGACACAGCGCCACAATAAAAACTGCACGCAGCTAGGATCACGTTGGATCTGCGTAGTGAGCACACAACCTCGGGATCTCCCATGACAACATGCACAAAACCCCGCGTTAGCGATGTTTCAAGCGACAGAGTCGTTGGTGTGAAAAGCGATGCTCTCTTCGCCAAACACGGGGGCAAGGGGTCTTCGCCCCCTTGTGAGGCGTGGCGTCACACCCCGCAAAACCGCCATCACCGACTTTATCCGAAGGCAAAGCAGCACTATTTTCGGACGCGTTCGACTGCAACTTCGCAGTAGTCATCGCCTTTGGAGACACAATGCGTTTCTTGTACACGCCATTGTGGGTCGCTATGGAAAAGCGAGCGATAAAAGTCTTGATCAAACGTTGGTTTTTCGCGCCAAGGAACACGATGTGCCAGTTGGACGGCTGCGAGTGTGCCGCCTTGATGGAGATAGCAACGGCCCGAAGAAGCGAGGCCGTGGCGTGTGACGTGGTAGGTGCTTTCGTACGTTCCGGGAGTGCGAAGAACGAAGTGTTTGTCTGGCGCAAAATCTTGGATGGTCCATTGACCAAACCCAAGAGCCCGACCGATCGCACAGCAGCCGATTAAGATCTCCAACGGATCACCTGTCGGCGCACCGACCAAGCCCTCCCATTCGGGTGAGCGCAAGATCCCGCCAAAGGTATTGAATCCGCATTGATGGCCCGCTTCGATAAGAAGCCCTTGCATCACATCAAACGATTGGGGAGCGGTGCGTTCGATGTTGTAGAGCGCATTGTAAGAGATCCCGTTGTAATAAGACGCCAGATGAAGAGTCACGAAAACGCCGAAACCTTGAACCAATCCGCGCTCATCGCTGTTGATGGTGCCAAGAAAGCTCCGTAGCCCCGTCGTGATGGCACGGATCTGCTCTTCGTGCTTTCCCGTAAAACTGTCTCCAAGAAGGCGCTGCGTTTCGCGCTTGCCGACTGGCCGAGATGGGGGCATCGGCTGTTTGGCTCCTTCGATCTGAAAACGGCATTGTGGCGCACCAAGGCCGACGCATGTTTCTTCCGCGACATCGAGCGTTCCCATCGGCAGATCAAACGCGATCTCGGTTGCGGCGACAGCACACCCTGCCGCGACCGCATCTGCCGTGTGGCGACGGCGGACTTTTTCGCCATATTTTTCCTTCCACGTATAACCGTAATGAAGAAAATCGCCCGTTGCCAAACCGCCTTGGGCTTGAGTATGCAAGCGAAGGTTTCCGTGGCCCATCGCAGCAAAGATCAGCTCAGCGACTTTGAGCTTTTCGGCGGGCGTATCCGCTCCTGAGCGTGGGACAAGTTGAGCAAGATAATGGTAAAAAGCCTCGTGGGCTGTGCGCACACGAAGTGCCAGCCCTTCGCGTGCGCCAAGCGCGTCGTCAATGGTTTGATCGAGCCACAAGTTGTAGTGGTGGCAGTGATACACAACAGGCGTGTCGGCAAAAAAAGCGAACGCATGTTCGGGGAGAAAAGAGAAGAGTTCTTCTTTCTTAATTTGTACAGTCATGAGCTTACCTTTGTCAGTCCAGTCTGGGCATCGTGTAAGATTAAACGTTAAGTTGATCAATACCGAGGATGTCACAGACCGCTTCTTCGACCTTGGCAAGCGCCTGTGGGCTGAGCGAAGCAGGGGCTTCGAGGTGTTCCATGGGGATGCCTGTGCGCAAAGCAAGGCGCATCATCGAGGCATGAGGATCGGGCGCATAACGCTGCAAGAATTCGAGGATACGTGCGGCCCGAGGGCTTTGCTCGGCCTCGCCTTCTGCGTCAGTTTCTTGAAAACCTTCGAGTTGAAGTTGAAGCGTTTCACCGATGCGCCGCCCAAACAGACGCGCCATCCCGATCGGGAGGCTGGACTCAAAGACAAAGACAAGCAAGAAATCTTCGCGCAGTTCGCGCAAAAGCAACAGGCGATCGCTGGATTCGACGGTGATCTGAAGTTCCGAAGACCACGATCCCATCAGACGAAGCGCTTCGCGGTGGTTGCGCACAAGCTCGCCAAACATCGCGGCAAGTTCTTCGGAGGCTTCTTGGAGGACAGGAAGGACATAAGAATCAAAGAGCAAGCAGTCAGGCATCGTGATCACAAAAAGGCCTTGGAGCGCGGGGACGCCTTCGGCTGCTGCGGGAAGATTGAGGATCTGCATCCGTACACTCTCCTTGTTAAGCGAAACGGGCGATGGTGTCTTGCAAGGCACCGAGAAAAGGAAAAAGCGTGATATCTTCGATGGGATCGGGCCGAACAATCCCAAGAGTCATCGGCCCAAGCGGTGTATTCAACCAAAACAGGCTCAGCGCAAAGTTCGGATCCAGTTGTAAGCACAACGAACGCACTGCGAGGTGTTCTTGGTGTTGTGTTGGAAAAGCGGCTGCGATGGATTGGATCTGTGCGCGAAGCATCGGAGCCCAAAGCAACGCTTCTTCGGGGGTATCGGCTTGTGCCAGAGGGAGTCCTTGCTCGTCGCACAAAAAGGCCATACAAGCCCCTGTCGAAGGGAGCAACCACTCGACAAAGCGCAAGAGGGCTTTGTGAAGATCTTCACTTTCAAGGAATATCGGTGCGTTGCGCTGTGGTGCGGGAGGGGGCATCCAAAGCGGTGCGATCGGAGCAAGCGGCAAACGCCGAGAAACAAAGATATCATCTTCGACTTGGAGGTTCCATCGGATCTCATCGGGTTCGATGGCTTCGAAATCTTCGATCAGATCGCTGAGATAGCCAACAGGTTGGAGCGGTTTGGGTTGTAGGACATCAAGGGAAGCAGGCTGAACGATGGCATGGCGCAGTTGATAGGGGGGCGGCGGCGGCTTGATCTTCCGAAACGGCGCATAATGCGAAGCAATCGATTGCGCAATTTTGAGAGCTTCTTGTTGTTTCTGTTGCTCTATCTCGCCTGACGAAACGGCGGATACAGCGGATGCAGCGGATGCAGCGCGGGATAAAGTTTGTGTGGAAGGAGAAACAAAGGAAGCCGTTTGACTCCCAGAAGGCAAGGAAAACGAGAGATCTTCTTGCGAATCGAACGATTCGGCAGAAACCACCGAAGCAGACGGAGGGTCGGGGGGATGAGAAGAAAAAGGCGGAGCATAAGACAAAACGGGAGGCCCCTGTGTTGTGCGGGTGCGCGTTGGTGGTTCTGCCTCTTGGAGAAGTTCTTCATGTGCGGAAAGTTGATACAAAGCCTGTTGTGATCGAGGGGGCGGGACGAGTTGTTCAAAAAGAGCGTCAAGGCGACTTTGTTCGATCCAGAGCAGTTGAGATTTGATCATCGCAGGATCTCCGACACAAGAGCGTTTCAATCCACCAAAGGCATGCGTTCGCCTTCGTAAGCGTGTTCCAAAAGCGACAGGCGTTCTTCGAGTTCGATGGCGAGTTGCTCAAAAAGCAAAGCAAGCGGCTGAAACCCCGAGGGCATCAAGCCAAGCGGGGATCCGACTGCGCTGGCTTCGAGGAAAGCCTGATCGCGGGGGATCAGCGTGCGAAAGAGAGATTGGGCGGGGAAACGCTGACGGATCTCGTGTAGCGCCGCCGAAGAGATGGCGCTTTCGGCTTGCCACATGGTGACGATCAACCCGGTCAACGCGAGTGAATAATTTTCGGAGCGCAGCCATTGGATCTGTTCGAGCAGTTGAGGAAAACAACGCAACGCAAGAGGCTCCGCTTGGAGTGGTGCGACAACATGGGAGGTCGCCCGCAACGCCGCAAGAGTCAATTCGTTCAATCCAGCGGGTGTATCGAGCAAACAGAGATCGTACTCGTCGCGTGCTTGTTCGAGAACTTGTAGGAGCGCTTGTTGTTGGACGATCACACTGCGCCACAGCGCGGAGTTTTGCCGAGGCAACACCCCAACAGGCAACAGATGCAAACCCGCTTGGCGCGTGACGATGCGCGCTCGTTCGAGCGGATGGTTGTGCAAGGTCATCCCCACCAAGCCCGAAGCGCGTTGGAGCTTGGCAGAAAGCGACGCCCCCAACGAACCTTGGGCATCCACTTCGATCAACAAAGTACGCCATCCTCGGCGTGCGAACGAAAAGGCAAGATTGAGGGCAAGAGTTGTTTTGCCATCACCACCTTTTGGACTTGCTACAGCCAGCGCTCTCAAATTTTCCTTCCTCTTCTGCTTGTCAAATGAAAGATCAACCAAAGTTCACAAAACAGCGGTAGATCGGGATTAGTCGGAAGGGATGCGTTTTCGCAACCGTTCGACGTTGTAGAGGGTGCGTGGATCATCAGGGCGCAGGAGCAAACATTCTTGGAAGAGTTGTAAGGCTTCTTTGTATTGACGCCGAAGATACGTCG
>CAUJFU010000458.1 GCA_963169055.1 Myxococcota bacterium
GCCATGTTTGCGTAGGGGCGGTTCGCGAACCGCCCGTGTATCGGGACATCGAGCAGCGAACGCACATGGGGGGCCGACAAAAGAAAGAGCGATCATTCTCGACTCTCCGGTGTTTCCGCCTTAACAAGGCGCGTATGGGGCAGCGCCCCACAAAACCCTATCCATCGGCGGAATTCCTCGCTAAGCCAAAAGCCAAAAAAAGATGGAGCGTTAAAACTTGATCAGGTAGTCGGCTTTTTTGTGTTTTTGGATCTGATCGGGATAGAAGGGGCGAGGGCGGTACTGGCCTTTGTGCCAGAGGCGGAGTTGTTCGGAGGGTTTGAGGGGATCGCGGTCGATCTGGCGTCCAGCGAGAACGCCCCAAGAGCGGATGCGTCCGGGCCGCATCTCGGTGACGAGGCGATAAGAGGCCATGACTTCGCTGTAGAAGGGGCCTTTTCCGAGGCTACTGGCGGGGGAGACGGTTTCGGTGTCCCCGTAGACGGGCAAGGGTGGAGGATTCCATTGATCGGTGGTGTTGAGCAGGTGCTTCATGGTGAGCGAGTGGAAGCGCTTCCAACGCCATGTTTGGATGTTGGGGCTGAGGTGTTTTTTGAGTTGTTGCAAAGCGGCGGCGAAGCTTTTTTTGAGGATCTGCGGTGTAGTTTGGGTGTTGCCAGCTTTGAGTTGCCCACGAAGCAGGGCCAAGATCGCAGCGGTGGGTGGGGCGACGCGGTCGGTTTGGAATGCGGTCTTCTCGAAATGGTTGAGCCATGTTCGGAAGATCGTGGGGGCGATCTGTTCGAGATCAGCGCGGCGATCCCAACGTTGAAGGATGCGGATGGCTTCGCTGGTAAGGGGATCGGGAAGGTCTTTACCGAGCGCGAGATGAAGCTGCCCAAGCATCAAGTCGAGAAGGATCTGGGCGTCGGGGACGTAGGTGTCGTTTTGGATGGCTTGGAATGTTTCGGGCGTGTGTTTCGGGCGGGCTTGTAAGAGGGTTTCGATGCGCTTGGCGCGAAAGCCGAGGGTAAAGGAATCGCCCGTATAGAAGGGATAGTTGGGGGGGAAGGTGCGGTTGTTGGCGGTGACGATGAAGCCGCGTTTGGGTTGGAGAAGGAAGGGGACTTCGTGTGGTTTGAGGAAGTCTTGCCAGAACTCGCGGGGATCTTCGGGGTTGATCAGGCCGCGCTGACCGGCCAAACGGCGTGGCAAGAGGCCGACTTGACGGTAGCCGATCTGCCCTTTTGTGTCGGCAAAGACCAAGTTAAAGCAAGGGGTTTGGACGTGTTGGAAGATGCGGTCGACATCTCGGGCATCTTTGGCTTTGAGCAGTTGAAAAAGGCCGATGAAGGGGTGGATGGTCAGGGAGAGGCCGCTCCATTGCAAAAGCAGTATGCGCTCTTTGGGCCATGGGATCGGCAGGATCGGCCCAAGCGGAGTAGTGCGGAAGCGTTGCCAAAAGATCGGGACGTAGAGAGGGCCGCTGCGTGCGTACACGGTCGGGGAGATGTGTTGGCTTTGATAGGCTTTTTTGCCGAGATGAAAGCGGCCTTGGCGATCGAGTTTGATCGGGGTGAGATCCGCGACGTTGGTGTATCCGTTGGTGACGCCCCAAGAGACGTGTTCGTTGTTTCCAGAGATCACGAAGGGACCGCCCGGAACAGCCACGCCCATCGCGTTGAAGTTTGGCGTGCGGATGTGGACTTCGTGCCAGAAGGAGGGGATGGTGATGCGCAGGTGGGGGTCATTGGCGAGCATGGCGTGTCCGCTTTGGCTGCGAGCGGGAGCGACGACCCAACTGTTGCTGCCTTGCCCGATGTTTGCGAGATCGGGTGGGAAAAAGGCGAGGACTTTGTCTAGGGCGCGCAACAGAGAACCTCTTGCGCCGCGTGGAAGGGGAGAGCCGCTCGGAGCGGGGCGGCTTGTTGGAGGTGTGTTGGGGTTTTGGGGAGACAGCGCAGGGCGACTTGTTGGAGGCGCGTGTCGGTGGAGGGTGGGGAGCGAAGCTGGAGAGGGTGGTTGTTGTAGAGCGGACGGGCGTCGTGGTGTCGGTGTTTGCGGAGAAGATGGGCGTGGAGAAGCGGGCTGAGAAGCGGGTTGAGAGGGGGATGGAGCGGGTACAAGAGAATGTTCGCCTTGTTTGATGATGCTTTCATCGAACGTGCGGTATTTTTTTGTGCCTTCGTAAAGTGCGTTGTATCGGTCTTTTCCGAGCAGGACGCGCAATCTTGCGTGAGAGAGGTCGTCAAGAAAGCTTTTGTTGGTTTGGAAGAAGCTTTGGAGCAACATGACAACGACGGTATCTTGGAGGTTCCAAGGCTCGATGGGCTGGCCGTCACGAAGGGCATAAGGGCGCTGGTTGTAAGGAGTGCGGCGAACTTTTTCAAAGGCGTCGTTGACGCCCCAGACAAAAAAGCGCAGGAGGCGGTGAGTTTCAGGGGATTGTGAGGGGAGGTTGTCGGTGAGGCGTTTGGCGACAGAGGCGATATCGAGGAGGCGGAAGAAGAAGTCTTGGCGGACATACGAAAAGCCGTAGACTTCGGCCATTTTGCCATAAGCGGTTCGGCGCAAGAAGTCCATCTGCCAGACGCGGTCAGCGGCTTGTGTGTAGCCCCAACAATAAAAGCCGGCAGGATCGGATTCTGCTTGGATGTGGGGGACATCCCATGTGTCGCGGGTGATCTTGCATTGTCGTTGGATGCCTTCGACATTCGGGGATTTTTCTTGTTTGGGCCAGACAGGTCTGCGTGTAAGGAACAGCAGAACAACGATCATGATCAAGAGGAGCCAAGGCCAGATCTTCCTTTTCATCTTACTTAAAGCCTCATGGGATGGGGTGAATGAACGCTACAATCTGTAGTTTCGCGCAGGTTGTGTTTTGGATCGCAAAGTTTTTTGGGCTGGCTTGTCTAGAAGTGACTCGGTTTCCAAACCCCCCGTGTTCGCGAAGGTTCAAGCGGCGCTGCTGTGGGTTTGAAAATGTCTATTCACTCCGCCAACACGGGGTCAAGGGGGCTAAGACCCCTTGCGGGGTGTGGGGTAGAACCCCACAAAACGAGTGAACAAGCCGTTGGGGGCGAGGGCTTGCTTTTGGGGGCCAGCGCGTATATGCAAGAGCGCGGCTATAGTAGCGAGGCAAAGGCATCTTGGAAAGAGGATCGTATGTCGCGGGTCGTGCAACGTGTTGAACTGGTCGAAGAAACGGGCGGAGTGGTGGGGGTTTTGAAGCGGGAGGGAGATTGGCAGCGCGCAGACTGGCGTTGGCAGATGACGCATCGGTTGACTGCGCTGTCCGAACTTCGAGCGTTGGTTGAAGGATTCGAGCCATCGGAGGGGCAGTTGCGCGTTTCGATGCGTTATCCTTTTGCGGTGACACCGTATTATCTTTCGCTGATCGAGTCATTTACGCCCGAAGATCCGATCTTTCGGATGGCGGTTCCGTTGGCCGAAGAAGAGGATGACGCACCTGCGTTGTTTCGTGATCCGCTTGCGGAAGAAGAAGAAGAACATCGGCCTGTTGCGGGATTGATCCACCGTTATCCTGATCGGGTGGTGTTGTTGATGAATGGTCTGTGCCCTGTGTATTGTCGGCATTGTACGCGCAAGCGTTTTGTGGGCATTGAGAAAGCAGCCGCAAGCAGCGAGCAGATCGAGGGATGGATACGTTATTTGCGGGAGACGCCGAGCATTCGAGATGTGATCTTGTCGGGTGGGGATCCGTTGACGCTATCGGATTCGCGGCTTGAGCGCGTGATCGCGGCGGTGCGGTCGGTTCCAAGCGTCGAGATCATCCGCATTGGTACGCGCATTCCAGTATTGATGCCGATGCGGATCACGTCCGAACTTTGCGCGATGTTGGAACGCTATCATCCGATCTGGGTCGTCACGCATTTTAACCATCCACGCGAACTAACCGCGCAAGCGGCGCAGGCTTGTGATCGTCTGTTGCGGGCAGGTGTCCCTGTCAACAACCAATCCGTCTTGTTGCGGGGGATCAACGATCATCCCGATATCCTCGAAGCGTTGTGTCGCAAGCTGCTGATGAATCGGATCAAGCCGTACTATCTCCACCAAAGCGATCTTGTCCAAGGGATCGAGCATCTGCGCACGCCGATCTCACGAGGAATTCAGATCATGGAAGCCTTACGCGGTCGTTTGGGCGGTTTGGGGATTCCGCAGTATGTGATCGATCTTCCTCGTGGTGGTGGAAAAGTCCCGATCTTGCCGAACTACATCTTGAGCATGTCTCCTGAGTATACGGTGCTGCGCAACTTTGAGGGGCGGATCGTGACGTATCCAGAGCCGTGTATCTCGGCTGCTTCGAAGGTTGGAGTGAATCAACAGGAAGGTGAAGGCGAACAAGGCAAGCGGGCGGGGATCGGTGGGCGGATGCGTGGTGGAGTGGCGGATCAGCTTGCGGGGTTGGATACCCGCCCGTTGATTCCTCAAAAGCCCGATACTGGTGGATCTGCGAAAGGCGAGAACGGAGACCGTTAATACTGGTAGAGCAGTTCGACGTTTTTGGCTTGAAGTTTTTCTTCGTCGCGTTCAGAGAGGACGATATCGAATTCAAAAATAAAGTCGCGACTGGGCAGGAGAAAAGGATCAAAGCCCGGGGGAAAGTCGGAGATGTGGACAAAGGCCGTTTGGTAGGGGGAGGCTTGGTCGCGGGAATCGGTGATCCAGATATCGGAGCCGATGCGATCGAGAAAACGCATAAAGCCAAAATTTTCTTTGAACGAGTAGCAGGTTCCTCGAACGCGGGATTCGGCTTCACCCCACAAGGCCGGCGAAGAGCGCTCGCGGTCGATCGGTAAGAGGTTGGGGATCAAATAACCCGATATAAAAAAGTCGGCCTCGCGCCGCAGAGAAAGCGACACGTTGCGGAATGCCACGACTTCGACACGACACCCCTTGTTTTGGAGGGCGCGTACCACCCGATCAAAGTCTCCGTCGCCCGTCACCAACAACACCCGATCGAGCGCTTCGGACTGAAGCAGCGCATCCACGGCCAGATCCAGATCGACGTTGGCCTTTGCGTAGCGTGTGCCGCGCTCGTTGAACCACTTGACTTTCTTTTCGATCACTTTGTAGCCAAGATCTCGCAGCACAAGGTAAAAATCCAAAACACGCTTTTTGTAAGGACGGTCACTTTGGGCGCGTTCTTCATCAAACGCGACATAAGCGTTCAATCGGACAGGATCGGCAGCATCGCGGCAGGCGAATCGGCGCAAGATATCGTAGCGCATCCCAAAACCACCTGTGCGATTAATATTTTCGACATCAACAAAAACACCCACACGTGTCATTTTTTTCTCCTTGGCATCTTGCGGGATCGTGGACCCTCTTGCTTGAGGGTCGTGGGCATAGGAAACTGAACCGCTGTTGGCGGCATTGTGATACGCAGTGAAAAACTGGATAGAGATTTTTGATGATCTTTCAAACAAATAGAAACAATCGGACATTCTTTTCTGATGTTGGTTTGCGTGTGGCTCTCGGGTTGTGGGTGCTGGGTTATTGTGTGGGCTGGTGCGCAAAAACAGCCGCAGCAGAAACCGCGACGACCTTTCGTGCAGAAGTGGTGCGCGGAGTGGTCTCGCGTGGTGAGATGGCCGTTGTTCGGTGGACTTTGCAAACGGACACACGGTATTATTCGGGGCTTCAGTTCCCGAGCCATCGCGCTTTGCGCCGAAAAAAGACCGAACAGCAAGATCGGCAGGATGCTATATACCGCGCAGGAAAAGACCCAAGTACACGATATACTTGGAACTTTACGGTGTCTTATCTCGCTCTACGCGATGGGGCGCATACCTTACGCGCTGCTAGTGTGCGCGTCAAGGGCAAACGCTACACGACTCCGCCCTTGCGTATCGAAGTCAAGCCCGCCATCGATCGTGCGCCAAGTGGCCCCCAACTCGATCTTCCCGCACAGATCGAGCCGAGCGGCGATTTCTTTTTGTTGCCTGTGATCTCTCCGCAGCGCGCTTATGTCGGCCAGCAGATCACCGTCTCATTTTATTTTTTTCGGCGAGGGACATGCAGCGTCGCGTATGCTCAACTTCCCCGATTTGAGGGCTTTTGGGTCGAAGAGATCTTTCGTGCGCGTGCGCTTGCAACTTGGAAGCATCGACATCTCGGCGACAAAGAATACGCATACACCTTGGTTTCACGTTATGCGCTGTTTGCTCTGCGAGATGGCGAATTGTCGCTCGATTCGCTTGCGTTGCGGATCAATCCTCAAATGAACGGCGACCCTAGCAGCGAAGAGATCCGACGTAGCCCCGAACAAACCGTTTCGATCTTGCCCCATCCATCCGAAGAAAAGCCCCCTCAACTTCAATCTCAGGATGTCGGGCGTTTTCATCTTTCGCTCGCGTTGCCATCGACGCCGTACCGCGTTGGACAAAGTATACCCCTTCAGATCCGACTCCAAGGCATCGGAAACCTCAAGCAGATCAACCTGCCTGCGCTGTCTCTTTCCTCTCAACTGCGCCAGATATCCGCACGAACAGAAGTGTCGCTGTCTCCGCAAGCCGCGCAGATCCAAGGAGAGATCGTGCATTCCTTGTGGTTGCGCGTCGAAAAGCCGGGAGATTATACGATCCCTGCGCTGATCTGGTGGGCTTTTGATCCTTGGAAAAAGGCGTATGTGCGTTATGCGACAACACCCCAGTCCTTGTCGATTCAACCGACCTTGCGCGCCCAAGCGTCGGCCTTGATCAAGTCGCCAAACGCAGTTCTTGGGAAGAAGCCCGATCATCCGCTGTTTTCACAAAGGCATCCGCTCTTGGTATTGCTGTTTTTTTGTGTGGTGGTGTTGGCGGTTGTGCTGATCGCGCAGTGGCGGCGTTTTCAGCGAGAGCGCTTTGTGCGCGCCGCGTTGGAGGCACAGCGCCAACAACAACACGACCACTACCTCCACGCCAAAAACCTGCTTGTCGAGTGGGCGACTACGCGAAAACTGCCCGCAGATCCGCAAGGATTGTCGCGGATCGAGGCTACTTTTCACGAACTCTTACAAGCGCTGTTGTTGCGCCCAACGCGTGCGCTCACACGCGACGAACTCCAAGCCTCTCTTCTGCGCGATCCCGTTGGACAAACGCTCCACCAAGATCTCCAGCCTTTGCTCCAACAATGCGATCTTGCGCGCTTTGCACCTTGGCCTTGCCCCGATGCCGCTTCTCATATCCTGCATCATCTCTCTTCGCTTGTTCCTCGCTTGCCTGAAGAAGCACCTACTCCGCGCCCTCGCTGAGCTTATCCTTCTCTCAACTTGCGCTTCAAATCGACCTATGCTATCCACTGCCGACAGGCGCATTGATCCACGTCAAGGTTGAGCGGCTTGTCTTTGCCCGAAAGATGGGCATCTTTTTTGCCTGAAGCCCGAACGCGGATCAAACACCCCGAATCAAGAAGGGATATACCGATGTCACGTTTCTTTTTTGGCTCCTCTGCGGGTTCTTTGTTGTGGGCGAGCGTGTTGCTTTCGCCTCTTTTGATGGGGGCGAGCACATGCAATCTGCGTGGGCTAGAGAATCTACCCAAAGCCTCGAAAAAGCGTACCTACGCACAAAACGCCAAGCACTTTTACGAAACAGCCAACAAAGAACTCAAAGGCGGAAACTACGATCAAGCCCGCAAGATCTTTCGCCAGTTAAAAACGGCTTACCCTTTCAGCCGCTACGCAACACTCGCAGAGATCGGTATCGCCGATAGCTTCTTCCATTCTGGCAAATATCTTCAAGCCGTCGATCTCTACCGAATCTTTGCCAAGCTGCACCCTTCTCACGAAAAACATCCCTACGCACAGTTCCAGATCGCACAATGCTACTTCAAGCAACGACCGTGGGAATGGTTTCTCATCCCACCCAACCACGAAAAAGATTCGACCACTACTCGCCAAGCTATCGCTTCTTACAACGAGTTCATCACACAATATCCCCACCACAAACTGGCGATCGATGCCAAAAAAGAGTTGCGCATCTGTATCCAACAGCTCGCACAACACGAGATCTACGTTGCACAGTTTTATGCTTCACGCGGCAAATACCAAGCGGTTGTGTGGCGGATGGCTCATCTCTTAAAAACCTACCCACTCGCCGACTTCAACGCCGAAGCCCGTTTGCGCATGGCCAAAGCCTACATCCAACTGAAAAAACCGCAAAAAGCCAAAGAAGCCCTCAAAGCCTTGCTCGAAAAAGACCCCAAAAGCAAAGAAGCCAGCGAAGCCAAGAAGACCCTCGCCGAAGTCGAAACGGCGATCGCTGCCCTCGACAAAACACAAAAGCCCCGTGTCCTGACCGCTTCCGCTTCGGATGCCAAAAAAGAAGCGCCTGCCAAAACCACCCTCCCACCCGCACCAAACGCCACCGCAACACCCACCAAAACCAGCGCACCGATGTGATCATCCCGCCTATCGGGGGAAGCCGTCACGCCGAAGAGCGCAACGCCCACCAAAACCAGCGCACCGATGTAAGCCCACATCCGAGTTCTTTGATCTCGCCCATCCCCTCGGCGTTTCGCCACCTTGATCTCTGAAAACGAACCCGATACACACTCGCTCCGTTTGTAGGCTCACCTTTTTTGATGTTCTCCAAGCATCGCACCAGCGTGCGATCTCTCCCAACCATACAGAAGGATCAATACGATGTCTCTGCTCGCTAAAATCTCCGAAGACCTCAAAATCTCGATGAAAGCCCGTGACGCCGAGCGTACCTCCACGCTCAAGATGATGCTGGCTGACCTCAAAAAAGAGCAAATCGACCTCAAACGCGAGCACAACGAAGAAGAAACCCTCGCTTTTCTTTCCAAACAAGCCAAGCGCCGACAAGAAAGCATCGACGCTTTCTCTCAAGCAGGACGCATGGACCTCTCCGACAAGGAAAAGGTCGAACTCAAGATCATCGAAGGCTATCTTCCCCAACAACTCAGCCCCGAAGAAGCCCGTACCATCGTCCAAGACGCTATCGCTGCCCTCGGTGCATCGACCGCCAAAGACGTCGGTAAGGTTATGAAAGAGATCATGCCTAAACTCAAAGGCCGCTTCCCCTCCAAAGATATCAAGCCCCTCGTCGACTCGATGCTCACAAACTAATCCAAAATCCGACCATCGCGTGATAAACTAATCCAAAATCCGACCATTGCGTGATCGAACGATGTCGGGACAGCCCCCTGTGGCTGCCCAACAAAGGGCATCGTGCCGTTTAAGGCTGATACCAGATCGGCGAAGTCCATGCGCGTTCTTGGATGATCTTTTGGACGTGTGAGGTTTCGCAAGAGGCGGGCCGCTTCTCGGTGGGAAGAGCGATACATTGTCGCGTACTCCACCGACAGCTTGGATTTTCGAGCGCACGAGCATAATAAAAAGCCCGCTGTGTCGCGTCAAACGCAGGATCACTCCATACCGCGCACAAGCTCTCCTTGCCTTCTCCGCTACTTTTGCACGTCTTCACGTCCACGCTCGCGCCGTTGTTTGGGTCGCCTGCGGCTTCATAGACTTTTTCGTAAGGCTTTCCATCCGCCCCCACCCATCCCTTGATAATCTGTACACGTTGCAGCATCATCCCGGGTGCTTCGGGACTTCCTTTGTCTGCCGTCGCCATCACCACAAAACGCGGCGCTTTTGCATCGGTCGGTGCTTTGGGCAAGATCCCACCCATCGAAACCCCTGTTGCGTAGGCTTTTTTGATCCAACCTTCCTCTTGGCACATCCCTTCTGAAAAGCCCCATCCACCGAAGAAACGAACTTGGATCCGGGGGCCGCTCGTTGCAAAGGTTTCGCGGCGGCGCAAGGCGTCAAAGATCGAATCTCGCGAGCGTTCTTCGGCCCAGACGGCGGCGAGTCCCCCCGGGTTGTTGATGATCCCGTCGTGTGTGATATTGCCCGAACCAAGGCGCTTGATCGGTTCGTCGTCCACCGTCCCGACGTGGCCGGGAAAGTCGACTTCTTGTACAAGACCTGCTGTGCCATTGTGTGTGTCGGTTGATCCGATCAATCCGAAGGTATAGGGATTGACGCCCAACCGCTGGTGTTCTTGGAGTCCTGCTTTGAGCGCGTTGCGTACAAAGTCGAGATGCGAAACGCACCCTTGTACACGCATCCCGCCCGCGTTCGCTTCGGTAAAGGTGCCTTTGCAGTCTTTGGTTTCCGCAGGGCGCAACTTTTCAAAATCGCAGAACGGATCGGGATCTCCGAAGACACCAAACATCCCGTTGCGGCACTCCATATCGCCCTTGTGCTGGAACATCTCGACCAGAGGTTCCATCTGCGCCCGTAAAGCCGCCATCTTGGCTTGCTCTTCGAGGCTGTTGGCTTTGGGGTATTTGGTCGCAAAGTAGTGTCCGTTGCTCAGATTCGAGTTATGACCGATCGAGAATACGTCGCATCCACCGCCTTTGTCGATACATTCCTCTTTCAAGGCTTTCCATAACCCCCACGGATTCGGCTGTTCGTAATATGTGATCGGCAGCGGCGTGACGTGTTCGTTGCGAAAGATCACGTTGCGGTGCATGTTGCTTACGGCGGGTGTTGCGGTGTATTCGTAGCCCACAAATGCGACAAAACGACAAGTCGACTTGCGATCATAGGTTAGCTCTGCTGCTTCTTGCATCTTGCGCCATCGCTCAAGCGCGGCCTCTTTGCACCACGAAAGATCTTCGCCGCAGATCTCCTTGCTTCGGACAGGATTGTCATAGATCAGCCCGATCCCAAACTGAAAGGTGCTTTGCTCGTTGCGTTTGCGGTAGCTTTGACAAGGTGCGGAATCGTAGCTTTTGGAACCCGGTGTCGTACAAAGTGCGATCTCTCCGAGATATTCCGAGTGTTCGGTGATCGCAACAAAGTCCAACGGCTGCTTAAGCTTGACAGGGCGTGTGCCTTTTCCATCCGCCCCAAGCGGCGGCAAAGAGACCTGCTCTCCGCTTGCAAAACGGTACGCATCCAACGACGTTAATTGCGAAGCATACGCCCACGAATCAAACGAATATCCCGTGTGTACGTGTAGATCCCCATAATATGCTTTGCGCTCGCTGCTGTACTCCGCACAAGGCTCTCGTTGCTCCGAATACACCCGTGGCTTGGGCGTTTCTACTTGTTGGCAGCCGCTCCAACAACCCACCGTCCACCACGACACCACCGCGCCGATCATCCACCATCGCTTCAAGGTTCGCTCCTTTCTTCTTCCTGCCCATCGCCTTTCTACAGAAAAGCCGGTACATACTTGCTTTTCTTTGCAAACTCTCTCTATACTGCGAAATCTCTGTTGCCGCAACGCTACCTCATGCGACGTTGGTTTCTCTGCTCGCGGTTGGAAGGCTTTTTTTGTGGTGTATGATGCGTTGATTTGATTCAAAGGATGCGAAGATGGCTTGTGGTGTTGTGTTCCCGATTTCTTCTCGCTTTCGTCTCTCCCGAACATCCGCGATCTTGTTGATGCTGAGCGTTGCGCTGCTCGGCGGTTTGGTTCTCGCTTGCGATACTCCCTCTCATATCGGGCTTTTGTGCGAGATCGACAAGGACTGTGGCGGCGGACTCAAGTGTCTCAATCGACAATGTAGCCGACCCAATGAACCCCAAACCCCCTTTGGCTTGGCTCAGATCTGTGCGGCCCCCAAAGCCTCTGAAAGCCAAAATTGCTTCCTCCACAAAAACAACTACTGCTGCGTCTTTCAATCTGCCGACTTTCCCACTCGCGGCTGTTATGCTGTTCGCTATGATCTCTCCCCCCCCGAAGGACGGTGCCTTTGCAAGAGTGATCTTGATTGCCCAAAGCCGATGAAGTGCTGTGAACTCAACCCAAAGTCTCCCGACAAAGGCTTTCTCACTTGCACCCTGCCCACCGCAGACAACCAATGTCCCGCTCCGACCGCAACTTGCAAAGCCCCTGAAATCAAAACAGGCGACGATCCCGATACCAAGCTCGATTGCCACGATCCCGCAAACAATTATTGCTGCTCGATCCACCAAACCAACGGAAGCTGCCAAGAATTCAGCATCGAAGGAAAACCACGCAAACGCTGTTCTTGTGTGTTGTCAAGCGATTGCCCAAATGGCATGGTGTGCTGTCCCACCGACCCACAAAAACTCGCCAACTCCCGCTACTTTTGCGCCATCCCTGACGAACAAGGCAAATGCTCCAACGCCCGCAACTTTTGTTCGCTTGCCGATAAAACTCGCCAAGATTGCACCGCCAACCCTTATTGTTGCACGCCTACAGGCAAAGGCTCGTGCAATGAATTTCGTGCTTTTAACTTCTTTTTCGGCAAACAGATCAAGCGTTGTTCGTGCGAGCAAGATACTGATTGCCCACAAAATACCTTTTGTTGTCCAAGCTCTCTTGGCAATAAATTCTGTAGCGCCGATGTCAAGGACTCCAAAGACTGCGCAGGCTCTTGCTCAAAGCCCACCACTAGCCTTGATTGCTCGATTCCCGGGAACTTCTATTGTTGCGGAAAAATCAACGAAGCCTGCATCAATATCGAAACCCAAGGCAAAGAGGAATTCCGTTGCTCTTGTAAAGCCGATCCAGATTGCCCACAAGGACTGCGTTGTTGTCGAAAAGGGATCTATCTATTCTGCACCGATACTTGTCCTTGAGGTCTATCTTTCTCTTTTCAGAAAGGGTCGTCCACCATGCCCATCCGCCGTTGCTTGATGCCACACAATGAACCCAGATATCGGCCCTCCTTGTCTTGGCATCATCTTTGTTCGCATCGGCTTTCTCATGTTGTCTGGGCGGTTTTGGCTTTTGTGGGAGGCATCATTGGCTTTGGGGCGGATGTTTCGGCCCAGTCGATGGATGCCAAAGCCTGCCATGCTCTGCTCAAACAAGCGCCTCGCCTCGCTGCCGATTGCTATGTTCGTGTGGCGGAGCAGATCAAACTGACGCCACAGTCCAGCCCCATCGATCGAAAGCAAAAGGCACTCTTACTCGAAAATGCCGCCAAGTCTTATGAACAAGCCGCCAGTCGCTCCACCAAGATCGAAGAGCGTGCTTATTTGTTTGAGCTTTCTGGAAATTATCTACGACAAATTCTTTCAGAAAAACTCTGTATCAAAGTCTACCGCTGCAAAAGCATCCAAGGCTTGCTCTACCAAGTCCAGCAGGAAACCGGCTACAACAACGTCACGCTGCTTAACCCTCGAAAAGAGCCTGTGGAAGTCGAGATTCGTGGTTATCAGTACGAAAACAAGCTCCAGATCGCCGAACGATGGGCGGGAGCGTTGCGGCCCGGGGTGTACACTTTTCGTGCGACGTACGCAGGCCAAGCTTCGCGCACGATCCAGATGACTTTGGAGCCACGAAAAGATCAGCTAATTTACACCGCTCCTGTGGGCGTTCCGATCCCTACGGGAGCTTGGTTGTTGACGGGCGCGGGGGCTGCGTTTGTGGCGATTGGTGCGACGTCTTTGGCGATCCGTATCGCTGCAATTGAAAAAGTCAATTACGAAAGACTCGAAGGATACGCCAAAGATGCACGCGAAGGAAACTTGACCGATGCCAATTACTACGCTGCTGTCGAAGGGTTGCGGCGCGCCAACGATATCTTGGACACCACCCAACCTCTCCGCTTCATCGGTTGGATCGCGGTGGGCATCGGTGGAGCCGCTGTGATCGGTGGCTTGGTCTGGATGTTTCTTCCGCGTAAACCTGCCGCAGGACAAAGTATCGCAAACACACCTGCCCTTGCACCACCGCACCTGTTCGCAAAAACACCTGCTTTACAAGGACAGACCTTGCTCCAGATCGGCGATTGACCGAGGCGAGGCTTTGGAATGACACCTTTTCTTTATCAAGATCGGCGTATCATGAAAACTTATCTTCGCTTTTTTCCTTTGTTTCTTGTGATGGTCTCGATTCTTTTGCTGCAGCAAAATTGTATCAAGGACTACGAGGGTTTGATCGGGTTTCGTTGCTCCAAAGAGGTTGAAAGATCCGAAGAGTGTGGTGGAAAGCCTTGTCGAGGCGGTCGCTGCGGGGCTTGCGTGGAGAATGCCCAATGTTCGGGGGGAGAGGTCTGTTGTGTTCCAAATCCTCCCCCCAACGCCGATCCTGCGGTGCGTTATTGCCGCCCTTCTGCCCAATGTGGCTCTTCTAGCGAGCCCCAAACCGAAGGAACTCCCGAACCATTCAACGAACCCGCATCCTCCGAAGAACCCGCGCAACCCGAAAATATCTCTCCATCCGACGGGGCAGAGGAGACTTCGGGGCCAGAGAACCTACCCGAGCCAGCCCCAGAGGTGAAAGTCTGCGCTCAATCATGCGCATTCGGAGAATTCTGCTGTGACGGCGTGTGTTTAGACTTCACAAAATTCGACAACTGCGGTGGATTACAGCCGTGCGACTCCGCTTTGGAGTGCCCCTCTTCTTGGTATTGTTGCGGCTCGAAATTGGGCGGCCAAAAGAGATGTGTTCAGAAAAATTACGATGCTCTTTCTTGCAAGTGAGAGGGTGTCTAAAAATAGGCTTGCTGTTGATGCGTTTCACTTCGAACCCGCGAAAGCCTCCGAACCATCAAGTGAATCATCGCGCACTGGAACATCGTTTCGCTGGTTTCGGCCTTGTATTCGTAATCTTTACTTAAGCG
>CAUJFU010000459.1 GCA_963169055.1 Myxococcota bacterium
GGACAAAAAACAAAGCACCAGACATCCCTCTCTCCAAATACAACCTTGACATAAAAGTGAAAAGTTTGGAGAGGAAGCCTCGCTACGCAGGAAAAAAATAGTCATGTCGCCAGCGAAGCGAATCGAATCGAATCGATTTAGTTGGACCAAGTGTTCGCGAACCGCCCGTGTATCGGGACATCGAGCCGCGAACGCACATGGGGGGCCGACAAAAGAAAGAGCGATCATCCTCGACTCTCCGGTGTTTTCGCCTTAACAAGGCGCGTATGGGGCATTGCCCCACGCCCCACAAGGGACTGTCGCCCCTTGACCCCGCGTTGGCGAATCGAGCATCGTTTTTCAAGACAACGACTCTGTCGCTTGAAGTGGCGAGAACACGGCTTTTTTTGGAAACAAGCCCTACGATATCTGAGAGATGTGCGAGCGCAACGCCGGTAAGAGCGCCTGTTCCCCCCTGATTCTTGGTCAGCGATGGGGAACTGCCCCGAAGACGCCCTGTTGTTGGGCTGCCCCCCCCCAGCCCCAAATTGGCGGATCTCGTCTTAGCCAAGTTGGGCGATCAATGCCTCGTCAGCTTCGAGGTTGTGATAGACCTTTTGCACATCCTCGTCTTCTTCGAGGTTGTCCACAAGCTTCATCAAGGATTTGAGGATCCCTAGATCCGTGACTTTTTGTGTGTTCACGGGAAGGCGCTCAAGCCCCGAGCTTTCGGGTTCGATCCCCATCCCGTACAGTTTCTTTTGAAGACGGCCAAAGTTCTCCACTTCACAGGTGACGTTGAACATCCCTTCTTCAGTCTCGATATCTTCGGCTCCGGCATCGATCAACTCCAACATCAGCTCTTCTTCGTCGAACTTGCCTTTGGGGAAACTGAACACGCCTTTGCGCTCAAAGATGAATTGCAAGCATCCATCTTTGCCCAACGATCCACCGCTGCGGGTGAAGTAGGAGCGGATGTTGCTCACGGTACGGTTGTTGTTGTCTGTGGCGATCTCGACAAACACGGCTACTCCGCCCGGTCCGTAGCCTTCAAAGGTTTGCTCGATATAATCCGCAGCATCCGCGCCCGTCGCTTTTTTGATGGCCCGATCGATGTTGTCTTTGGGCATATTTTCCGCTCGTGCGGCTTGGATCGCAGCCCGCAAACGGGGATTGGCTTCGGGGTCGCCCCCACCCATCCGCGCCGAGACCGTGATCTCTTTGATCATCTTTGTGAAGACTTGACCGCGTTTTGCATCTTGTGCGCCTTTGCGGCGCTTGATATTCGCCCACTTACTATGTCCAGACATCGCTTACACCTTCCTTCCTGTCTTTGGGGAGAACGGGAGTCCTCGATACGCTCTTTCCATGCTTCGCTGGAAACCCCTTTGTATACGAATGAAACATCGCGAGGTCAAACGGAAAAAGTAGAACTCTTCACAAAACAACACTCTGGCGCAGGCATCGGGAGAAGGTCGCCGTTCAAGGCATGGAGCGAAGGAAGAGTTGGCAGGCTGAAAATCGGGATCGGAGCGGCACGGTAGACAAAAGAAAAAGATCAAGGCGTCGAGGGCAGTTCAAAGGCGACGATCCCGATCTCTTCGGCGGCAAAGAAGAGGTGTTTTCCATCGATCCAATGCGTGCGCAGGGGGGAGAGAACATGCGTAGATCGCGGAGCATCGGTGGTTACGGCGTCGAGCCAGCGGATAGCTGCGTAATGTGCCGCTTGGGGGGACGTTGCGTTGTCTTGGAGCGAGAGGGCGAGGATGCGCTGTTGGATCTCGCCAAGCACCGAAGAGTCCAGCAGCAGCAAGTCACCCGTCCATTGGAGCAGCCGCCAAGAGTACGAGGATTTGATCTTCCATTGTCGAACGAACTGCAAAAAGCCTGCATCGTGCCGATAACGCATGACGTATCCGTCCGAAGTCGCCAACAAAAGGTCTTCTCCACGCGCTGCGATATCCGTAAAGGTCGATGGCGCAGGTGCATTCAGCGATTGCTCGATCAACACGCCTTCTTCGGTGATGCGCCCAAGCAACACTTGACCCAATCCTTTTTCACCGCTCATCGACAACAACACCCGACCCTCCGCAAAACGATGCAACAAAAGCCCCGGCAAAGAAGACTTTGAAAACGGAGTGATCAACCACTTGCCCTCGCTCCATCGCAAAAAGCCGACACGGTGTTGCGGCATCCTACCGTCCGAAACCTCCAACCGCACCGCGACATCCCCGTCTCCAAGCGCCACCAGCGAAAGCTTTTCATTGGCTTTGCTTTCGATCTCAATCTCCACAAAAGCCCGTTCCTTGGTCTTTTCAAGCAGCGAAAGGAAAAATACGCGGTGCTTTTTGATCTGTTGGCCTTCGACCAAGCTCACCGTGTGGCCGACAGCCAAGATCCCCTGCTCTGTCAGCAAAGCCAGACGCCCGTCTTTTCGGCCTGCACTTTGGGCCTGTGCATCGAGTCCTCCCCAACCTTGCGGAGTTTTGATCGACACAGAGACCGATTTGTTGTCCTCAAAAGAGCGCAGCTCGATGGTGTCCCCCCGATCCACCAACAACGATCCGCCCCATGCCATCGGCTTTTCATACGCATCAGCCTGCCATGATTCGATCAGCGCGCCATCTTCGAGATGCACGCCTGCGGTGATCTTGCGATGCTCCCAGCGATAGGTTGGTTTGGAGGCCCCAAGGCTTTCGAGGGTTTGCTTGCGCAGGAGGATGCGATCTTTGAAGGGGAAAGCATGTGTGATCAGCGGAGCCATCTCAAAGGTTGCGCTGAGACGGGGCTTTTCGAGGTTTTCGAGATCGGTGACAGACAGGATATCTTGCGAAAAATTCAACAGGCTCAAACGCGGTTGTTGCGCATAATCGAGCATCATAAAGAAGGTTCGCTCGACGCGACCTCGCGGATGCAAGAAGGTTCCGAGTTCTTGGAGCACATCTTGCGCTGCCGCTGCCTTGCTCGGATCGTCTCGGCGCAGATCCCAGCGCATCAATCCCACTGCGGTATATGCCTTCCTTTGGCCGTTTTCGGAGCGTTCAAATTGAACAGGCACCGAGATCAAGTGCGTGTCGCCCTCGGTATACAAGCCGATCTGTTTGTGCGCTTGATCCAGATCCCAGTTGACTTCGGAAGAGACGATGGCTGCGCCTAGTTGGACTCCGATACATCGGCGCTGTACCAGCCGAGGCTTTTTCAGATCGCGTACATCTACAAGACTGACAGAAGTCCTCGAATAGCGGCCTGTTGAGGCTTCAAAGCCTGTGCAATTGGCCGATGTATCACGCCCCACCGCGATCAAGTAATCCCCCCCTTGTATCGGGCGAAAAAGATTCATATCGCCGTTGAGGTCGTCCAGATCCCCCAAGATCCCCAACGATTCGGGCTTGGCGATCTGGATGGTGTAGAGCGGATCGAAGAGACGCAAGCGTTCACGGCGTTCACGAAGCACCGTAAAGTCGACTTGGCCGCCTTTCAGCGATTCGGGGTCGGCGGTGGAGGTGATCGCGTAAAGGACTTGGCGTTGGGTGTCAAAGTACGTGGCGCGCACCGCTTCACGCTCTTTGCCAAAGAAGATATCATCGAGCATCGTGGGTTTGGTGATATCGCTGATATCCACCGAAGCCACGACGTTTGCGAGGCGGCTCGTCACATTGGAACCATCGATCTCAAGCTGATTGCGCATCGTCACCCCGATATACGCAAAGCGCCCCTCTGCGGTCTTGATCGCATGCTGCTTGGTTTGATCGGGAAGTAGGCCATGCAAGCGGAATCGCGCCGCCAGTTTGATCTCTCCGCTCGCATCGCGCAGATCCAAAACATTCACCACCGTAAAATTGAGCTGCACTTTGAAGGATTGAACGCGCTGGACCTCTTGTGTCAAGGTTTGGCTTCCGCCCATACCAAAGCATCCGCTCCCCCGTGAACTCGAATACACGCGGTCTGTGACGGTTGTCCACATCGTCGCATCCACCAGCCACGTCTCGCTTACAAGCAGATGTCCTTCTGTTCCCGTCACCACAAATTGCAAAAAGCGCGAGGGCCGCATCTCTCCCAACGCAAAGCGCTTGGCCGCCAACTGTGAGCGCAAGGCTGGGCTGTCAGGCGAAGTGCCGCTTGTCATCAGGGCCATCTCAAAGGCAGAGTGTTTTCCAAGCAACATCGGCGCACTGCTGTGGCCTTTGAGAGCAAACTGCTGCGTGATGCGAAAGCGCTGCGGATCGCTTACATCGACCGATGTCACCGACAAGGCCGATGTTCCAGCATGGGTGCTTTCGTTCTCATCGGTTTGCCAAGTCGGAGCCGCGTTGGGATCCCGCACCACCACATACAACCGTGTCCCAAAACGGCGCGAAGAACCCACCATCACACGCCCCGAAAGCCCCACCCGTTGCAATATCTTGGGCTGCCGCAGATCGCGGATATCCACCGCAATCAGCGCACTTTTCATCGTGATGTCCCGCAACTCCAACCCAGTCACGTCCCGATGCACCGTCTCTTGCATCAAGAGATAGGCCGTCTCTTTGTCCACAAACATCTCCGCTGGAACCCCATCCAATGGCAAGAAGGCGATCTTGTGCGGTGATTCGGCGTTCTTGATATCAAGGATCAAAAGCCCCTTGTGTCGGTGCAACACAAACATCTTGTCCCCAACGATGCGGTAGATGTCCGCTTCTTCGACCACAGCAGCGCCTTCGCTTTGCGGCGGCTTGATCTGGTCCGACTTCACGGGCGGAGCCGTCTGTGTGCTGCTGCTCGGCCCATTGCTCCATCCTCCTGCTCCTGGCGATCCTGCCGCTGTTGGCGACATTCCTGAAGGGGAGGGACTCGCTGCACATTGGTACAAAAAGATCGAAACCACAGACAATTGCACCATCATCCACAAACGACGGCTGCGCGTCATCCAAGGGCTTTGGGGCTTACGACGATTGTTTTCCATCACATGCCTCTCTTTTCTGCCATCCGGCGTCCATCGTTTTTTCTTCGGCTCGGTCAACCTCGCCGATCTGGACGTGGCGTTTCAAAAAACGGAGAAAGCGATCTTTCAGCAAGGGCTATGCCGCGTTCTTTTTGATCAATCCTATCAAACCTTTGTGCGTGTGGCTACCCATAAATAAGTTTGATGGGTTGTTTGATGGGTTGCTTGATGGGTTGTTTGATGGGTTGTTTGATGGGTTGTTTGATGGGGCGCTGCCCCAAACCCCGCAAGGGACTATCGCCCCTTGACCCCGTATCGGCGGAGAGATCTGATGCTTTTCACACCAACAACTGCGCCGCTTGGACGCTTGCGAACACGGGGGTTTTGTCCGCAAACGGCACCGAAGTGTATTTAATCGCATACATAGGTCTGGCTGGCGAGCGTTTGGTAGGTTGTTTGGTGGGTTGTTTGATAGGTTGTTTGGTGGGGCGCTGCCCCACTCCCCGCAAGGGACTATCGCCCCTTGACCCCGTGTAGGCGGAGCGAACAGGCGTTTTTCAAACCAACGTCCGTGCCGCTTGAAACAGCGCGAACACGGGGTTTTTTGCGAACAGCCGCACGTTGCACAAGACTTTGTGGCGAGCCACGATGTAGCGGTGTGTACGCAAAAAGCTTTGTGGCGAGTCACGATGTAGCGGCGTGTACGCAAAAAGCTTTGTCGTGAGCCACGATGCCGCAGCATGTATGTAAAAGAATACAGATGTTGAAGGTCGCTTTGGTCTTGTGGACATGGTTGGTTTGTCGCGCTACACTGCGTGGCGTTTTCCGCCTACTTTTCGTTGTATCCTGTGGGGGCAATGGAACCTCCATCCCACCGCTGCGAAAACATCGAAACGATCAGCGCAACGCAAAGGGATCATCTGCATGGATCAGCAAACATTCCAACAAACTCTTCATCAACTCCGCGAAGTTTTGGAAGAAGCCCTGATCACGGAAGGCGATTATGTGCAGCAAAAAGCCGATGTTTTGGCGCATCTGCGAGATGCCTGCACCCACAAACGCTGCACGCCCAAAGAAGCTCTCCAAGCGCTCAAAACATCCCATGCTTCGGGCGATCTCAGCGATGCCGAATATGACCGCGAAAGAAAGTGGTTTCTCCAAGCAATGCTTCCTTTGGCATCGTCGGCTCCTTCCGCTGTGTCTGCACCTGTCGCCTCGCCCTCTAAGTCTGTTGCATCGGCTCCTTCTCGACCGCATGGGGCCGATCTCTGGGCAACAGGCGGGGCCTCTCCTGCTGCTTTTTCGCCCACGCCTGCACCGGCACCTTGGGCGACTCCCGCACCTGTTTCTTCTGCCTCGAAAACGACGGAAGATTCGCTGGTTGGGCGGGTGCTGTTGGAGCGTTTTCGGGTCGAGCGTTTCGCAGGAGCAGGGGGGATGGGGCGGGTGTATCGGTGCTATGATCAACACAAAGAAGCCTATTATGCGCTGAAACTGTTGCCGCCTGTATTCGCCGAAGATGCGTCGGTGCGGCAACGGATGCTCCAAGAGATCCGCATCAACGAGCGGCTGCATCACAAAGGCATCGTGCGCAGCTACGATCTGTTCCATCTTCCGAGTGTGGGGGCCTTTTTTACGATGGAGTGGTTAGAAGGCCAAACCTTCGAGCAAATCCTGAACGAGGCGCGCCAAAACAATCAAAAGCCCGCGCTACCGCTCCCCCAACTTGCAGAGGTGTTTCGTGGCATCGGCGATGCACTCGAACATGCCCATCAACAGGGGGTGATCCATCGCGATCTCAAGCCAGCCAACTTGATGATCTTGTCGGGGCAGCAGATCAAGGTGATGGATTTTGGGATCGCAAAGATCGTCGACACGCATACCACCCACCACACGGGCATGACGGGAACCCTCTTTTATATGGCCCCCGAACAGATGCGCGGAGCGGCCCGTGTCACCGCCGCTGCGGATGTTTATTCGCTTGCAGTTGTTCTCTACGAAGCGCTCACCTTGGAACTGCCCGTGGGTCGCGTGACTCCGCCCAGTCGCTTGTGTGGCGAATTCCCC
>CAUJFU010000460.1 GCA_963169055.1 Myxococcota bacterium
TCTTGGTACGCGCCCTCAACTACTTTCCAGCGGAAAAGATGCCCGCAGAATCGGCTTGCAACGGTGTGGCCCCTGCCTCCCTCAAGCCCGGGCAAAAGATCAAGATCTTGTCGTGGAATATCCAGTACGGCGGCAGTCGCAAATACCACTTCTTTTATGACGGCGGCAAGGAAGTGATGGCCGAAAAAAGCGTGGTGGAAGAAACCGTCAAAGGTATCGGCGAACTCGTCGAAAAGCTCCAACCTGATATCGTCCTCTGGCAAGAGATCGACCGCAACTCCCAACGTTCGGCCTATATCGATCAGCTTCAAAAACTCTGGAACCCCAAACGCTTCTCTTGCTACGCAACCGCTCCTTACTTCCGCTCCGTCTACGTCCCCACGCCCGGCCATCAACACATGGGCCGCGTCGATATGCACCTCACCATCTTCTCTCGCTTCAAGCTCCAAGATCCCACCCGCTTTGCCCTCGCTCAAATGAAAGAAAGCTTCATCCACCGCGCCTTTGGACTCAAACGCGCCATCCTCCGCGCCGAGATCCCGATCGAAGGACAAAAACAACCCTTTGTCCTCCTCAATACTCACTTCGACGCCTTCAGCTTTGGCGATGGTACGCTCGACAAACAAGTCGCCCGCATGGCCGAACTGATCCGCGAAGCCGACAAACAAGGCTCCCCTTGGATCGCCGCTGGTGACTTCAATCTTTTTCCCCCCAAAGATGATCCCAAACGCCTCGGCGTTGTCGAAGCCAAGTATTACAACCCCCCCGACACCAACCCCCTCACCAAGATGTTCTCCGAATTCCGCAGCATCCTCTCCGTCGAAGAATACAACAAAAATCGCGACAAATACAACACTTACATCCGTTTTGGAGCCAAACAGACCGACCGCTGGATCGACCACGTCTTCCTCCAAAAAAGCCTCAAACTCGAACGCTACGAAGTCGTCCAAAATTTACTCTCCGATCACCTCCCCCTCGTCTTCGAGATCACCCTACCCAAATAATTCCTTGCACAAACCCACCGATCCTCCCTTGCGCAAACCCACCGAAGCTCCGCCACGGGTGCAACGCCCCCAAACACAAAACCACCCCCCCCAAATCATACGAAATCCGCCCATTGTGTGCGTAAAGAGGTAGGGGCAGCCCCCTGTGGCTGCCCGATAATCAGGCGTTTACATACTCTCCTTTGCTGTGTACATCACTCGGATATCGTATCAGCCCTTTGGAGCCGATCTTGCAAACTTCTCCAACTCCCCCCCCTCCTTCCCATCCTTCTGCTGACACACAGAACGCACCTTCCACCGAGGCGCTGCGCCCTGTGGATCGGTGGGCGGCCACATGGCTTTGTGGCCTCAGCGGCCTAGCCATCCTGTTTTGGGGCGTATGGATCGGCTTTAGCAGCTTTTCTGAACCCCCACAGATCGCGCTTGTCGGCTATGAAGCCCCTTGGCGAAAACAATCCTCTCAACGTTTTCTCGTCTCCATCGGGCGCGATCGTCAACGCAATGATATCGTCCTCCACGACCGCAAAGCCTCGATCGAACACTTGCTCCTCGAACGACGTGGCACAAAAGGCCGCTGGTGGGCGCAGATCATCAATCGATCTCCTGATCGCCGTATCACGTTGCGCCGCGCCTCCGCTCTCGCCCCTCCCTCTGACATCAACCGCCGCCAGATCCGCGATGGCGACACTCTGCTCTTGCCTTGGCCTAGCGATCCCCTCCGCGCACTCGAACGACAACGACAAGATCGCTGTAGCCCTTCTCTTCTCCTTCAAACCCTTCAACTCAAAGATATCCACACCTTCGCCAAAGGCCGCTTCTCTTCCTTTCTTTTCCACGAGCACCGCGCCCCTTTGCGCATCCTGCACCAACAACCTCGCCTCTCCACACACCACCAAGGCCACTCTCTCCAACGCTGGCTCATGCCTCACCAACGCTACGAACTCCCCCTCGCTACGGGCTTTCAATGGCTCGAATATCGACAAGCCCAATGGCTGCTGTTTTCCCGCACTCAACAAATCTGGCTTCCGCTCCAAGCCCCAATCACTTGGGGAACACCGCCCCGTACACTCGCTCTCAAACGCCGCCCACAGCTCCTCACCTCCCCACGCTACACGCTCCAACACGCCCAAACAGCTTGTGCTTTTGAACTCGCGCACGACGCCCTCCCGGGCGGCCTTGAGATCGGCAAACTGGCCCGCCTGTTCTTTCAACACAAACGCCTTTTTCTCCAACACCTCGGCCAAAGCGACGAACCGATCCAAGTCGTCCCGCGCAATGGAACGCCTTTGCGCCTTGGTGCGGGCATCTTGCACGACGGTGATCATCTTTCGCTTGGACAGATCCGCTACCGCGTGATCTTGCGCGAACACAGCGTGCGTTTGCTCGCCGACTCCCAACCCACCAGCCGTTCTCTGATCCCCTTCTTTGCGCACTTTCCATCCGAAACTCTCCCCGCACGAAAGCTCTTGAACTCCCAACGCCCGCTTTTGGTCTCGGGTGGTGAAGGCGATGATCCCCGCGCAGATCGTTGGTTGCTGCACACTTCTCTGATCCCGCGCCCCACCTCCGCCGTCCAAGGTTCCCCACAACGCCCCATCCTCCGCATCGACCCCAACCCCAAACGCTATACCGTCACCCCTCTCGAAGAAACCACCCTCTACCGCACCGACGCCCAAGGAGATCCCCTCCCTCTACCTCCCCCCCCATCCACCGCCCACACCAACGCCCAAAGCGCTCCACTCTCTCCATCCATCCACCAAGCCACCACCCTCCCCCTTGGCCCCGACCTTTATCGAGCACGCGGCCTCTATCTCCGCCTCTTCCAACCCTCCTATCAACCTCTCGCCCAACGCATCGCCCTACTCTGGGTGATCTTTGGCTTGAGCATGATCTTTTTGCTGTTTTGGCTCCTCCAAAACGGCCACCTGCGCTGGTCTCCTGTCCCTTCCGATGCCTTGCTTCGTACCCTACCCTCCAACGATCCCCGCCGTCGCGCATGGCTGCGCGAACGCCCGCGCCCTTCTCTCTTTCAATCCATCCGACTGCGCTTGCTCTCACTCCCGATCTTGCTGCTCTTGCCGCTGGCTCTTTTTCTCAACGGCCTCGGTCTTTACGTCCTTGCTTCGCTCTCCCTTGCTTCGCTTGGACTCAACCACAACGACTTCCTTTATCGCCAAGTCTTGTGGTCGCTTGTGGGCCTTTTGCTGTTTTTGCTTGCGCTGCTCGCTTCGCCCCGCTCTTTGCGCTTTCGCCGTAATACCACCTCGCCGCCCGCCCCACTTGTTCCCGACTTCTCCAAACCTTCCGTCTATCCGTGGGGATGGATCGCCGTCTCGCTGGTGTCCTTGGTGGTGTGCTTCGCCTTCCTTCGGGCTTGGCTCTGGCTGCCTGTCTTTGTCCTCTACGCTTATGGCCGTATCCTCCAACAAGCATGGCAACAAAGCGAACCCCACTCCCCACAACGCCAAGCCTTATACGCCTTTTTTGCAACCCTTGCGCTGCTTGCCTTGGTTCCGTTGCTTGGCCTGATCGCCCCACCCCTTGTCCATAACCGCTTTTTTCTCAAAGTCCCCGTCATCGGCACGATCAAACTCTCCGATGCCGCCATCCTTACAGCCATCGTCTTCTTTGCTTATTCGCTTGGACCCGATATCTTCGCCCTTCGTCTGATCCGCGCACGAAGACGCAACGCTCCCGACCGAAACTCCGCCCCCCCCGAAACCAGTCTCGCCCAACAGCGCACCGAACGCCTTGGCGGAGCCTTGCGCGTCGCCGCCCTCTATCTCTTGTTGCTTGGCTCCATCGCCCTGCTCTACACCCTCCAAGGCGACCTTGGCCCCGGCCTGATCCTCACCCTTTGCTTTTCGCTGTTTTTGCTCTTCTCCTTCCTTGCCCCCGGGCCCGACCGACTCACCACAATCGGAAACTTCTTGCGCATCGGCGTTGTCTTCGCAGGCATCGGTCTGTTCGTTCTCTTGCCCGAACTCATCGCTTGGCTCGCTCCCGATCTCGCCGCACAACAAAGCGAGATCCGCAAAGTCCAAGAACGCCTTTCTCTCTGGCGTCAGCCTTGGCGCTTCTTGGTCGGCGAACAGATCCTCCACAATATCTGGGCCTTGGCCGCCTACAAAGGCACTTTCCAATGGTTCAATAACCTCCACAGCGACTTTGTCTTTACCGCTGTCGTTCGTGTCCTTTCCCCCGCATGGGGACTCTTTGTCATCGGCGCGATGGGCTTCTTCCCCCTCGCCACCCTCGCTACCGCACGCCTCCATTGGCTCCCCATCCTCCCCGACGACGACGACGCCCTCCTTGCCCTCAAACGCCTCCAAACTACTCGCCTCCTCGTCCTCTTATTCGGCGGCATCTACCTCTTCGCACAACACTTTATCCATATCGGTTCCGTCCTCCGTCTCACTCCCATGACAGGCGTCACCCTCCCTTGGATCTCCTCCGGTGGCACCAGCCTCGTCGTCTGCTACCTCGTCATCGCCCTCATCTATCGCCAACTCCGCCTCTCGTAACCCTATGACTTTTTGTGTTGGTGGGGTTCCACCCCACACCCCGCAAGGGACTGTCGCCCCTTGACCCCCATGTTGGCGAAAAGATCACTGCTTTCCAGACCAACGACGCTCTCGCTTGGAGGGGCGCGAACACGGTTTTTTTGTCAACTGCGTAATACGATATCCGCGAGATGTGTGATCGCATCATGTAGGGGCGGTTCGCGAACCACTTGGTCCAACAAATTACATTAGTCTGCGGA
>CAUJFU010000461.1 GCA_963169055.1 Myxococcota bacterium
CGTATTTGGATGTATCCCCAGTCTCTCACAAGTTTTTTCGTGGACAACAGTTCCATCTCTTTGCGTCCGATGAGCTTCACGCTGCATTCCATAGCAAATGTCATCGCCTCTGTCAACTCGTATTAACTCCTTCTCTTCAACATTGTTCGGTGCGGTTTGAGTCGAATCGCTATAGCCGATCCTATCGAAAGAAGATAGGAGTGACGCGGTAGCCAAAAAAAAGCCGCGTTCGCGGTATTCCAATCGACATAGGACTTACGCAGTTGGGAAGGGAAACCCTGAGATATCAGTATGTTGTAGGGGCGGTTCGCGAACCGCCCGCGCCCGAACATTGGCCTTTTTCGTATCGAACTGCGTAACTCCTATCGACAGTTCGCGGCGGTGAGGTTCGCGTTGACAGCACACCAAAGGTTGTGTACCTTTGCGCCCGAGTTGACCGATGTTTGCATGTTAGAGCGGGCTGCAAACGGCAGATGACGAATGTGTACGCGAAACGCAGAGGAGAGGGCGGTGTCATTTTTGATTTACGATGACGTGGCAGAGCGTGTCGAACGTCTGGATATTCCTTTTAATCGCTATGGTTACGATTCTTTTGGAGTCTCGAAACAGCATCTCAAATATTTCTACAGCATGTTGACCTTTTTTTACCGACATTATCTGACCGTCACGGTCGAGGGTATCGAACACGTCCCCGACCGAGGGCGTTGCATGGTGGTGGGCAACCACTCGGGCGGGATCGCCCTTGATGGCGGGATGGTCGTCAATTCCATGCTTCTTGAGCGCGAGCAACCGCGCCTTGTTCACGGAATGGCCGACAAATTCCTCAACAGCATCCCCTTTACCTCGGTCTGGCTCAATCGTGTCGGCCAATTGACCGGCCTTCCCGAACATGCTTTGCAACTTCTCGAAGCGGATCGCGTCCTGATGGTCTTCCCCGAAGGCGCACGAGGAACCGCCAAACTCTACAAAGAACAATTCTCTCTGGTTCGTTTTGGAACGGGCTTTGTGCGCCTCGCGCTCCAAACCCGCTCTCCCATCGTTCCCTTCGCGTTTATCGGCGGAGGTGACGCAATCCCAACGATCCGAAACTTCAAGGCCCTTGGGCATCTGCTCGGGGTTCCGTATGTGCCGATCACCCCGTACATTCTGCCGCTTCCACGCCCTGCCGTTCATTGCCATATCGTTTACGACAAGCCGATGATCTTTGAAGGAACAGGCTCCGAAGAGGACGACATCATCGAAGGATACGTTGAACAAGTCAAAAGCAAGATCGCAGACCTGATCGAACGAGGCCGCAAAACTCGCGATACCACCGTCGCGATCCGCATGGGCCGAAAGATCGAAGCCGACGAAGAGGGACGCACATGAAGATCCTCATCACCGGAATGTCCGGCCAACTGGGCCGAAAAGTCGCGGAATTTATGCACCACCAAGGCCACCAAGTGATCGGCGTAGATCGCCGACCTTGGCCTGATCCACCCCGTGGTGTCGAGATGTACAACGTGGACATCCGCAAACGACCCGCTGAAGACGTTTTCCGCACACGTCGCCCTGATGCAGTCATCCACATGGCGACCGTCACGCACTTTACGACCGCTGCCGATGAACGGTTTCGGATCAACCTTTGGGGAACCAAGGCCGTCTTCGATTACTGCCATCACTACGGCGTAAAACAAGTCCTTTTTGTTGGACGCCACACCTGCTACGGGGCCGCACCCGACACACCGTTGTACCAAAACGAAGACGAACCACCCGCTGCGATCGCCACGTTTCCCGCACTCTCAGACCTTGTCTCGGCGGATCTTTACGCAGCATCCGCCATCTGGCGCTATCCTGAGATCAACACCGCCGTCTTGCGCCTATGCTACACCCTCGGCCCCTCCATGCGCGGAACTCTCTCGAACTATCTTCATGGCCCCCGTGTCCCCACCGTGTTGGGCTTTGATCCCCTCTTCCAATTCATGCACGAACAAGATGCTGTCTTTGCCATCGGGCTTGCGCTTCTCAGCCAACTGCGCGGCGTCTTCAACGTCGCAGGCCCCGAACCTCTCCCGCTCTCCGTCTTGATCCGCGCAACAGGCCGCACCAACATCCCTCTTCCCGAACCTCTCTTCTCCCTCGCAATGGGCCGCTTTGGTTTTCCCAAACTTCCCCTCGGTGCCGAAGAACACATCAAATATCCCATCGTCATCGACGACCGCGTCTTTCGCAAAGCCACCGGCTACGAAGAAGCCTACAGCGCCGACCAAACCACACAAGCCTTCCGCTACTCCTAAACGGCGGAGCCTCACCGTCGCTCAAAGCTTCTCTTTTTTGGATCACCGCGCCAGCCCTACCAAGGAAACAACGACCCCCCCTGCAAGATCGTATGCTCTCCGATAGACGGCGGTTTCCACCGAAGCAACGCTGTTTTGCCACCCCTCAAAAACACCAAACGCGGATCTTCCAAAGGCACGCGAAACCGAAAACGCGCTTCTGAAGGCCGACCATCCGACAACAACGACACCACTTCGACATCCATTAACTTGAGTCGCACTTTTTCCCCTACGCGCATCGGTCGATCCGTACCGCGAAACAACGCATCGAACACCTGCACAAAGCCACCATCGGGCCGCAAATGCCCTTCATCCCGAACGAATGCGAACATCTCCATCACAGGACGTTGCGAAGGTGGCCCCAGATCCGAATGCCCCAAAAAGCACCGCCGATGGGAATAATCATCCAAAAAATAACCTTGAAATAGGCTCGGCGACATCAAGACGCACACCAACACCACCAAGCCGCCCCCCGCAAAACGCCCACCACACCATCGCAAAAACTTTTCGCGCACCCACATCGGCCACCTCAACCGTCCACTCCCCCATCCTTACGCATCCATCGACGTGTCCGCAGATCAATACGGGTTTGCGCCGTGTGTGTCGTTGGGGCGACGTGCGAGGATATACGTAAACGAGCCTTGACCGCCTGTATTCGCGTCGCGCAACGCACGCTGAAACCGCGAATAATCCGCAGGCGGCATGGTTTGACAGCCGATGCTTGACGGGCTGTTGCTGTTCCCCATGTGGATCTGGATCGCCGACGCGCTGTAGCGTCGGTCGGCTTCGCCGCCATCGATCACGCCGTCCCCGTTGGTGTCGCGAGCGCTATTGCGGAACTGCCCATCATCCACAGGATTATAGCGGTTTCCACCTTTTCCACCTGTACGAGTGTTATAATCATACACACCGGGTCGGATATGGGCGACATCGCCGCGACCGTCGCCGTTGACATCGGGGCTTGCCGAACTGCGGAACTGCCCGGGGTGTGAAGCAGAACGCATCGGATCGCCAGACACTTCGACCAATCGGCCATTTTCTGCACGAAACACCGATGTTTCGCCTGAATAGCTTCGTGCAAAATTGTTTCGTGCAGTTTGTGAAGCGCTTGCAGAAGGAGCGTCTTGATCGATCTGGATCGCGTAGGCGCGGCCATTTTGAGGGGGCCATTGACCATTTGCTCGCAACAAAGCTTCTGCCTGTTGGGTGCGTTGGGCGCTCGTGTCGCCCCATCCAGAACTCACTCGACCATTGCCTGTCACAAAGCCGCTTGCATCGGGCGCTGGAGTATTGGGGGCTGGAGCGGGAACGTTCGGGGCAGGTGTATTGGGTGCGGGAGGTTGTCCACCGTTGGCGCGTTGCAAGGCTTCGAAGGTGCGCGGTCCCACGACACCATCGGCATCCAAACCGTGTTGGCGTTGAAAGCTACGCACAGCCTCTTGGGTGCGAGGGCCAAAGTCGCCGTCCACGCCAACGGATGGTCGTGCGCCGGCTTGATTGAGTGCTTGTTGCAGATCGCGCACAGCAGGGCCTTCCGCACCACGGCGCAAGTTGTTGCCGCCTTGGATGCTTTGGGCCAGCGCGGAGCTTGGGCGTGTATCGCCGACAAAGTCAGGAGGCGTCGCACCTGTCGAAGGTTCGGGCATATTGGCGGTGCGTGTACGAGCGCTTTGAGCAGTCGCAGCCGTCGAGCTTTGCGCATTTTGTCCAAGCGCGATATCGCGTTGGATGCCTTGGCGAGCGGGTTCTGTAGGTGCGTTTGTGGTGGGGCGTACAGCGTTTGCGAAAGGATCGCGGGCAGGTGTCACTTGCGGGGCAGCTTGTGGAGCAGCGGTCGGTGCGTTGCGTTCGATCCTTGCAGCGCCTGAAGCTCCTGCGCTTGGAGAAGAAACACTGGGTGGATTTGGACGCGAAGTGTTGTCGGTTTTCATCGGAAAAACTCCCCGGAGTAGAGACGGCACGCCGAAAGGTGCAACCCACAAAGCGCACAACCATTGTACGCGTTGGCTCTCCTTTAGCTTCGGAGACACAAAAGCAAAGTTTCTTGTTTCTTTTCAAACCTTTCCCAAGTCTTTAGATTCTTTCACGGAAAAAAACCACACTGAAACATGTTCTATCTTTTTGCGCCCCTGCCCGTCGTGATACCGAGCCTCAACCTGCGCCCCACATCTTCGGAAGATACGGCGATTCCTTTGAGGATGAAACGGATTCTTCCGCCACATCGGGCATCTCAAACGTCCAGATCAACCGCAACACCGACACCACATAATTCAGGAGCATCACTCCCCCGCAGATCAAAGCGATCGTCAAAAACACCTTCGCCATATAAGGCACACTCCAACCAAAATCCGCGTACAATCGATTGAGATCGCCCCCCGCATCCTCTTGACCGTGCATCGCCGTCCCAAACGGAGCCAAACGCGGATTGTACAAGATGCCCCGCCATTGAAACGTGGCCGCCAAAAAAGCGTACATGGCCACAGGCAGCGCAAAAAACCGTAGCACCAACCAGTACAAACGCTGCGGCAGCTCATAATGAAACGCCACGATCACCAGCGCAGATAGATAAAATTCCCCGCCGATCCCGCCCAAAAAAAACAGCTTTTCATACATCCGTGTGGGCAACACAAAAGTGAAGATCCCTTGCAAACACAACAGTATCCCCGCCACCACGGGCATAAAATACCGACGCTCCCGCACACCCGCCCAGATCATCACCCCCAACAAAAAAGCCACACAGATCCCCGCAACCACCGATGGATGCAAACTCACATTCGTCCACAAGATAAACGGCGTGGCGCGGCGACTTGTCAACCAACCGATCACCGCGTGCCCCATCTCGTGAAAAAACACTCGCGCAGGCCCAAGCAGCGGCACGACAAACCCCACCATCGCCAACAACAACGCAACCATCGGAACCATCGTTTGGATCGCGATCTCCAACGCACGCTCTTGCACCGTAAAATACGCCGCCGTCTTCGGCCCAACCCACGGGCGTAATCCCACTCCCTGCAAGATCATCTCAACCTTCATAACGATCTGCGCCCATAAACCGCCGTTCTCGCCCCTCTGCCCGTCTTGTTTCGCCGAACTCGATGCTGTGGGCCTTCCCAACGCAACGCCGTTTTCCCCCCGCTGCCTCTCTGTCGGCACATCCGTAGGCGCAGCGGAAGCCCCAACAATCCCTTGTCTTGGGAGAGATGCGTCTTCTTTCGCCCCATCCTCCCGCTGTTTGTACTTCGCAAAGATCAGTCCACAACGTAAACAATCCACAGCCCCCAATACCGACGCCACGCCACATCGTGGGCAATGCGAAAAAAAAGCTCCGTTCTCCTGTTCTATGCGCATACACCTCGTCTCCATCACTCATTTGTGGACTACTCGGCTCTAAAGAGCCGAACTTCGAGCAGGATCAAA
>CAUJFU010000462.1 GCA_963169055.1 Myxococcota bacterium
AACGCGGCGATCTTTGGGGGAGAGCGCAACATCCCGAAGACTCGGATATTGTAGGACGTGCGGTTGGGCGCTCGAAGCTTTCAGAGCGCGCATTGTGGTTGGGGGCTCGGGCAAGATGGAACGCAAGGATTCGTTTTGAAGAACGGCGGCGAGGGGGACGCTCTGTTGCAACGGTGAGTTTGCCGACGCATCGCGAGCCAAATCCCCGAACCTTCGCCGATATGGGGGTTGAACAGGCGAGGCGTGAACGCCATGTGCCAAAAAAGGCCGAGCATCCGTCCTCCAAAACAGCCTCTGTGTTGCGAATATCCAAAAAACCCTCGATGATGCGAGGTTTTCCTGCGACCAAGCGCCGAACACGTTGGAAGCGTTCGCCCACGTTGATCGACGTGTTAGAGCGTTTGGTTCCGTTGAAGCGTGCAGCGCCAAAAAACAGGCTTTGAAGTTTGTTGCGTGATGGGCTAGTTTGATCACAACAGGATGCGGACGGTGTGGAGGAGTTGCGGAGATGGCGCATACGCAAGGAAAAGGTTTGATTTACCACGAGGCTTGGTCGCGAAAGCAGCCCTCTTTTCATTATATGGCGGGCGGGGTGGCGTTGGTGGGAGAGTTAGGGCAAGACCTTGTCTTGGGCCACAGCTTCGCTTTTTTGCGCGGAGGATGGGATGAATCACCAACGATTGCTTCGGTGCTGGGGGCGGCAGGAATCGAGCAGCCTGTGGGGCCACGGATCTTTTCGATGTGGGGTCATGGAGCGCTGACGTTGCCGGGGGTGCGCGTGCAGCGAAGGCAGATCCCGCGTCGAGGGCTTGCTTCGTTGTGGACGGATCGACCGCGTTATCTCGAACATCGCGATACGGTGCGTGTGGTGATCTTTGATCCGATGGCGCAAGGAAAAGAGATCACGCTGCGTTTGCTGGAGGCTGGACGCAAGATCGGCGAACAACCCGTATCCATCGACGCTTTTGGAATCGGGCTTACGGCGTTACAAGGGATCCCAGCGGGCGAGTATCAGCTACGTTTGGGGACGGAAGGACCGCGTGCGACGTTTGTGGTGGCGCGGCCTCGGGTGGAGCTTTTGACTGGAACGCTGGTGCAACATTACAAGCAGCCCACCACGCAGAAGGGGACGCTGTTGGTGTTTGTTGCAAAGTTGGAGGCGTTTGGTGCGCCGTTTCAGGGCGAAGTTGGCGTGAACTTGATCGACGAAGGGCAGGAACCCGCAAGGCCGATGACAGGGAACATCTTTCGTGCGGATGGAGGTGGGCGGGTCGCGGGGGAGCTTCCGTTGATCGGTGACGGGCCGTTTTCGTTGGAGTTTCAGTCGATCGCTGAACCAGAGCGACGGTGCTTTTTGTCGTTGTCCAAGCCCAAAGAGGGCGAGGCTGAAAAGCCGTTTGTGATCAATCCGTTGGGGATGATGCAGATCTGGCGCTGGGATGGAGGGGGAGCGGATCCCGGGCTTGGGTTTGAATCGGCCTATCTACCAGAAGATGAGGAAAGCCCGATCTTGTTGGAATCGGTGGCGGCTGATCAGGTGATGCTGCAAGTCTTGCAGCCACTCGAACAAGTGATGGTGGTGATCCTTGATCCCGCCCGAGGGAGCGCAACCACCCACACTTGGGAGACGCTCGATCCTGACGATCCTGTGACGTTGTCGATCCCATCGCCGCTTGGGGTCGTGTGTGTGGGTGGATTTTTGGAGGGCAAGCCGTGGGAAGGATGGGCGACGATGGTAGCGGTGGAACCGCGTCCTTTGCGCCTTCAAGCACCTGACGCGCTGCATCCCGACGAGACCTTGCGCATCCAGATCGAGACGATGGAAGATGCCTTGGTTCCCGTGTTTTTGCGCGTGATCGAGGAGGAAGAAGAACAAACACCGTGGGGACCGGCAGAAAGTCTCAAGGGTTGTCTCGCCGAAGTTCTTCAGGGGATGCGCCTTGGTTGGCAAGAAGAAGCCTTGCTGCAAGTTCTTGGGCAAAAGCGTGGTGCGCAAAGCAACGAAGAAGAAGAAGAACCCGCGCCTTTTCCCGACGGTTGGCGGCCACCCCAACCAAGCGCCGAGCATTTTGGGGCGCTGCTGTACGCAGGTCTTGTACCTGTCCAAGGGAAGGCCACATTGGAGATCCCTGTGGGCGATACACAAGCGCGCTATCGCATCGAAGCATTGCGCTTGGACGGTCTTTCTTGGCGCTATGCGCATCAGATCGTGGACGTGCAGATGCCGAGCTTTGTCGAGATCAGCGTGCCTGTGATGGCGCATCACGACGATAGCATCGCTTGCGATCTGGTCGTCATGACCGATCAATCCGAGGTGCATGTTGCGCTGTGGCGAGACGAGCAAGAAGCTTCTTTGTGGCGTGATGGGCGCGAGATCGCAGGAGCCGCAACTCTACGAGGGCCGTCTCACTCCCTGCAGTTTGTCGGAAAACCCGGGCGTTATCGCGCTTCTCTTGCGGATGCAAACGGTGATATCCTCGATACTGTCGAGGCCGAGATCTTGCCTTGGGCGCAACAGCGAACCACCCGAAAAAGTATCTTGTGGATGCCAGAAGGAGCCTCTTTTTCTCGAAGAGACGCAGGGGTTCAAGAAGTCTATCCTTTCCTTGGGCCGGGCTGGATGCTCGATCAAGTGTGTGAGGTCATGCTTGCGCAACCCTCGGGAACGTGCGCCGAAGAGGCCGCACGTTTGCGCGCTGCGGCTTCGTTGGCGCTGCGTTCCGAAGATGCGAACATCGCCCAAAAAGCCCAACAATCCGCGATGGAGAGTTTTGCTCGGTTGAGGCAACTTTATCAGCCCGATCGCGGATTTTTGTCGCAACCTAAAGGTCCGATGATCCCGGCCTTGGCGGAAGAAGCCGTCTTGTTGTTGTGGGAGACGTTGTTGTGGAGTGGCGGAGGGCCTTGGCGAGACGATGTGCAGGCGCTTGTGGAGAAGGCGGCGCGCAGCTTACAGATGGAAGCCTTGCCCAACCGAATACGCGGATGTCGCGATGCTTTTCGTGTCTTTTCGCTCGATTCTTCCCCGATCCGCCGCCAAGAAGCTTTATGGGAGATCGAAAAGCGTCTTGGTGAACAACCCGCGATCTTTGCAGACGAGCAAGGACGCATCTTGAATCGCGTAGAGACAGCGTTTGCAGGAGCTTTGTTTTTGGCAAGCGGCGAAAAATCCCATCAGATGCGCGGTTTGCAGATCGTGAATGTACTCACACGCGATCTTCAATCGGATTTTACCTTTGCTTCGATGCGCGATAATGCCGCATTGTTGGGCGTTCTCGATAGTCTTGCGCGTTGGTGGCCGTCTGCTGAGGAGAGCGCTTTAGAGGTCAATCAGCAGATCTGTGATGGCACCGAGATCCCGATCGATCAAGTCGTCGACACGCTCAAGATCCTCAAAGGAGCGGCTTCTTTGGTGGCTCAACGTACTGTGGAGATATCTCTCAAGGAGTTTTTGCGCGAAGCGACGTGGGAAGTACAACTCCTTGCTGTGCAAGGTGGTTTGCGTGAAGAAGCCTACGAAGTCGATCAGGGCGCTCGTTTGACGATGGTGGTCTCTTTGCCCCAAGGCCCCGTTGCAGGGGATATCTTGGAGGTGTATCTGCCGCCTGCGTTGGTGGGATTGGACGCTGCCGTCGATCAATCGTGCCTTCGTCTGCCGTTTGATGGAAAGAGCCGCCTCGAAGTATCGTTGCTTGCGGCAAAAGCAACGCTTCAACCCAACGGTGAGATCGGCGGCCAACATTGGGGTGTACGCCTGACCAATACGATGCAGCCCGAACGTGGTGCTGCGTTGTTCCATCGCTTGATCACCGTTTGGCCTCCCGGAAGCCGTCGTCGCAAGACAACCCCTTGGATGGGCGGTTTCCGTCGGAAACTCTTTGGTTAAGACCCAACTTGTTGGAGAGATGGGGCGTTGCCCCCCACAACACATACAACACGAGGTTTTGAGAATGTCTTGGCGTCGGTGGTTTGGGCATGGTGGTGTGGTTGGTTTGAGTCTGTGGCTGTGGTTGTGGGGGATACAAGGACAGGCGCAAGCAGCCGACCGATCCGCCGAAGGGATCTTTGCACAAGTGCAGGTGCGTCGGCTGGATTCGTTGGTGTCTTTGCTCAAGCAACTCTCGCAGCGTCGTATCCTTCGGGGTGTACCGATCCGACGCATCGAACGTTCGATCGGTTATCTCGATGGCAACGTTGCGCGGATGCTGGGCGTGCAGTGGCAGCGTGGTTTTACCATGACCATCGTGCTTGCAAAACAGCCTTTTTCGGCCCCCCTCGACGCGGTCCAACTGCCCGAAGGTGCGCTGTTTGAGCCGCTAAAGCGTCTTCGTTTGGCGATCTCTCTCCCTGTGCAAACATCCTTCTTTACGCGTTTTACGTTGCGGCGTGCTTTCGCGGCTTCCCGTGAGAACTTGCATTTTTTTGAAGAAAACTACGGAGGGACGGTCTCTTTTTGGCTGTTGGGCCGTCAAGGACCTGCGTGGGTCTTGGTCTTGCACGGCGGCGGTCTTGTGTTGTGTCCGCTGCCCCATCGTTCGGCTGTTTTTGCTCCGCAAACTCGGCAGCTTTTGTGGTCATCTGTGATGCGTCCTTTGCTCGATCAAGTCTCTTCTGGCACTGCTCTACAAGGCCGATTGTGGCTCGAAGATCGTGTACAAGCCAACGCCCAGATCGCTTTTTTTCTGCATCCTCCGACGCTTGCGGCATGGATGAAAGAGCCTTTGTGGGGCATCTTTCAAAAACGCCCTACGTGGGAGATTTTGCGTTTGCAATTGCAGCGGTATCGGGCTTTGTTGGCAGCTCTTTTTCTTGGCATTGACCGCGTACAATTTCAAGAAATCGTGCTGCCCGATGAAGCGACCCTTCAGGCGCAAAAGGCGCAATCCCCCTCCTCTACACAAGATCTCTCGCAACTCGGTATGTTGTTTCCGCAGGACGCATTGTTTGTGTCCCTCCAAGGGCAGGCTCGACCTCCCACAACCCTTGCAGCCCTGCTGGCCCAATTCTCCTCCGAGATGTTGAAATCAAGTCATAAAAAAACGCCCGAACCATCGAACAGATCGTCGTCTTCCTCTTCTCCTTTAGAAGACGATCCGATTTGGTGGCCGTTGTTGCAGCGCGTGTCGCTTGAAAAAGCCCTGTATTCCTCGCTGCACAAGGCTCTTGGGAAAGTTCTTCTGCGGCGCGGACTGCTCGTGGGGGGAGGGTGGCTGTGGCAACAAGACACAACTTCATATCTTTTGCGTTGGTTGACAAAAGGCCGACGGATCTTGTGGCTAGAGCCACCGCCCAAAGTCGATGCACCTGAAAAGCAACCCGATCCATCGGCTTCTCAGGGACTTGCCCCTCATGGCATTTTATTGGCTGGTCGGTGGGATGCGTGGCAGCGCGAATTATGGAAAGACATCCTTCATGAACTGAAAGATATCGTCGAAGCCCCCTTGGGTTCGGGACTTCCGATGCAAGATGCGTGGCCGCTCCGCCTCTGGTGGCCGGATAAACAGCCGCCGCTTGCCCTTGCTTGGGATGCGGGACGCTGGTTTCTTTCCAACAGCCCCCGCCTACTCGGCACATGGATCGCACAAGAGCAGCGAGCCACTACTTCCCCACAACGAAATGCTTTTCCTTCGGATAGCTTATTTCAAGAAGAAGTCTGGCGCAACGCACACGTCTCTCACGCTCGCCTCGCTTTTTTGTTGAGTTGTTTTCTTTCCAAAAAGCAACTCGCACAATTTCCGATGCTTGCTTACGCAAAAGCCTTTGAGATCGGTTCTCGCCGAACAGACGACGGGCAAGAACTTCGCTATCATTTGTTGCTCGACAAAAACGCTCGGCCTTACAACGAAACCGCCGCTCTCCTTCCCCAAAAAAGCACGCTTTGCTTGCACACCCTCCCTGTTTGGCGCTTGATCTGGTTGGATGCTCTTGCGCCTCTTCAACGCTCTTTTGCTTGGCAGATCCTTCGCCCTCTCGCTCCTTCATTGCGCCGCGCTATCTTCCGCCTCGTAGAACAACTCTGATATTTCTGAGCCATGCCGTTTTTTTCTTCGCGTCGCTGTTATGCCGGTGGATGGTGTTGTGGGGCGCGGCCCCACACCCCGCCAAAGAGCGCGGCTCCCATGACTCCGTGTTGGCGAACAGAACACAGGTTTTTCCAACCAACGACTCTGTCGCTTGAAACGGCGCGAACTTGGGGGGGGGCCGATCACCGCGCTCCTCTCTTGGTGTTCCTTTTTTTGATCAGCGCCCTGAGCGGATGATCCATGCTTGGATACGTCCCCGCTGTGTGGTGACGCGATACTTTTGATAGGCGATCTTGTGCTGATCAAAGTACCGCATCAACGGCCAGATCGGAGACTCTTGTAGATGAAAGTCGACGACTGCCCAATGAGGAATTGTTTTCCAATGGATCGATTCGGCATGGAACTGTCCCTCTTGCCAAAACATCTTGATCGGGCGGCCAAGCCGATAGGCTAAGGTCTTTTCCATCCAAAAATTCGATGTGAAGATCGGAGCTTGTGGGGGGAGGTGTTTTTTTAGCCAGTCTGCGATCTTCTCCTTGGGTTCGGCATCTTGGGGAGAAGAACCCGACCAAAACGTGGGGTGAGCATAGCGATTCTCGGTTCGCCAGCCTTGCACAAAATAGCCCATCACAAAAGCAACGAGACAGAAACTGACGTGCAAGCCAAGCACCAGTCGCTTCCAAAACAGCGGATACTGTTGAAGTCCTGATGCCAGAAAGAAACAAACAGGGAAAATAAGAACAAGAATATAACGCTCTTGCCCGATTGTCAGAGGTAAATATAATTGTAAGAAAAAATAACAAATAAAAGATAAGGTGAAAAAAATGACACCATGCCTGAGGCGCTCTCGATTTTTTCGAAAAAGACCAAGAAAAGATGCGAAACATAGCAGAGAAAAAGAACATAACAAAAGTCCGTGCCAAATCCCCCAAGAAATGCCTGTGATGTATTGGAGAGCACGCATCCCGCTGAGGATCTCCGCGAGTTGTTGGAGGTATTGCCAAGAAAAACGACCCAAAGCTGCCACGCCCATCTGTACCACCATCCAGATCAGCCCGATGATGAATATGGCCGCCCACAGGCCCCATACTACGCTCTGAATCAATGATGGCGACCGAGGCTGTTCGTCGTTTTGAGGCATCCACGCCAATACCGACACCGCACAAACCAAGAAAACAAGGTAAACAGGATGTGCAAAAAGAGTCAGGATCGCTCCAAAGAACAACATGCCCCAAAACGACGGGTGTTTACGAACCGAACGATCGAAAAACCAAGGCACCCAAAACAACACGACGCCCACAACATACAAACTCGGTTCCCAAGCAAAACGCGCATAACTCAAAAACAACGGATGAGACGCAAAGATCAACAGATAGGACCACGAAGCAAAAGCATCATTCCCCTCCATCCGGCGCGTAAGCACAAACAACAACAAACAACCCAGCAAGGACCAAATTACGACAGGAAGTCGCAGTGTCCACGCGCTCGGTGGATAGGCTTGTTCAAGCGCATAGATCGAAGATGCCAACAATGGGTGCGGATAGCGACCCGAAGGAGCCTTCGTTGTGAACATACGCCACCCGAACGATCCATGTTGTGTTGTGCTTTCCATCGGTGCGCTGAGCAAGCCTTGGTACGCTTCGTCCCCATTCAAGCCGGGGTATGAATCAAGCGAAAAAAGCAGCAAAAAGACAATTCCTGCTGCGAGGAACCAGAAAAAGATATCCCAATATCTCGGATTCTTCGTCGGTGTCTCTGCTTTTGTGTTCTCAGGTGCGTTCGGCATCTTTTCGATCTCTGTGAGGTGAGAGGTTTTGGCCGCTTCCAAAGAATCCACAAAAGGTAGCCCAAGGCAAGGCACGTCGCGCCGCATTTTTTGCGGCATGGGTCGGGCGTGCGAAATGGGTGTTTGTGTTTGTGGCTTTGTGTTTGTGGCTTTGTATTTGTGGGGCGTTGCCCCACACCCCACAAGGGACTGTCGCCCCTTGACCCCGTATTGGCGAAGAGAACACAGGTTTTTCCAACCAACGACTCTGTCGCTTGAAACGGCGCGAACTTGGGGGGGGGGCCGATCACCGCGCTCCTCTCTTGGTGTTCCTTTTTTTGATCAGCGCCCTGAGCGGATGATC
>CAUJFU010000463.1 GCA_963169055.1 Myxococcota bacterium
ACCTCACAGATCTCCATCATCGGATACTTCGCTGTTTTGGAGAGGAGGTGCAGCGGTGTTATGCTCTTTGAGTCCGTGTTATTTCTTTGGATTCAAACGTTCAGTGCGGAAGGTGGGTTTCAACGTCGATTCGGGCGTGACGCTCAGATCACGATGCAGACTGCCACACAGCGCACATAGTCCATTTCAAGAGAATAAATCGACGCTTCCCCCCTTCCAAGCAAGCAACCGCTCTTGTATCATGGTTTTTTGCTGGCTAGAAAATCAAACGCACAGTACGCGTTAAGTCTACTTAGGAGTTACGCAGTTGAAAAGGAAACCCCTGAGATGTCAGCACATCGTAGGGGCGGTTCGTGAACCGCCCGCGCCCGAACATTGGCCTTTTTCGTATCCAACTGCGTAACTCCTATCTACTTTAAACAGAAAGAGGTTCTCCATGACCGTTTTACGTGACAAAGTGATTCTTTTGACAGGCGCAGGCGGTGGTTTAGGCATCGAGATGGTTAGCCAATTTCTTCAAGAGGGAAGTCTTCTCGTCCTTTCGGATCACCCTTCTGTGGCTTTAACCGAGCGCATCAAAAGCATCAAACAACAAGCGTCAACAGCTGGGCGCATTCTCGGTATTATTTCGATGGATCTCTCCGATAGCGAGGGCTGCTTGCGGTTGTGGGAAGCTTGTCAGTCTATCCACCCAAGCCTCGATATCCTTGTAAACAACGCAGGGATCGCGTTGCTTGGTCCGCATCACTTGATTCCTTCAGAAAAATGGGAAAAATTAATGCAAATTAATCTACTTTCTCCCATGCGTTTAACACAGCTTGTCGTCCCACACATGATCCAAAGACGCAGTGGACACATCGTCAATATCTCGTCCGTTGCAGGACAAGTTGGCCCGCCCAACCTTGCGTCTTACGCAGCTTCAAAGTTCGGCTTACGAGGCTTCGGAGAAGCTCTCTCCGAAGAGCTTCTCCCTCACGATGTTTTCGTAACGCAGATTTATCCGTTCTTTACGCGCACGCCCATCCTCGATTCACAACGCTTCGGGGGCATAGACGTTCAAGTACCCGACAATGGGCCGATCTACGAACCTGCGTTTGTGATCCGTGAGTTGATCCAAGGGATCAAAAAGAACCAACTTCACGTTTTCCCTGGTGCTATCCCGAAAGCCATCGTGACGACCTATCGCTTCTTTCCTTCGCTTGTACCTTACCTTTCTAGGCTGTCGATGAAGCGTATCAACAAACCATCACCTCGCAAATGATTTGTTGATACAACGCTCACGACAAAGACAACGGCAACTCTTCTAGCCGTCCTCGTTCCCGCAAATAACGCAGTAATTCAACCGCTCCAACCGATTCTGCGGGCAACTGAATCATTTCTCCAGACACCAAAAAGAGTTGAATCGTATCGATCAGATCTGGATGCGAACCACCCCACTCATCAAAGATCCACTGACCCCGTAAGATATCCTCCATCAAATACATGCGCTCTTGCATTCCGTCCGAAAGCCACATCACGCCTTCTTCAAACCTTATGTTCCACAAAAAAGAAGGGCGACGCATCATTCCGATGTGTTCAGCGCGTTGTTGCCTCAAAAACCACGCAATCAAGCCATAACTTCCCAACAAAACAAGGGTGTACAAATACAACCAAAACGCTTCACGAAACCAAGGGACCCCTACCCTACCTACCGACCATCCAAACGACACGAGCGCGGGCAACCCAACCAAAAATCCAACCAAAAATCGTCGCCCCAAAAGCCAATCCCCCGCATCGTACGCACGCCTCCGCTCCATCGCAGCTCGTGGCAAAACACCGATCCCAAGAAATAACAACGCCGTATAACCACCCAACCATAACGGAGAACGGTAAATCAACGTTTGCCTCGGACTTAAGATCAACATCACCGCATAGGCACAAAACACACCGATTGCATACAAAATTAAGGCGAACTGCCACAACATACCTTGTTTTTCTATCTTTGCCATCTTGCGCTCCTTTTCTTTTGGGGTTCAAAAAGATGAACACGCGGCTTGGCCTTGCCAAACCGTTTCCGTTTTTCATTCCAACACCAAGGAGAAGACCCATGCAGCCATCCACAAACAACGACCACCGAACAGCCCTTCAAATCATTTTTCCTTGGTTACATAATCTCAGAAACAAGTACTATTTCCAATTTGGCTTTTTTTGGTTTGTAACGTTCGGAGGAATGTTGCGCTCAAACGCACAGGCTCAATGCGAAGATTTTGGCGCAGCTTCTCTTGTTGGCCAACTACCCAGCGAAATAGCTGAAAGCTCTGGGCTTGCAGCATCAAGGAAAAACAAAGGTGTTTGGTGGACGCATAACGATTCTGGCGGAGCGCCTACCCTATTTGCGATGGACAGCCAAGGCAAACAACTCGGACGATTCGAGGTAGTAGGCGCAACAAACCGAGATTGGGAAGACATCGCAGTTGCGCCTTGCCCAAACGGTGATTCCTGCATATACATCGGAGATATCGGCGACAACGGAAAGCGTTACACAGACATCAAAATATACCGAGTACCAGAACCAACGGTGGATTCCAGATCAACACAAGACGGAAAAACAGCAACAGCCGAAGTGTTCACACTCACTTACCCAAACGGTCCCCGCAACGCCGAAGCCCTGATCGTCCATCCGATCACACGCGACATCATGATCATCACAAAGGACTTCGCCGAACGCTGCGAAGTATACACGTTGTCAGGACAAAACCCTTCTGGACGTGCAACTCTGAAGCGTGCGGGAGATCTGGACAATCTTGGCGACTTGGTGACTGGCGGGGATATCTCTCCTGACGGAAAGATTGTCGCATTACGGTTTTACACGAAAGCAGCGCTCTACAGAGTGGGTCCGAACGGGGTTCTGAGCGACGCCAACCGCATAAAAATCCTGAGTATGCCACAAACCAAACAAGCCGAAGCGATCGCGTTTTCAGCGGATGGGCGGATCTTGCTGTCCACCTCAGAAGGACAAGGAAAAGACGCAACCATCCACCAACAATCCTGTACTTCTCCCCCACAGCCAGAACCTATAAGCGAACCTGAAAGAGAACTCACACAAAACGAAAATCCCCAAGACACCGAAGAAAGCCCATCGGAAAGAAGTAACGACGACGCAAGCACAGAAACAATGATAGAAAACACAACAACGGAAATCATCGTTGCGGAACTCACAAAAGAAACACCGAACGAAGCCCCAAGCGAACCAGAACAACCTGTCGTGGGTTGTTCTGGCTGCGAGACTCACTCGCCTGTTTCGGTGTTTTGGTTTTTCTTATTTGTACTTCTGCCTCTCCTTTACAAACAGCGAAAGGAAAAACAATGAACACACATCGGCCTGTTTTGATAAAACAACGCAGCGAATCCAAATTACTTCGGGTAATCTTTAGGTTGGTCGATGGGTTTGAGTGGCTCCAAGTCTATGTGATATTACTTTTTCTTCTTGTTTTTCCTCTATGGTCCTTTTATCAAAGAATGGATTTCGGGGCAATTATTACTTGTTGTCTTGGCTTGATCCTCAATTGGTTGATTCTTTCTGGAGACGGGAAATGGCCGAAACTTCGATTATATCTCTTGCGATTCATGTACATAGAGCACAGCGCGATTCTCTTATTCACAGTCTTTTATATAGTAAAACCACTACAAGGTGAATGGAAAAAAGATAGTTATCATTTGTTTCAAAAAACCGTTGTTAAGGTGTTTACCCCTAGACCTGATCTACTTTTTGCTTGGACAGAAAAAGGCGAAATATTCCAATGGAACCTTCAAGAAGAACGATGGGATGCCTTTTCTAAGTCGCCCTTACGGTTCTCAGGATGGGCAGTTGCGTACGATCCGCTGCGGGACTGGATGCTTTTTGGGCTTCATGACAGCGATCGATTGAATGTATACCAGTACCAAAACAACAAGTGGAAAGGGCTGTTATGCCCCAAAGGGCAAGTACGCGATCTCGTCGTGCAAGGAGAGCATCTGTTTGCGTTGATCCACAACCGAGTATACAAGCAATCCGCTGGAATGAAAGAATGGATAACACTCGATTGTGGCGGATATTGTAGTGGGATAGCAGGAAATAACTTTACGAAGAAGCCCTATCTGTTTGCAACAGGCCAGCGTTGGATAGAAAGCGATGACAGAGGGCGTCGATGGCGCGATATCACGCCAAGCCAAGAACTCTTCGTTTCAGGAGCACGTGCAGCACTTGGCAATCAAGGAACACGATACGCATACAGCAGCGGATTCTTTCAAGGGCATCTGCTTGTTGCTCCGCCTCGGCAGCCCTTTCGCCGACACCCGACCCCCGCATCGGATATCCGTACGTTGATCGTTCACCCAGAAAACGACCAAACGATCTGGATCGGGACATGGGGGCAAGGTGTGTACGCGTCAAAAAACGCAGGAAAGACATGGCGGTACCTTGGACTGCGTGGCGTAGAAGTTCGTCATCTCGCCTACTTTGAAGACGCGCTCTACGCAAGTTCTTCCAACTTGACTTTCAACCGAGGCTTGTACCGACTTCCCTTGCTCTCTGCTTCGACAAACCCCTCAACGCTCCCACACGTCGCCCCGCATCAGATCACCCCTTTGACGGATCCGCTCCGTTCCGATACGTTACGAAAGATCGGCACGCCACCTCCAAAGCGCCGCCCCTAATTCGACCGACTCTTGAGGATTTCGCATGAAAACAATACTCGCCCTTGCCAGCTTTTTTCTCCCCATCCTTTTATTCGTAGTCGCAGGCTTTGCGCTGATCCCTGCTTACTACTTTCTGAACGCAGTCTACTCTTGGCTCGGGATCATCGGCGTTTGCGTTGCTCTACCCGTAGCCTATCTTGTTTGGGGATTTTCACTTTGTGCTTTCACTATTTTCTTTAAATTTATCACACGCTATCGAACTTTACAAGGCAGTTTTTCTTACAACAGTGTACAGGTTGCCCGATGGGCGATTACCACACGACTTGTCGAGTTCTGCAACGTCACGCTGATGATACACTTGCGCAGCACTCCGTACATCAACCTATGGTTTCAGTTGCTTGGCGCAAAGATAGGAAAAGATGTCTTCATCAACACCTACGAACTCAATGACTGGGATCTTCTAACCATCGACGACAACACCATGTTGGGCGCAGGTGTTGTGATCCAAGCCCACGCCGCCGAGGCAGGAAAGCTTCACTTTCGTCCCGTCGTGATCGGAAAACATTGCAGCGTTGGGCGTTCGTCCGTCATCCTCCCGGGAGTTGAGATGGGCGATCACTCCATCCTAGGAGCAGTTTCGATCGCGACCAAAGACACCAAGATGCCAAGCCATAGTGTTTGGGGCGGCGTTCCTGCAGCTCTTATCAAGTACACAGGCGACAAGAAAAAAACAGACGACACACCCAAAGCCCCGCCGCAGATCGAAGCCTGAAGGGTAACACTTAAAGGTATTTCTTCTGAGAAGGACGCCCCCCCTGCACCAACCCCTAGAACAAAGAGATCAACGCTTCGACCGCTTGTTTATCGAGCGCTTTTTTAATTCGCCTAACAGTTCTTCGACCGCACGTCTAAGCTGAGGATCCCGACCTTCAAGGCGATCCATAAAGGTATTTTGAACGCGGATGTGAGGTTCTACACCGACTTTTTCGAGATCTTTGCCTTCCAAAGTCTGACAGATCCAGAAAGGCAAACGAAACATCAAGCCATCATATAACGTGAAACTGCTTGTAAAAATCAACCAACGGTAGGTCGGCATACCGATCAACTTCCCAAGACGCAAAGCTCGAAAACCGTTCGCGGTCATCTCTCCGTCGCTCAACGTCTCTTCGTTGATCAACATCGCCATCGGTTTGTGTCCCACCGCAAAAAACGGCTGTTGCCAACGTTCCCCACCTCGCACCTGCCACGTCCCATACAAGCGCCGCTCAAGGAACGACAAGACTCGATCGTGGATGTTGCCGCCCCAATTAAAGCGTAAATCCACAATCGACGCTTTGCGAGGGGCCAGATCCGTTTCAAAATCACGAATGAATTGAAACAGATCAGGTCGAACCATGCTGCGCATGTGCAGGTAGCCGATCTGATCGCCGCTCCACAACGCAACCAAACGACGGCGCTCTCGCACCCATGCTTTGTAACGCAAAGTACGCTCGGCACGATAATCGATCGGCTTCACTTTCACGAGGCGCGCTCCCGCGAGTGCAGGCCTATCGTTGAGGGACAAGATCACACGTTTGCCGACTTGACCACGCAACAAAGCAAACGGATTGTCGCCTTTTTTAATCGGTGTTTGATTAATGGCGACCAAATAAACACCCGACGATATCGATCTTTTCGCTTGGTGCAACGGCCCTTGTTCCAAGATGTCCACCAACCGAATGCCTTGATGATCAGCGATCATCTGTGCGCCCAAAACTCCCGTAGAATAGGCTCCTTTCAACGGCTTTCCATCGCGTACCCCCAGATGCGAGGCATTCAACTCGCCGAGCATCTCATTCATCAGATCCACCCAATCTTGGCGGGCCTGAACAGAACGCACAGCCGAAGCGTAACGACGGAAGATCGCAGACCAATCCGTTCCGTTCATCTTGGCGTCATAAAATTCATCGCGCATCACCCCCCAAAGCGTCCGAAAATCACGCAGATAAAGCGCACGAACTCGTTCTTCGACCTCCGCACGCAAAGAAAGTGTCTGCATTTTCCCTGAAGGAACTTCAAAACGTATGATCTTACCATGCAAAAGAACGTAAAAAGACTTTGCATCAGGAGACCATTGGAGCTGATAATTCGACCACAGATGCGGAAATTTCACCTGCGGAGCAAATGGCTTCATACTTTTGATTTTGCCTTCTTTGAGCTCTCCCAACCACAGAGTAAAAGAGCCTTGTGCATTCGAAAAAAAGACAAAATATGCCCCTTTTGGTGCAGGAAACGGGTGGCCTTCGTCTCCAAGCAGCGAGATTAATCGACGAGATCGTTCAGCAAGCCCGTTCTCATCGACATTTACGACGATCTTCGACTTTTTGTCCTGTTTTTTCGATATCCGTATTGCCTTTTTTCGTACAGTATTTTGTCGCATCAGAGGAGAAGATGTTGTCTTTTTTTGTGCAGTGTTTTGTTGCACCAGAGGAGAAGATTCCGTCATCGAGCCTTTGCTCTTGACAAAAGATGAGGTCGGTTTTGATGTTGGTGAAGCTGCGGGGCTTTTGGAATCAAACAATCGATCGAGTTTATCTTCAAGAAAACGAGGCGGCTCCGTTTGCAGCGGTAAGAGATAAAGATCGTCATCACCAACACGCGTAAACCAATCACTCCCATGCCGATTGGAGCGATAGATCAGAAATAACCCATCGGGCGTGATCGCTCCATCCGCGTCATGCGCGGCAGTCAGCGTCAAACGGATCGGCTTTTTTCCACGAGCGATGGGATGCAGATAGATATCCCCCCGACCATTGTTCATGCGTGTGTACAGAAGCGCTTGGCTGTCAGGAGACCAAGACGGCGCAGTCGCCATCGCCAACCCGCCCAAAAAGACCGTCGCAAGGAGCCGAGGGACTTTCTCTCCTTCGGACAACAGCATCAAACGATCTTTGCCTTCCAAATAAAACAAATGCTTGCCGTCAGGCGAATAACGCAGGAAACGCAACGTTTGTTTGCCTTGAAGCACCAGAGATTCGGTTGTTTCAAGCATCGCATCTCGTTTGTAAATCGCATCGCCTTCCCCTCGATCACTCGCATACAATATGTGCCGATTATCGGGGTGCCAAACCAGATCACGTTCCCATGCGGTGGTTTGTGTTAAACGACGAACCCCCAAAGAAGCCATCGAATCGGTCACAAAGACTTCTCCTCGCATCGAGAAGCCCAGCTTTTTCCCATCCCTTGACAACGCAAAAGCATCCACGTGATCCACCGTCAGATGACGCGAGACGGATAACGTGGACGCAGTGCGAAAAGAAAGAGGAAACCTGCGGGAAACCGTTTTTCGCAGATCACCGTCCGCAGACACAACGGTTTCCCATATTTGAAAGTTTCGCTCGTACACGATACGATGGACGTGTTTAGCGATTGCAGGCCAACGCACGGGCCCATCCGAAAACTGCGTGACCATCTCAGCCTTTCCACCAAGACGACCGATACGCCAAAGATTCGCACAACCGCTGCGATCCGAAACAAAGTACACATAGCGCCCATCAGGCGACCACATCGGCCAGATCTCGGAGCTTGCGCGATCAACAAGAACGCTGGCTTTGCGAGATTTCAAATCAAACGTGAGGATATCAGCACTGTTGGGTCCGCGATAACCTTTTCTCCACCAATAAAAGCGGCCCTCCATACCCGTATTCAACAACAACGTCGAGCCGTCAGGCGACCACGCGCCGTTGTAGGCATAGTTCCACAATCCACCAGTTAAACGTTGCGGTAGCCCGCCCGTGACAGGAATCCGATACAAAGCACTCACATTTTCGCGATCAGACTGAAACAACACCCACGTTCCATCGGGCGACCAATCGACACCTTCGTCGTGCGCTTGATGATAAGTCAAACGACGCGGTGCCCCCCCCTCAGAGGCGACGATATACACGTCCGCAGAACCCGAGCGCATCGAAGTAAACATCAACCATCGACCGTCAGGCGACCAGCGCGGACGCATGTCGTACGCGGGATGAGACGTCAAGCGCCGAACATCATGAGGCCGCGCAACGAGAGCAACCCAGATATCGCCTTGATAAGAAAAGGCAACACGCCGACCATTTGGCGATATCGCAGGATAACGCATCCCCAACATCGCCTCCTCGCTCTCTTTTTTCTGGCCTTCGGATATCGCCGTCAAGGCGGACTGTGCTTCCGCCTTGTTCCGTATCCCGAGATGCACCAAAAACGCAAACAGCCCAAACCACGCACAAAGGCGCACCCATCCGATCATCAAAAACTCCTTGTGTATACAGGCCAATATAACGCAGTGTCCCCCCCGACGCTTGCAAAAGCCCAAGCGACGGGAATGTTTGTTTGAAAAACGTAGGGCCACCTCGTCGATACGGGGTCAAGGGGACGAAGTTCCCTTGTGGGGCGTGGGGCAAAGCCCCACAAAACACCCCCCAACAAGCCGCACCTATTTTATTGAAAAATGCGCATGACAGGATCTTCCCAAGCGCCCGATTCATCGGAAGGATTGTAATCCAAAGGCTCAGCAGGACGAGAAGAAAGAGAAGAAAGAGAAGAAGCAGGAGTCGGGGTTAGCGGGGCAAGAGTCTTACCCGCATGAGCAGAAAAGGCCGACGACAGTAAAGACCAACACAGCGCGCCTTCGGAGGTCAACGAAGCTTCCAAGCGATCACCCCGTTGCACAAGCCCCCGTAATATCTCGTCTGCCAACGCAGCCTCCAGATGACGCTCGATCACGCTGCGCATCGGGCGCGCTCCAAAGGCCGGGATATAGCCGCCTTTAGCGATCAACCAATCGAGAACTTCGTCTCGGACGGTGTAGGAGATATCTTTTTCTAAACACAAACGCTCTGCACCTTCTTGGATCAGCAAACGCGCAACACGACGAACATCCTCAGCAAGCAACGGATGAAAGACAAAACGCCCTTCGATGCGGTTCCACAGTTCGGGACGAAGATGGCGTTGGGCTGCCTCTAAAACAGCCGATTCAAGGGCTTGTTGAGGATCATCATGCTTTCCAAAACCGATTCCTTGGCGCTTGTTTGTAAAACATTCGCTACCACTATTCGAAGTCATCACGATCACACAGTTGGAAAAGACCACACGACGGCCTTTTCCATCGGTGAGATGTCCTTCATCAAGCATCTGCAAAAGCACCGTCAATACGTCAGGATGAGCTTTATCGATCTCGTCAAATAAGACCAGACGGTACGGACGCAAGCGCACAGCCTCGGTCAGCTGGCCGCCGTCATCGTGGCCGACGTATCCGGGCGGAGCTCCGAGCAAACGATTGACAGAAACAGCTTCTTGGAATTCGGACATATCGATGCGAACCATCGAACGGTGATCATGAAACAAGAATTGCGTCAGCGCCTTGGCCATCTCTGTCTTTCCCACCCCTGTGGGTCCAAGGAAAAGAAATGAGCCGATCGGGCGCTGTCCTCGAAACCCTGCATAGTTTCGCCGAACGACCGTGGATATCTCGCGCAATATGGCGTTATGACCGATGACCTTTTGCGCCAAAACCTCTTCCATCCGAAGAAGTCGTTCTCGATCCTCCACCAAAAGATGCTCTTTTGGGATGGCGCTCAAGTTTGCGATCACCTCGACAACCTGAGGGCGATCGACCGTCTTCGTGCCTTGTCGTTTTGCCCGAGAAGCCGCCATATCCAACACATCCAAAGCTTTTGCAGGATGGCGACGATCGTGCATATAGCGCGAGGAGAGCCGAACAGCCGACTGTAGCGATGCGGGCGTAAAGTGTACTTTGTGATGGATGGAATAGGTACGCAACAAGCCCTGCAAGATCTGTAAGGTCTCTTCTTCGGAAGGCTCTTCGACCCAGATCGTGTGAAAGCGTCGAAGCAGCGCAGGATCACGCTCGATATACGTTTTGTATTCGTGGATCGTTGTCGCACCGATACAAGGAAACTCACCCCGCGAAAGCACCGATTTAAGGTCATTTGAGGCGTCTTGGGCACCTTCTCCCACCGCTCCTGCGCGAACGAGCGTGTGGATCTCGTCGATGAAGACGATGATCTGCCCACGCGCTTCAACCACCTCTTCTTTGATGCCCCTGAGTTTTTCAGCCAAAGCACCGCGCATCTGCGTCCCGGCCAACAAACGACCCATATCCAATTCAACGATCACTTTGTTCGACATCTCGGGGTTTTCATCCGCGATCAGATGACACGCGAGTCCTTGTACGATCGCAGTTTTCCCAACACCCGGTTCTCCGACCAAGCAAGGATTGTTTGCGCGACGTTTCCCCAAGACATCGATCATCTCGACGATCTCGCGATTTCTCCCGATCAACGGGTCAAATCGACCCGAATAAGCCTGCTCGGTGATGTTTTTACATGTTTGGGCGAGGTGCGGAAAGACTTCTTCGGGCAAACGGCCTGCGACGAGGTCGCGCAAAGCCTCTCGGATCTGAGATCCACGCGAAGCTCCCGACAGAGAGAGCGGTGCAGAAGCAGAAGAAACATTTGGCCCGATCGAAGAAGTCCGATGCGGTATCGGAGGCATCGAAGAACCGCTCGCACGCGGAGACGAACCCAAGGAAGACAACGTTGGCGGAGTTGTTGTATGGTTGGGTGGGATAGACGGATTGCTTGGAGGCGTCGATAGATGGGTCGGATGGCTCGGTGGTGCCGAAAGATGCGAAGGACGAGAAGAAGGAGCGTGAGAAAGAGTACCCTGCGGTTCTGTGTCTGTCGCCTTTTCTCTCCAGCGACGATTGACAGCCCCCGAAAGATAGAGATGAAGTTGGTTACGAAGAGGCGCAAGATCCGACAAACAACCGCGCAAGGCAACGTGCGCTTGGCTATGTGTACGCACGATCGCCATCAACAGATGCAGCGTGTCTTCTTCTTCCGATTGGAAACTTTGTGCAAGACTTCGACTCATCGAAGCGGTCGCCTCTAGCGCATTGAACGGCTCCTCAAAGCTGCGGGGCAACGCGCCAAGCACACGCTCTTCCGTCACTTCCCTCTCTTTTAAGAGAACCTCCGCTTTGTTGGGTTGAAGAAACATCGCCAACAACAAGTGAAGCGTTTGTAGATCTTGTTGAGAGTGTTCTGCAAGGCCACAAGCGTTGTCGTAAAGAGCAAGCAATTCTGCACTGCGAGGGACGGCTGTCTGCGAAGATTCCAAACTCACCATCGTTCTCTCCTCTTGGCACATCCGAACGGATACTGTGTGGGATGCTCAACCAAAGATGTCTATACTACAAACCCAAATACCCCACCACTTCGGGGATGGGTTGCCTCTGCAACGTTTTCGGCATACGAAGATGCCCACCCCCTCGGAAGGCTCCGTGTTTGCAAACACGAGAAACGAAGGCGCAAAACGCAGAGAATAACAAGGCGTAGCACGCTGGTCCTACGAACGCAAGATTTGAACAAAAACTTTGCAAATTGCCCAAACCACGATTGTTTTGCTTCGTCTTTGCGTTCTTTCTGCGATTGACAACCAGAGAGGTCTTTGCTAGATGTTTAGCCCTTTTTGCACAGACGACGTCAAAAAGCAGCGAACGATGAGGCTTTCCACATTTTTTGGAGACTTTTGAATGAGCGCTTCGGAAGCACAGATCAACCGTTGGGAGCAGCGACTTCTCTCCTGTGGTTTTGCGAAACTCACACCATGGCAACGCGATATCATGCAACAATGGCATCAAGAGTCCTCTTGGATCGCGTTCTTTCCTGTGGGGGGTGGCACCGGCTTTTCTTATCTCGTCCCCGCGCTCGAAGCCCCCACAGGCGTCACGTTGGTGATCTGTGGAGATGCACAACGACGAACACGCCGAGAGCAACAAGCCCGCTCGCTCGGAGGTCAAGTCCTCCTCCCGCAAGCCGATCAAGAACTTCCGCCAGCTCACTCCGGGGTTGTATTGATGACCGCACAAGAAGCCGAACAACGGACAGATCAGATGCCTGCTTGGGTGACTGGTCGCGTTCGTCGCGTCATCTTCGATGGTTGCGATGCTTCTGCTCAAGCACCGTCGTGGTGGCCCGCTGTTCGAGCACTTCCCTTTGGCCTCTACCCGATCGATCACACAGCAGAAGCTTGGTGGGCCAATATCCTCGATATCCCACACCAAACGCTCCATTACAACCACGAAGCCTTTGAGATATCATGGGATCTTGGCGAAGGTTCTCTTGTTCAAAGACTGGGACACGCCCTTGAAGCCGGTGCTCGCGTGCTTTGGATGTTTGGCGGGCAGTTCTTCCGTCACGCGCTTGAGCAAACCACAGGGATCCACATTCAAGAAATCACCCCATCATCCGACGTCTCAGACCAACCCAAATCCATATCCCCCGAACCACCAGCCGCTCCATCGTCCCATGAATCGTCAAGCACGCCACAAATATCCAACACATCACAAGCATCCAGCACGCCACAAACATCTAGCCAGTCTTCGCAAGCAACAGTGTATATTTTCCCGCCAGATTCGGCATTTTTGCGCCATGCACCTTCTCCACAACACGTTTTCGTGGGGCGGCTTCCAAGTACTCTACGAGACCTCGGAAGCCTTGCGAACCTTCAACCCGAGCAGATCTCCATCCTGCTCCCACAAGAAACGCCCACCCATTACAGCCCCGAACAAGACGATCTGCTGCGTTATCTCGAAGAAAAAGCGCAGGCTCACCCACACAAACCACTATACCTCAACAGCCATGAGATCATGCAAGCCTTGAAGCTACCGCTCTCTCCGCAAATGGCTTATGAGCGCAGCTTAAACACGCTAGAAGATCTGCTCAACCAACTCCAAACGCAAGGCAGCCTCGCCTCGTGGTCTCCTGTGTTTTTCCAAGCCAAGATCCTCAATGCACGGGGATTTCAACCCACTCAACTAGGTGCGCACCCAGATCTGCTGGCTTTTCACGAAGCCATCGCACAGATGCAAAAGCAACTCAGCCCGCTTGAGTCTCTGAACGCATCCTTTTTGAGCGGAAGAGCGCTCGACCTTCGCTTCATCGCGAAGCGAACCCCCTACACAGTCCGAGAACTCAACACACTCTTCCAAAAGCTTCACGAACAGGGTCTCGTCGTGAACCAACTTGAGCACCTCCCCGGCCCGCAACACTCGCTTGAACACGAATACCAGATCCAACTCGGCGAGATCACCCGCCCCAGCCTCGCACTTCAACTTTGGTCGCGCACCAAAGAAGCTCGTCTTCCTCTGTTGCTCGACAGTTTCTCTCGGCAACCCCTCCCCGAAGATTCCGCCCTTCAAGCACTTTGGAGCCTCGATCCCCAACAAAACGATTTTTGGGAAAAAGCCCTTGTCTTGCTCGATAACGCACAAAAAGCACAACGCCTTTTTCTGCTCGGTGGTCGGCTCTTGCAAAAGTTGGAACGCGATCCAAAAGATGCTGGACTTGCCCTATGGATGGGGCTGATCGCAACGCTTCAACTCCCTCCCCTTGAGGATGCGAACCTTTACCGCCGCCTTCTTCCACCTCCTCGCAGCGCTCCTGTCGGCCTTTTCCCATTATGCAAGCACCTGCTATCCCAAGATCCCACACCTCCCCGCTCTTGGGTTGATTATGTACTTGCCCTTCCTTCCGCCGAAGACGACGAAGAGATGTCCCGCTTGTTTGCTCAACACAACGCTCAACGCATCCTCGATATCTCTCGGCTACACGGACGATTCCGATGGTTATTGCACCGCTATCATCGAAGCATGACACAGATCACGCGCCCCTTTCTTTCCCAAGATCCCCTTCCACCCGAAGAATCCAACGATCCATCATCCAAAGACACCGAAGAATTCGACCGCAGCGAACAACCTGTTGTACCCGCAAAGACCGAAGAACAAAGCCATGATCCAGATCCACACCCTCCGATCTGGCTCCCACACCTCCGAAGCTCGGACGTTCAACGCCTCGCCACGAGCTTTTCAGTCGAAACGCTCGCAGCATGGGGATGGACACTCCATCTGCTTGGTGAAAGCGAAGTCGGCCTACCGCTTTTGCGTTTCGCTCAACAACAAGAAGAACGTTACAAACAGCGTTACGCAAAGCTGGCGCTCCAAGCCCCCAAACAACTCTATCGCGAAAAAAGCGATTGGCTACGTTGGCTGATCGAAGAAAGCGAAGATCGCCAAGACGAAAAACTCCGAAAGCGCATCATGAAACTACTCGTTGACCGAAAAGAAGGAACCACAAACGACCTTCAACAAGTCGCGCAATGGGCAGAACAAGAAGACGATCACAAACGTGCAACGCGACTTCACAAACAACTGATTGAACTACGCCCCGAAGCGCCCGAACATCCCGCAGCCCTCGCACGCCTCTCACTGCAACACAACAAGCTACAAGACGCCCTTCAATACGCCATCCAAGCGAATCGCCTGAATCCACGGCACTATCCGCTTGACGTCTTTCTCGACAAAGCCCAAGAAGCCTTGTTTGCGGATCTTGATGAACTCCGACACATCCTCGTCGATCTTCCCGCACACCCCGCACTTTCCAAGATCGAAAGCGAACTCTCACAACGCGAACAACTGGCCCACCAACTCGCGCCGTTGCGCAAACAAGCCGAAGAAGATATCAAGCAACAACGCCTCGCTCAAGCCCGGGAGAAAGCTCGCGAAGTCCTCGCGCAACACGCACACCTCGCCCCGATCCGCTTTCTCCAGATCCGACGCGAAGTCGATCAAGAAGAAAGCAAACTTCAAAAAGCCCTCCAAGATCTCGATCGACGCGGTCGCGGTCCAAAAGACCCACGCGACCGAAACAAACAACTCGAAGCCCTCGCCGATCAAGCTGCACAACTCGGCTTTGTGCAGCTCGCCACCGAAGGGTACGAACGCCTCACGCAACGAAACGAAGGATACGGTCTTGCGTGGGTCAAACTCGCACGCACCACCCCCCACTCCGAACAACGCAACAACGCCTACGCAACGGCGATATCACTTGCACGCGGCCCCGAACAGCGACAGCGCAATCTCGAAGAATGGGCGCAGATCCTCGATCGAGAAGGTAAGCTCGATCTGCTCCTTCCCACGCTGCTTTCCATCCTCGAAGAACACAACGAAGAAGCCCAACAGCTCGAACCGATCCTGCTTCAATTGATCGGAAAATACGGCGTCAAATCGGACGTTGCACAAAAACTCGAAGGCTTCCTCAAACACCACCGCAGCGATCTCGATCTCAAACGCGCCGAACAAGCGCTCAACGAGATCGAGCATCTCGATCCTTGGAAACGCCAGCTTCTTTCGATGCAGGCTGAGATCGCACAAAAAAACAACGCTCGCACCACCCGCCGCTCCTCTCCTCGCCGTTGATATCGCATCGAAGTGACATGGTGGGATGGTTTTTGTGGGGCGTTGCCCCACACCCCACAAGGGACTATCGCCCCTTGACCCCGTGTTTGGCGAACAGATCACTGTGTTTCAAACCCACAGCGCTGTCGCTTGTTGCGGCACGAACACGGCTTTATTTTAGCGACAATTCACTCCTATCACGTAGAAGGATCTCGTATGGCCCGAATCTTTGTCACTCACCCGCTTCCCGGTACGGCCTTCTTGCGCCTGAACGAAGAACACCAAGTGACGGTCTTTTCGGCAGATCGCTTTCCCACAAAAGCAGAGATCATCGATCATCTCCAAACAGCCGAAGTTTTGGTATCGTTAATCACAGACGAGATCACCCCCGAAGTAATCGATGCCGCACCCCACCTGAAGATCATCGCCAACTACGCCGTCGGATACAACAACATCCATGTGGACTGGGCCACACGACGCAAGATCCCCGTTCTGCATACACCACACGTCCTGACCGATGCTTCGGCGGATCTGGCTTTTGCTTTGATGCTTGCGGTAGCCCGTCGCATCGTCGAATCCGATCGATGGCTGCGCTCGGGTGCATGGGCGGGTTGGAAGCCTCAGCAGATGCTTGGAACCCATGTCACAGGAAAGACCCTTGGGATCGTAGGGATGGGGCGTATCGGAATTGCGCTTGCACGACGCGCACGCGGCTTTGAGATGCCGATCCTTTACACCAACCCAGAACGTCTCGCCCTCGGACTCGAACGCGAACTTGGAGCCCGTCACACCGATCTCGAAGAACTCTTGACTCAAAGTGACTTTGTCTCGCTACATTGCCCACTCACTCCCCACACTCGCCACCTGATCAACGCACAACGCCTCCAACAAATGAAACAGGGCGCGATCCTGATCAACACCGCACGCGGCCCGATCATCGATGAAGCCGCCCTTGTCGCTGCCCTTCAAACAGGCCCGATCCAAGGGGCTGGTCTGGATGTCTTTGAACAAGAACCCAACATCCACCCCGATCTACTCACTTCTGCACGCGTCGTCCTGACACCGCACACAGGTAGCGCGACAGAAGAAACACGCGCCGAGATGACCGCCCTCCTTGTTGACGGTATCCACGCGATCCTTCAAGGCAACATACCGCACAACGTCGTCAACCCCGAAGTTCTGCGCAAACAGCAAGAACCCGATCAAGACGATTGATCACAGGGGGTTTTCGTCACCCCCGTCACTTCTGTGGAAGTTATTTGCTGCTGTCAATTCTGTATCAAGAACATCCGCGACCAAACAGCAACCACGCCAACAATCCCACCAAAAGTCCCCAAAACCACACCCATACCACATCCACCTGCGGACTCGTCCGTCTTTCCAAGATATCTTGGCGCGCAACAGGGACCACTTTGCGCTCCGTCGGAAATGCCCCTGCCACCGCCAAGAGCGCCGGATCTTCTAGAATCTCCAATATCTCGGATAACTTTGGGCGATGCTTGGGTTCAGGGTCGATGCCAGCGCGGATCACGTCATGCAAAGGCGGATGGGGGATCTCCAAAGCATCCCAATCTCGCTCGATCTTGTGGATATCAAGATGCGTCGGCTCGGTGCGACCGTCTCCAAAAGGATAGCGTTCGGACAACAGTCGATGCACCATTACACAAAAGGCGTATACATCGGCTTTTTCGCCTTCTTTGTGGCTACTCGGCCGCCGAGACTCGTCGAATTGTTCGGGTGCGTAATACGGGGCACTTCCCACCGAAAGCGTTAAGATCCCATCGATCATCGAAAAGTCGTAGTCGATCAAGGTCATCTTGGGCGGCGATGACCAACCCCCATGCTCCTCAGGAAACAACAAGATCTGATCAGGTTTGAGATCCATGTGCGCGATATCGTGTTCGTGCAACAGCAACAAAACACGTGCGATCTCTTGAAGCAACAGGATACGCGGAGCGCGATCGGTATACTGCTTCATCCAGTCCCACAACGAAACACACCGAAGATACGGCTTGATCTGGACGTAAGTGTCATCTTCCAACAAAAAGTGATCGAAGATCTCCTCCACACGGGGATCTTGGATCTTTCGCAATCGCTGGATCATCCGCTCTTGATGCGCAAACATCTCTTGTGGAGAAAGCGCTTCACGCAAAGGCCGATAACGCTTGACAAGACAGATCGACCGATCAGGCAAACGACCCACAGACGTCGAAGAAGACAAACTGCCGTGGCGCAGGTGCTTTAAAATCTGCACGTTGCCGAGCTTTTGGTTCGCGCCCGATTTGTTTTTCCACGTCCGATACCACGCAGCACGGTGATGCGCAGGCGGATGCGCCAAATGCACGCAGGCTCGCTCCGCTTCCAACGCCAACGCCGCATAAAGATCGGCATCTTCTCGCTCCAGCCGAGCGATCCGCTCAGAAAAACCTTGTTGATGCTGTAGTATCCGAACAAGTCGTTCATCCGATGCCTTTGCGCCTTTGGCCTCTTTCAGCATCTGCTCAAACGCCGCAAGGCTCGGCGCTCCCTTGATCGGCGTTGACAACGCGACTTTTTTCACTCACGCCCCCTTTCAAAAACCCGTCACTTCGCAGCCATCCGCAGCGCGCCGTCCAAGCGAATCACTTCACCGTTCAACATCGGGTTTTCGACGATATGACACACAAGCTGGGCGTATTCGGCAGGATCACCAAGGCGCGAGGGGAAAGGAACTTGTTGCGCCAAGGATGCCTGCGCTTTTTCCGGTAAACCCGCCATCATCGGGGTCATAAAGATCCCGGGCGCGATCGTCATCACGCGGACGCCATATCGCGAAAACTCCCGTGCCAAGGGCAACGTCATCGCCGCAACCGCGCCCTTTGAACCGCTATACGCAGCCTGACCGATCTGACCATCAAAAGCCGCAACAGACGCAGTATTGACGATCACACCGCGCTCTCCACCTGCATTCGGCTCTTGCTTCGCCATGCACACCACAGCCTGCTGCAACACATTGAACGTCCCCACCACGTTGATCTCCAAGACCTTGCGGAAAGCCGACAGCGGTGTTGCGACGCCCTCCCGATCCAAGACCCGCGAAGGCGTCGCAACACCCGCGCAATTCACCAACACATGCACTCCCCCTGCCCACGCGATATGCGCCTCCATCGCTTGTTTGACTTCCACATCCGAAGTGACATCCACCCGCGCAAAGCGCGCTGCATCCCCCAAAGCAGCCGCTACTTCCACGCCTCTGTCTTGCGCCAAATCAAACAACGTCACCTTCGCGCCTTTTGCCACCAACATCCGCGCCGTTGCTTCTCCCAACCCCGATGCACCGCCCGTAACCACCGCACCCAATCCCTGCCATTCCATCCGTTTTTTCTCCTTGTTTTTCTTTTTCAGGGCCAACTTGCTCAATAGGCTTTGTGGGGTTCCACCCCACACCCCGCAAGGGGCTATCGCCCCTTGACCCCATGTTAGCGAAGCGATCAGGCGCTTTTCAAACCAATCACTCGGTCGCTTCAAATGCCGAGAACACGGGGTTTTTAACCAACTGCGTCACTTCTATCCTACTTGGAAATAACGCGCAAAAACAACAAAAGCCCTTGGTGCATCCAACACCAAGAGCCTTCGTTTTGTACATCTGACCGCCTCTTACCGCAAGAGCAAAGACAAGGAAGCTCTCTCGGATCGATGGGTTCCTCTCAAGGGCAAGAATCGTCTGGGAACTGATCTACAGAACCTTCGTCATCCGTTTTGTTCAAGGGCAAGAATAGTACGGGAACTGACCCACAGAACCTTTGTAGCAGGCGGACTTAAAGCTCAAGGGATCAGGGCAACCAAACGAGGTTCCTTTGTTCCAACGGCACGATCCGCCCGACACATAGCGGAAGTCATACATGGTCTGGCCCGAACAAGACAGTGCGCGGTCACCACACAAACACACGGCTTGATGACCAAAACTGGTGACGTAAGTCCCACAACCTGTCACCTCCGTCCCTGTACAATGCGAGAAGACGATCACCGCATTTCCTTTTACACCCACAGCGCCCACCACAGACTGCCAACGTGCGTTCGGGTCGTAGTCTGGCGTAAACTCCATACAATAATGCCCAGTCGAGGAATCCATATTCGAAGGCGCTTTGCAGCCCTGATAACCGCCATAGTTGATGCAAGAAGTTCCATAAGTTGCACCGCACCGCAAGATCCCAACACGCCCCCTCGGGTCGCAAAGCGCCAATCGATCGGCATCAAGGCAGACTTGCCCAGCTTGAACAAGCGCTGTCGGGCAGAATTCGCCATCTTTGATACAGCCACCGTTGAAGGGATAGTAACCACGGCTTGTATCGCACACACAACCGCCGCTCACGCAGATCTTTTGCGCGCCACACAACGATCCGTTATCGACCATGCCATCGCAGTTATCGTCGGTGCTGTTGCAACTTTCCGCTTGCGGGTGCGTTTGGCCAGTGCAAACGCCCCATTGACCGGCCAAACACATCTGCACGCCACCTTTGCAGATGCCCTTGCCTTCGGTCCCAACAGGGCCTGTGTAACAAGCACGCGTCAGCCCTTCATCCACCGAACCATCACAGTCGTCATCTTGGCCGTTACAGATCTCTGTCTGAGGTAAAGCTTGACCCACGCAAACGCCCCATTGACCGGCAGTGCAGGTGCTTTTTCCTGTTTTACACACGCCCACACCTGCCGTCCCCATCGGTCCTGTATAACACGCTTGCACAAGCTCCTCATCCACCGAACCATCGCAATCATCGTCGATCCCATTGCAGCTTTCGACTTGGGGCAAGACCTCTCCGACACAAGTCCCCCATTGCCCCGCAGAACACACTTGTACGCCACCTTTGCAAATGCCCTTGCCTTCGGTTCCTGCCGCTCCTGTGTAACAAGCGCGTTTGACACCATCATCGATCTGACCGTTGCAATCGTCATCTTGACCATTGCAGATCTCGGATTGGGGCAAGACCTGACCCACACAAGACCCCCATTGACCGGCCTCACAAGTCTGCGTTCCTTCTTTGCACACACCTACGCTCGCCGTTCCCATCGGGCCTGTATAACACCGCTTCACCAAACCCTCGTCGATCTGACCATCGCAATTGTTGTCCTTCCCATCGCAGCTTTCAACTTGGGGCAAGATCTCACCTTCACATTTTCCCCACACACCGTTGTCACAGCGTTGCTCACCGTAGCGACAAACACCCGCTCCTGCCGTCCCTTCAGGGCCTGTATAACAAATGCGCTTAACGCCATCATCGATCATCCCATCGCAATCGTCGTCTTTGCCATCACAGGTCGCCTCTGCGGTCGGGTCCTGCGGAGCTTGTTTTGGCAAGACCTGTCCGACACAAACACCCCATTGACCGTTCTCACAGCGTTGCGTCCCTGCTTTGCAAGTTCCGACATCTTGCGTACCTGCGGGGCCTTCATAGCAAGGGCGATCGATCCCTTCATCGATCTGCCCGTTGCAATCGTTGTCAACACCATCACAAGTCACTTCTTTTTCTTCGAACCCTTGGGGGTAAACGCAACGCCAAGCACCTGCTTCACAGATCACTTTGACATCACGACACGGCCCCGATATACGGCAACTTGGGGGCTTTAATCCTTCGCAAGGGGCGGGGATATATTCGGGGATAATCGACTCAGTGATCGCCTCGGTGGAGGCTTCTGCTTCTTTGCTCCCGCCGTCTTCTCCCGCGTCTTGGGTGTTTTCTGCGCCCCCTTCGCGATCTTTGTCTCCCTCCGCCCCATGAGCTTCTATGCGACTTTGCTCGGTGTTTCCTTCATCGGAGGCGCTTAATGTGTCACAAAAGCCAATTTTGCAGATCTCCCCCGCCAAACAATCATCGACCGACGCGCAAGGACGATCTCCCCCTCCACATCCCCACAACGCCGCACAAACCACGATCCAACCCATACTCCAGAGACTTTGCTTTTTTTCTTGTGTCTTCACGATCGACTCTCCTTTTGTCTTGTTTAAAGGGCAACGCATCCACCATTTTTTGGCGCGTTCGGCCCCTTCTCAAAACATGAGCCAATCGCTCAATACCCAAAAAATCCTTTCTTTTCAGCAACATTCTCTTCACGCCATCGGGAAGACAACGCACCACCGACCAAAAGACAGACACACCCGTCCAGATCCCAAACAAAAACCAAAGCGCTCTGTTGCCACAACAACGCAAAACGATCAGAAACAGCACAAAGCCAATTCTCCGAGAAAAACTTCCGTGTTCGCGACACTTCAAGCGGCTGCGTCGTTGGTTTGAAACACATCTATTCACCCCGCCGATACGGGGTCAAGGGGCGATAGTCCCTTGTGGGGCGTGGGGCAATGCCCCACAAAAAGCCCACACCCCACAAAAAGCCCACACCCCACAAAAAGCGGATATCAGCCCTTTAAGGCGCGGAGGCGAAAGCACACAAGCAAAGCCAAAAGAAGCAAACACAACCAAAAGAGCGACGTATCGGCTGGGTTGGAAGCATGACAACCGCAACCGCCACCAACGATCCCCACGCCCACATCCGGCACGTTTTCCGTGATCTGCTCTTGCCCGACTTCTTTGTCTGCGCCGTAGCACATGCCTGCTCGACAAGTTCCGCCACCACAGTTCACCTTGTTGCAAGGATCGTCGATGCAACGGCTTTTTTCACAAAGACGGCCATAACGACAAGGCGAAGCGACCGAAGCGCAAGCATCTTGGGTGCATTGACCTTCTTGGCACGTTTCACCGCTTGGACAGATCACCCCAGAACAAGGGTCTTTTTGACAAAGCCCGTCCACGCAACGCTGATCACTCG
>CAUJFU010000464.1 GCA_963169055.1 Myxococcota bacterium
TAAAGTACCAAAGCGCGCTCCAAACCCAGACTCCCACGAGGGCCAAGGTCAGCACGCGGTTGAGTACCGCTTCGACCATAGAACGGCCCGACGAGAGCAACAACACAGGGATAGAAAACAAAATAAAAGGCAACAAATAGAAAGAGAGATCGCCGTTGGGTTCGAGGTTTGCAGCTGTCCATCCCATCCAAAAAAGCGCGCCAAAGACGCACAATCGGATGAAAAATCCGATGCTCGTGTCCATAAAAGCCCGAAACAGCCGCGTAAAAGAGCCTTGCCCTCGGGCCAACAAATAGTCGGATTTGGAAAATCGTTCGAGCGCTTGATGCGTTTCTGCCATCGCTTGTTGCCTCTGCTCGGTGAAGAGTCCGACCCAAGATCACCCACCCATCTTGCGATGTCAATTCTCTCGCCGTAGGTGGGTCTGCCCACGTTTTTTTGCGTACAGGATCGACTTGTGGGTTGGATTTTGTGAGGCATCGCCCCACACCCCACAAGGGAGCACGGCTCGATTGACGCCGCATTGGCGGGGCGAACAGGCGTTTTTCATCCAAACAACGGTGACGCTTGGAATATCGCGAACACGGAGTTTTTTCGAGAATGGATGCTGAACTCAACAACAGCGTTGCTGTGAATACCGTGAATGCGGGGTTTGTGTCAGACAGTCATTTCGATCTTCGCTGCGCAAACTTTTTTTACAAATGAGGCTTGGTTGCGACAAACTTTTCTAACAAGCCTCTAGTAGCTTTGGCTCACGAAAGACGACGAGATCGCGTACACGCGGTCGCGCCCATGAGAAGGGTGTTTTCGTGGTCTTTTGATCCATCGTATCCCTCAACTCCTCGCGATGAGGAAGGAGATGTGCCATGAGCCAGAATTCATATACTCCCCACACCATCCACTCCCCGGCTGTCGGGCAACCGATCGTCACCGAACAAGGAACTCTCGCTCTACCCGCCCAGATCGCACATATTACACAACAAAATACGGGCCCTGCCACCGTGATCGTTGTGCCGCCTGTGGTGATCATGCCGCCCTCTGCGCAACAGTCCCCGTCTTCGCCTTCTTCTTCGCAACACGAAGGCTTCTCAGGGGAGGGTGGTGGTTGCTCTCGCGGTCATTGCGGAGGACACGGGCAAAAGCACCGTTGCCGTCGTGGGCGCTGGCTTCGATTCTTGTTCTTTGCTTTGTTGTTCGGCGGCGGTTTGCTATTGTTGGTGCGCTTCTTCAATCCGATGGCTGTGGCTTTCCGAGGAGTGCATCTCGATCCTTCGCAACGCGCTGAACTGCGGGCGATCTACTTTGATGTGCAAAAAGACTTCTACAAAGATCGCGACGCCATCCGAAAGCTCCAAGATCAAGGACTTGAACTTCTGCGCAAAGATCATCCCAACAAAAAAGAAGTCGACGCTTTGATCGACGCATGGGCCGAACGCTTCAAGCAGCTCGCACGCACTCGCACAGATGCCATGTTGAAGGCGCACCAAACCCTGAATACGGCTCAACGCCATCAACTCGCGGCCAACCTCCAATGGATGCGCGCACGCTATGAACGTTGGCGCGCCCGCTGGCAAAAGCGCCAGATCCGTTATGCAAACACCTGCCGCTAAACATCCGTTCCATCTTTCGGCGGTGGTCTGTTGTTTGAAATCCAAAGGGTAGATCGGCTGATCTCTGGCGATAAAAAGGTCGCCAGAGATTTGATCATTCGGATTGATCGGCATCTCGTGTTTGGCTGGATCGGCAGCACGATCTGCTGTTTTCGCAAGAAAAGGGCTTGTTGAACAAGCCTTTTTGGCTTTCTCTTGATCGAGATCAAATGCTTACTTGATACGAAGGCCCTCGAAAGGGTTTTTTTGGGGTAGACCTGCTCGTGGATGTGGGCATAAGGAGTCTCGCTTCGGCAGCTTTCGTGGGGTAAGCTGTCAGGCATCAATAGACCCAAATGTCCTTAGAGCCGCACGAGGGCCTCCTTGTGGTGCGGTGAGCGGTGGTTGCTCGTGCGTGCTCTCCTCCTTTTTCTTGCTGCAAGCCTTCTCCTGTTTTTGATGGGAGAAGGCTTTCGTTTTTTTGGGGCCTAGCGCGGGGTATTGCGAGAGGTTTGGTGGGGTGGTGGGATTGGCGGCGGGGTGGAGTGTGTGCAAAGAAAGAAACATCGGGAACGAACCCGTTTGTTGTCAAACTTTGCAAGCACAGCAGGACACAAGATGCACGAACACAAAGCGGAAAGATCTTTTTGGTGGGGCTGGCGTGGGGACAAAGACAGTCGATCGTTGATCGCTGTCGAAGAAGGTTGGCGGGAGCGGATCGCGCAAGAGCCTTGGTCGATGATCGCTGCGATCCACGCGGCGGCACAACACAACGCAGAATTGGATCCGAGCGTCCTAGGCGCATTTTCCGAAATCGCCGAGCAGATGGATCAAGAACATCTACCGCATGGGCCGCGATGGTGGCCGGTGATCGCAGAGCTTTTTGCGTCGCCTTGTGTCGAGAGCAGTTTGCGATGGTTGCGAAAAACGCGGTTGTTGTCGTTTTTGTTTCCTCTGCCGCCAACATCGGTGGGATGGGATCTGGATCAAGCCGCCAACCTTTATCATCACGAAAGCGTTTGGGAACACACGCTCTCTGTGATCCGCTGCCTACAAACCCTCTTTGAAGAGATGGAGATCCCTAGGATCACGCGCTTGCGCCTTGTGCTGCTTGGATTTTTCCACGATGCAGGGAAAACAGTCCCGATCCTCGGCCACCAATACAAGCCCGACGGCGGAATCCGTTTTGTCGGTCATCCCAAGGTTTCCGCAGATATCGCACACCATGTTCTGGCGCGCCTTGGAGTGGCGGATGCGCTTCGTCATGATATCCAACGCTTGGTGCTGCTTCATGACGAAGTTTTGGATATCCGTGAGGCTGATCTTCGTGCTGAAACGACTTCTCCGAAGCTTCTAGGCTTGTTGCGTGAACTCGAACGGCGGGCAGAGATGATCACCGATCTGACGCTTTTTGCGATCGCAGATCGTCAGGCCCATGCACCCGGCCACAACGATGATCGGTTGATGCGCCAGTTGTATGCGCTTGCCAAGCAAGAGTTTGTGCGGTGGGATCAACGCCTTGAACCGCTTCTCGCGCCCCACGAGATCCATTCCTTTTTGTCGGAGCCTTCGCTCCCACCCGCCGACCATGCCCCTTCTCACGAAGAACTCGCTTTGACAAACACAAAAGCCCCACTCTCCGTCTTACAAGAGCATCTTGTGTGGGCGCAACAACACGCTCTCCTCCAAACCCAAGAACAGGCCCGCCAGCATCTGCGCCGTTTGCAACACCTCGCAACATGCGCACGGACGACGCTTTCTGATCGTGCGTGGCTGGGTGCTCTTCTTGTACCGATCGAAAAAGTTTGGCCTCCCCTCGATCAACCGATCGCTTTTTGGGTGAGCGATCACGCTCATCAGCTCCGCTTCCCCCATCCCGATCCCAAAGAAGCATCGCTGCTCTTTCCCTACCTGCTCCACGGACACGCGATCCGTTCTCTCGCCGCTCAAATCGCTGCGGAAAAAGGCGCAGCAGAACCCCCCCAAGGTCGATGGATCAAAACGATCCTTCGTGAAGTGGGCGTCTGGCAGATCGAACAAGGCCAACACGACACCGCATCCGCCCTCCAACTCGCTCACCAAACCCTTCTCCAACAATGGGATCGCCTCTTCCTTCGGGTCGAAGATACGTTTGTCTTAAAATGAGCGCAGGCGTGCGTCCCTACATGATAAATATCATTGTGAGAATGTTTAAGAATGATAATCTCTCAAAAAGAGAGATCTGTTTTCTTAAAATGATATTGTTGTGTGATGAGCCATACTTGGGGCGATCGGATGGGGATGTTTGTGGATGATCTTGATCGCGGGGGTGGGGAGTGTGGGTAAAAAAAAAGCCCACACGCGGCTCTCTGTTCCCATGACCTCGCGGCTGCTTTGGTTTCAGCGTTGTTTCTCTAGCTGAATTTGCGCTGCCAAAACCAATGTCGAGGATGTTGGGTTGTGTTCTCAAATTTTGTTGATCCATCTGGAGGTCAAGATCAAAGAAGAAGATCAGGCTGTTTGAGAACAGAGAGCTTTGTTATGGGCGGAGACGAAGGCGACGCGGGTGTTTTCACTGTTGAAGTTGGTTTTGTGAAAGCCTGTTGTGGATGCGGGTCGCTTCGATATGGTGCACGACGAAACATACGGGTGCGGATGCTTGTTGTGGTGCTGATGGGTCTCAGATGTTTTTCTTGGTGCGGGTACTTTGGGTGTGGATACTTGTTGTTGTACCGTTGCACAAACCGTTGTTGTTTTGATGTGTTACTTTGTACGTTTTGTCGTTGCTGATGTAGCCGCTTTGTTGCTGGCGTTTGGCGATAGGGCAGGAATTGTACCAGAACAGGATTTTTTTGTTTTTATAAATCAAATCAACAAAGAAGCTCTCTTTTGCCTCGCAAAGAAGCCACCGCCGATCATGTGATCGCAGAGTGTGATCGAACGCACGGTTTCCGTTTGTATGGGCGATCTCAAAACAAATATCTTTTTATATTTAAGTGTTTAGAGCTTTTGTCTATCATGGCGGATGCACTTGTCTCACTCGTCTCATGTGACTCATAATGATACTAGCCAAAAAGAAGATTGACATCCAGACTGCGCTCGATAGACTCTGCGGCGGCTGGATGGGGGGCTATCGAACACTTTATAAGTTTTTGTTTTTGTTTGATTTTTTATAAAAAGGGATGTGTTGGATGGAGCAGATCGCCAAGAGAAGAGATCGCAGAGGGAGTCGCGCTGTTGGCAGCGGGGGCTGGGGCCTCGCCCGATCACACAAACCAACTGCGTGAGTCCTGTGGGTTTGTGGGGAGGCATGGGTTCAGATTCGTGAGATAGCGGTGTTTTTGGAAGGTCGGAGGGAAGGTGATGGATCTGCGTTGGAAGAAGAGGTTGATGGATGAAGGGGAGATCAATCGTGCGGTGAATCGGATGGCGCATGAGATCATTGAGCGGAGTGATCGGTTGGAGGGAGTGGTGTTGGTGGGGATTCATACGAGAGGGATCCCGATGGCCGAGCATTTGTCGAAGCTGATCAAGCATTACGAGGGAGTCGAGCTGCCTGTTGGCAAGTTGGATATCACGTTATATCGGGACGATTTGACGGAGATCGGTGTGCAACCGATCGTGCGCCGAACGGAGGTTCCGGTGGATATCCATGATCGAGAGTTGGTATTGTGCGATGATGTCCTGTATACGGGGCGAACAGCGCGTGCAGCGTTGGATGCTTTGATGGATCTAGGGCGTCCGTCGTTGATCCGTTTGGCGGTGTTGGTGGATCGGGGGCATCGAGAACTGCCGATTCAAGCGGATTATGTGGGGAGAGCGATCCAGACGAGCCGCAGCGAAGTCATCAAGGTGCGTTTTCATTCGACAGATGGGCAAGAAGGCGTGGATTTGTTGGAGCGTGGATCATGATGGAAGCGGTGCAGATACGTCATCGTCACTTGTTGGATCTGGAGGATTGGTCTGCTTCGGAGATCGAGTCGTTGTGGCGGACCACGGATGCGATGGTGGAGGTGATGCAGCGAAAAGTGAAGAAAGTGCCTGCGTTGCAGGGTTTAACGATCGTGACGTTGTTTTTTGAAAACAGCACAAGAACGCGATTGAGTTTTGAACGTGCGGCCAAGGCGCAAAGTGCGGAGGTTTTGAACTTTGCGGCGGGTGGTTCGAGCCTTTCGAAGGGCGAATCCTTGAAGGACACACTCAAGGCGATCGATGCGATGCAAGCGGATCTGTATGTGGTACGTCATGGAGTGGCAGGGACACCGCATCAGATGAGCCGTTGGACGGACGCTTCGATCGTGAATGCAGGGGACGGACGGCGCGCTCATCCGACACAAGCGCTGTTGGATGGATATACTTTTCGCCAAGGTTTTCGTGGATTTGATGGTTTTCGTGGAAAGCGTTTGGTGATTGTAGGGGATGTGATGCACTCGCGGGTGGCGCGGTCGAATATTGGGTTGTGGACGAAGCTGGGGGCGGAAGTGGTGCTGTGTGGTCCGCGTACGCTCTTGCCGACAGAACTGGGGCAGTGGCCGGGGGTTCAGCGCTGTTTTCGTTTGGAAGAAGCGGTCGAAGGTGCGCATGCGGTGATGGCGTTGCGGATGCAGCGAGAGCGGATGCAGAGTGGTTTGTTTCCCTCTGTGTCGGAGTATCAAGCGCGATATCAGCTAACGGCAAAGGTGATGGAACGCGCTCATCCCGATGCTTTGGTGATGCACCCGGGCCCGATGAATCGGGATGTGGAGATCGAAGGGGTGTTGGCCGATAGTCCGCGCAGCGTGATCGAGCAGCAGGTGGCGCATGGTGTTCCCGTACGGATGGCGGTGTTGTACAGTTTGTTGGTGGGGAGAGCGCGATGAGACAAATGATCAAAGACGCACGAATTGCAGGATTGACCGAAGGGACAGAGGTTGCGGATCTGTATTGGCGTGACGGTGTGATCGAAGGTGTGGGCGTGGGTGGCGAGGTGGATCGAGTGTGGGAAGCGAAAGGGGCTTTTTTGGCTCCTGCGTTGATGGACTTGCAGGCGCATTTTTGTGATCCCGGCCAAGAGGTGCGGGAGGGGCTGGCTGCTGGGATGAAAGCGGCGGCTGCAGGAGGATTTGGGACGGTGGTGGTGATGCCCGATACAGAGCCTGTGTTGGATGATGCTGCGCAAGTGGCGCATCTACAAGCACGTGCAGAGGCTTTGGGGGGCGTGCGTGTGCGCGTTGCAGGCGCGTTAAGTCGCGGCCTGAATGGGGAGCAGATCGCGGATCTCGCGGCGTTGCAACAGGCGGGTGTGGTGTTGGCGACGGATGGTGTGATGGCGGTGCGAGACGGTCATCTTTTCCGTCGTGCGTGTGAATATGCCGAAGAGTTGGGCCTTTTGGTACAAGGAGGAGGACTTGATCGCAATCTCTGTCAAGCAGGAGTGATGCACGAAGGGCGTGTGAGTGAACGGCTTGGTTTGCCGGGGCAGCCAGCGATCGCTGAGCGACTTGCCTTGTATCGAGATGCCGAAATCGCCCGAATGACGGGAGCGCGAGTCCATTTTGGGCACGTGACAACCAGCGAAAGCGTTGAGTTGTTGGCTTGGTTGCGGGCACAAGGTGCGCCGATCTCGGTCGGAACAACCCCGCATCATTTGTTGTTATCGGAAGAGTCGATGGCTCCGTTTGATCCGCGCTGTAAAGTTTTTCCACCCTTGCGCCCACCGAGCGATGCAAAGGCACTGCGGCAGGCATTGATCGACGGAAAGATCGATTGCATCGCAACAGATCATCAGCCTTGGACGCTGGCGGAAAAGGAACAAGACCTTGTGCAAGCGCCCGCAGGGATCGCAGGGTTGGAGACAGCTTGGGCCGTTCTTTACACGGCCTTGGTCGTGCCGCGTTTGTTGACGGTCGAGCGGTTGTTGGAGTTGTGGACAAGCGGACCTGCTCGTGTCATGGGATGGAAAGAGCCGCGTTTGGTTGCGGGTGAAGCCGCCGATATGGTGTTGTTGGATCTCGATACGCCGCGCCCTGTCGAGCCGATGGGCTTTTTTTCCAAATCGCGGATCAGCCCGTGGGATGGGCAAAACTTGTGTGGTTGGCCGATCGCGACCTTTGTTCGCGGTCAGTGTTGTTTTACACGCGAAGGTTTTGGCGAAGCATCGCGGACGTCGGTGCATCGTACAGAGCGTTTGTGAACCACCCAAGGCTAAAGCTCTTGGGCTTTACGGGCTAACCTGTAAGGGGGGCAGAAAACGGACGAGGCGGAGGGTGGGAAACGGGTGAGGCTTGTTGTGTTTGGGCAGGAACAGAAGTAGCCTAGCGGGGTTTGTGTTTGTTGGGTGTGGTTGGAGTGTGATCCATGAGCTTGCAAGAAGCGATTTTGACGTTGGCAAGGCAGCCGGGATCGGTGAAAGCGCGGTTGTTGCTGTCCAATGAGTTGGCTGCGTTGGGGTACAAGGTCTGGGCGGAAGAAGTCGCTTGTGCGGCGGTGGATGCAGCGGCATCGCGGGGTGAGTTTTTTAGTGCGCTTGCGTTGTGTCGCCTACATCTTCCCGAACATCTGCACGAAGAGATGTTGTCTTTTTTGGCGCGCCGTTTTGCGGTGGATCAGCGGATCGCAGGGTTTGTGCCGCCACCGCCGCAGCCTTCGCCGCGTGTGATCGCGCTGCCATTGGAGCTGGAGGAGCAGGTGCGTTTTGCGCGCAAGCTCGGGACGGATCTCGCAGGCATCGGTTATCCAGAAGGCACGCCGATGCCCTATGTTCCGTTGTTTGGAGATCTTACATACAGCGAATTCATCCAAATGGCGTTGTCCTTGGTGCCGCGCAAGTTGTCTGCGGGAGAGTTGTTGCTGCGCCAAGGAGAGAAAGAACAGCAATTTTATTTGTTGTCGCATGGAGTCGTCGAAGTTCGGCAAGAGCGGAGCAACGGGCAAAGCTTTGTCCTTGCGTTGGTGGAAGCACCTTCGTATGTCGGGGAGATGGGATTGTTGACGACCGTTTCGCATCGTGCTTCGGTCTTTGCGCGTGGCCATGTGATCGCGTGGTCGATTCGTGCCGATCAGTTGGCTTTGTTGGGGCGAAGGCACCCCGAGATCCTCGAACAGATCCGTGTGATCGTTCGGCAGCGGCAGATCGAGAACTTGATGCGCTTGAGTCCTGTGTTCTCGGCGGTTTCTTTTAAAGAGCGGTTGCTGCGGGCTTTTCATGTGAAAGTGATCGAGGTGGACGAACAAGTCTTTGCCCAAGGTTCACCCCCTCCCGGCTTGTTTGTGGTTTTGCATGGAGAAGCAGTGGTCTTGATGCAAACGCCCGATGGTCGGCGAGTTCATCTGGCGACATTGGGGGAAGGCGATACTTTTGGGGAGTTTTCTCTGCTCAACAACGAACCCACCAACGCGGGGATCTGGATGCCTGATGGGGGCATTGTGTTGCACTTGCCGGTCGATGCGTATCGCCAGTTGCGCAATGAGGAGCCTTCTTTGGAGAGCACGTTGCGCGAGTTGATGACGTTGCGCACGCAGGCCCTGCGCGACATCGTGAACCCGATCCCGCTGAGCTATGAGCATCTGGATGCGTCTTGGTTGATTCCCGCCGAAGATACCGATGCTTTGCCTTCCGAACGGTGGGAGATTGATGCAGATTCTCCCGCAGGAGCAGGCAAACAGCGAATCAACGTGGAGGATCGATCTTGATATGGAGATTCTTTGAGCGGGTAGGGCGAGCGGTGAGAGCGTACACGCAACGTTGCGATGTGAGGGGCGTTGTGCTTTTTCGTTGGGGTCGAACGACAGGCCGCTGTTGTTCGGTGTGCGCACCATGTCCCGATAGGAGGGGGGTTATGGCGCGAGCTTTTTGTGGGCAGGGGGCCGAATGAACTTGCGCGAGACACTGTTGGGGGTTTTGAAAGAGCCCACGTCCATCCAAGCGCGTTTTGCGTTGGCGCGTGCGTTGATCGCGGATGGTTGGTTGCGCGCTGCGCAAGATATGATCCTTGCGTCTGTACGGGCCTCTGCGCGGGTGGGGGATTTTTTTAGTGGCTTGGCGATGGCGCGTCTTTATCTGCAAGGCAAAGCCCAAGACGAAGCCCTCGAACGATTGGCCGCACGTTTCTGTCGCAAAGCGGATCGTGAACAAGAACCGGTTCTTTTTCCCGTCATGCCGGTGCGCCGCCGAACTTTGGTCCAAGATCTCGAAGCGCGCTTGCCTAGCGAGCGTTATGCGCTGGTACAAAAGGCTTACGCGATAGGCGTCGATATCTCGATGGTTCCGCGCCTTCCTGAGCATGAACTTCCCAACGTTCCGATCTTCCACGAGCTTCAATTTGCGGACTTTGTGACCTTTGCAAAGCATATCGAACCATTGAGCCTCCATGCAGGGACAGAATTGATCCGACAAGGCCAATGTGAGCGGGCTTTTTACTTGTTGTCGCATGGAACTGCTGTCGTTGAACAAGAGCGATCGGACGGTCAGTTTGTTGAGTTGGCGACAGTCGAAGCGCCCACCTATGTGGGAGAGATGTCCTTGTTGACGGATATCCCGCATCGCGCCACCGTGTATGTCACTTGTGAAAGCATGGCTTGGCGCATTGCCTCCGAAGATCTGTTGTTTCTGGCCGAGAAACAACCCGCGATCTTGGAGCAGCTTCAAGAGATCATCCGAAAGCGTTATCTCGAAAACCTTTTAAAAGTCGGGCTTTCTGCGTTTCAGATCCGCGATCACGACACGTTCCATCAATTGTTCCGACTTCGCATCGTGCAACCCGCAGAGATCTTGTTTCGCGAAGGTGATCCATCCCCGGGGTTGTTTGTGATCTTGCATGGAGAAGCACACGCCCACAGCACTCAAGAAGGTTATCGTGGGGTGGAGACCTTGGGGGAAGGGGATATCGTGGGGGAGTATTCGCTGCTGATGGGCTTGCCCGCGCAAGTGACGGTCTCGATGCTTTTGGGGGGACTTTTGCTGCATCTTCCTGTCGAAGATTACGCTTCTTTGCGTCAACAGATCCCTGATCTCGAACGTGCCTTACAAAGTTTGTTGGCGCAACGTCTCGGCCATTTTCCCGAATTAATTGATCCGTTGGATGATTTTTCTAGCCAACGAGACAGCCGCTGGATCTTGCCCAATGCTCAGTCCGACGCACAACGCACAGGAAAAAGCCGTTCGTGAGGCCGCAAAACGATGTGGAAACGAGTCTCTCAACAGATCTTGCATGAGAATCCGTATTGGTCTTCGATCGAAGAAGAGTACGAGACATCGACAGGGCGAAGGGGGCGTTATTATTATGCGCGAACGCCGGGATCGGTGTTGGTGGTTCCGCAACGCAGAGATGGTCGTTTTGTCTTGGTGCGCCAGTACCGTTATTTGTGGGGCGGTTGGGGGTTGGAGTTTCCGGGTGGAGCGTGCGATGCGACGGCATCGCCCGAAGAAAGAGCGGTGTTGGAGTTGCGCGAAGAAACAGGCTATTGCGCGCAGGAGTGGATCGCGTTAGGAAGCGTCTCCCCTTGTGTGGGGTTGTTGGACGAGCGGAGTCGGGTGTATTGGGCGCGTGAGGCCAGAGAGGTCGCCGCGCCGTCGCCCGAAGAAGGCGAAGAGATCGAATGCGTGGTTTGTAGCGCGCAAGAGATCGACCAAGCGATCGTGTCGGGAACGATGTGGAGCGGGATGAGTTTGAGCGCATGGATGTTGTTTCGGGCGTTTTCTGGTGCGTTGTCGGAACCCTCTATGACGAGATAAAGTCGATCGGTGGAGCAAGGAACGCTCTTGGAAAGCATGGGAGGTTTTGAATGCGGCGACGTATGTGGATGGCGGGTATTTGTTTGGTGCTGTTGTTTTCGATGGGATTGGCGGCTTGCGAGTGTGACAACACAGGGACAGGGACGTATGCCGAGCTTGAGGTGCAACCCGAAAACGTGATCTTTCCGGCCCTTCCAATCGGGCAAAGCAGCGATCGCGAAGTGTTGTTGCGCAATATCGGGCAGGTCGCTTTGTCTTTGAGCAGCCTGACCTTAAAACCGCTCGAACAAGGAGAAGCTTTTTCTCTTGTGGGGGTCGAGGCTTTGGGGCTACCGCGTGCGCTTGAACCCCAACAAAGCCTGCGTGTCAAGATCCGTTATACGCCCAAGGGAGCGGGGGTTGCGAGCGGCTATTTGAGTATTGTTCATACGGGCCGAAACGTCGGAGACACGGGGGATACACGCGTCCCGATCCGATCTAGCCTCGTCAGCGGTGTGTTGCAAGCCAGCCCAAATCCGCTCGATTTTGGCAAAGTCGCCCCCAACACCAGCAAGACTCTGACCTTGACCCTGACCAACCAAGGGCAAGCCGATGTTCAGGTGCGTTCAGGGACGTGGGAAGGCAACGCCGAAGCAGCGTTTGCGATCACCAAGGATTTGACTTACCCTGCATTGCTCAAACCCGGTGAGTCGGCCAAGATCGATGTCTCTTATACTCCAAAAGGCCACCAATCCGAAGCTGCCCTGTCTTTTGTTCACGATGCAAGCGCGCAACCTCTTGTGGTGCGGGTGGTGGGGGAACGCGATGCTCCGCGCATCCTCCTTGAGCCTGTTCGTTTGCTCTTTGATGATGTCCCCGCAGGAAGCCAAGGCAAACGCACCTTTGTGATCCGAAACGCAGGGGCCCAGCCGTTGTTGGTCTCTGCGATCAAGCTTTCGGCAAGCACACCCAAAGAATTCGGCCTAGACAGCCTACCAACGCTGCCGTTGACGCTTGATCCCGCCAAAACACAAGAGATCACCGTCACTTACAACGCTGTTGAACCTAAGCCCGCAGGGGGGGCCGTGGAAGTCGAAAGCAACGACCCCGACACACCCAAGGCCATCGTCGCGCTCGAAGTTCAACCCTCGGGGTGTATCCTGAGCGCCTTGCCAACACAGCTGCTTTTCTTACGCAGCGAAGAAAAGACCCTCACCCTGAGCAACCAAGGCAACAAAGACTGCACGCTGAAAAAAGCCTCTTTTTCAGCCACCACCAGCCGCGAGTTCGACTTTGTGGAATCCCCCGCCACTCCCGTCACCCTCGCACCAAGCAAGATCCTGACCCTCAAGATCCGTTTTACCAAAGCCGACGACAACGACGACCAAGGAAAGCTGTTGCTTGAGACGGATGATCCGCTGCGGCCTGTGATGGAGATCCCCTTGATTTCGCGTAATGCGTCAAGCAGCCCTTGTGAGCTTCGCGCCATCCCTTCGACCTTAAACTTTGGCTTCGTTCCAACGGGCGCTTCTCGCGCAGGCAAGGTCCAGATCGAAAACATCGGCTACGAGGATTGCACGCTGTTTCAAGCCAACCTCACCGTCAATCCGTCGCAAGTCTTTTCGATCCAAACCACGCTCAATCCCCAAGGCGAGGTGATCCCGCCCGCACAACGGCTGGTTCTGGATCTTTCTTATACGCCTCGTGGGGCCGCGCAAAGCCAAGGAACTTTGGCCTTGCTCTCTAGCGACAAAGTCAACCCCCAATTGAACGTCAACTTGCTCGGTGCAAGCGGCAAAGCTTGTATCGAAGTCTTGCCTTCTCCCTTGGATATGGGCGTGACACAACAAGGCTGCCGAGGTTTGGATTACGCTTTGGAGATCTTAAATACCTGCCAAGATCCCCTCACCGTCTCGGCACTTCAAATTGACGGAAAGATCAACGATCCAGAGTTCCGTTTGCGCCAAGCCCCCAATCTTCCGTTGACGCTGTTGTATGGGCAAAGCGCAACCGTGAAAATGGCCTACGTCCCGAGTGCTTTGGGCCCCGATCAACGGACTCTTGAAGTGATCAACTCCGCGCCCGGGCAGTCGCCTTATATCGTGCCGCTCAGCGCACGTGGGGTCGATACCGACGAACAGACCG
>CAUJFU010000465.1 GCA_963169055.1 Myxococcota bacterium
TGCGGGCGATCTCGGGTTCGGCGATGCAGATGCTTTGCGCGAGGCGACGGTTGCCGGGGACACGAGAAGAAGTCCATTCGGTGAAGTAGTCGTCGAGGCTTTCACGGGCAGCATCATCTTCAAGAGCGACGGCGAAGAGGAATTGTTCGTAGGTGGGGATCTTGGCGTGGTGTTCCATCGCGAAGAATTCGGCTTCGTTGAGCGAGATGCCCGTGACGGGGGAATCTGGATCGGAGATGGTTTTCGCGTTGGGCTTCCATCCACGGGGGAAGGGTCGGTTGTGTTTTTGACAGAAGGCGAAGTATTGCCCACGCGACACAGGGCGACAACTGAGCAAGAACGGGCGGAAGCGATGATCGCCATGCCATGAACCCGTCATCAGGACGTTGTTTTGGTTGTTTTGGAGCCAATCGATTGCGGCGCGGAGATCGGCTTCTACGGCGCGCAGCTTGGGATCGATCTCGTCTCGCTCTTTTTGGAGGAGTTTGAGGGCAGCCGTCCAATCGTTCTTTTCGACGAGCTTCCAGAAGCGCTCCGTTGCGGAAGGAGGCGGCGGAGGTGGTGGTGCAACGGGTTTGGGCGGAGCGACGGGCGTGATCGGGGTTGCGGGGGTTGGAGCGACCGAAGCAACGGAGGCTGCGGTTTTTGGTTTGCCTTTGCCCTGCCGCATACGAACGATCTCGACGCGGTGGCTTGGGGTGAAGATGTAGGGTTTGTGTTGTAGGAAGCTTTGAACAAGGGCGATTTCTTCGGTGTGTAGGCCCTTTTTGTCGATTTGTTCACCATGACAATGCGACACACAGAAAGAAAAGAGCGACTTGAGGTGAAGGTGTTTTTGTTGAGAGAGGACGCGCTCAAATAGCGAGCGGCGAGGATCGAGGACGTAGATGCAGCGGAAAGTGATATCAGCGTCGATCTCGTCGCGTTGACGGTGCTTTTTGACGATATTTTTAGGAGAAAAGAGTTGGATCAGTTGGCTGCGTCGGTCATGCGAAGTGGTTGTCCATTCTGCAAGAGGCGCTTGTGCGGGCCAAGGTGTGGAGACACCCGTCACGGTGGTTAGGGCGAGATCGCGGGCTTTGAGTAGCTGTTCGAGAGAGGGAAGTTGGAGGGTTTGAGCCTCGGCAAAGCGTTGCGCATCCCACCACGAGACGCGAGAGATCAGGCCTTGGGGATCTTCGAAGGTTGCGGCTTTGGCGCGGAAGCCCGCAGGGAGCGGAAGCGCATGGTTGCGGCAATGTTGGATGAATTGTTCCCGATTGACGGCACGTTCCATTACCAAGAAAGGTCTTCCATCGATGGGGCCATCGAGGTGGCCGGGAACAAAGCGCCAAGAAGCGTCAAAGCGTGCAAAGAAGGCTTTTCGTTCATCGAGGAGTTGTTGGAAAAGCGCCCAATGTTTGCCAGACAAGAAAGCGGTGTCTTGTTCGGGCTTGGCGAGAAGTTGTTGGAAGAGGGCGAGATCGTTCTTTTCGATCGCATCCATGAGTCGTTGTGCATAAGAGGGATGGTATTCAACAACGATCTCGGGTTCGGGTTCAGGTTCGGGTTCAGCCACCACAGGAGGCTGTGGCGTCGGATGTACGGGGGATGTTGAAGAGGTCGCGACGGGAGAGGGTTGCGTTGGGGCGACAGGGGCAAAAAAGACAGGGATATCTTCGAGTGCGACGTTGTCGTTGGCGGCAACACCGCGTGCAAAGGTCGGGTGGAGGGGTTGCCCACGGAAGAGGACAGCAGAGGGAAGGTGCGTAGCTTCGGGCTGTTGGGCTTGTTGGATGGTGCGATTGAGTTGGCCGACAACGGAGCGTACGGCATCGCCCGCAGCTTCGCGGATCTTGGCGCGGGGGTCTGCGTTGGCCTGCCAACGTAGAGCTTGAACACCCGAGTTGACTTTGCCGAGCAGTCGGCCCATTGCACCGACGGCGGTTTCTCGGAGTTTTTCGTGGGGCGTGTGTTCGGGGTTCATCGCGAGCATGAGGGCAAGTTCGCTGAGTCCCATCTCCAATTGGTCGAGCATACCGAGGGCACGGCGTCGAGCGACGGGGCGTTCGGGGTCAACGAGCAGTTGGACGAGTTCGAGCAGGCGATCGAAGCTACCAAGGCGAACCATGGCGATCAACAAGCCCGCTTCGAGGTTGGGTTCGAGGGTTTTGGCATCGCGTTGTTCTTCGAGGAATTCGGCGAGCCAATCGAGGGCTTCGGGATCACCGATCTCGGCGACGACTTGGGTGGCGATCCAAGAGAAGGCGGGATCATTGCGGGTGATCAGGTCGAACATTTGGGGCAGAGCGGTGGATCCGCCCGCCATACCCGCAGGGCGGATCAGCGAGATCAAGCGAGGCAAGTGCAAGAACGGAGAGTTGAGTTCTTTGCGAAGGAATTTGAAGAGGACAGGGCCCGCTTCGGGGGCGCGCAGATCGCCGAGGGCTCGGACGATCCCTGCGAAGGCTTTTTTGTAGGGTTCGTGTTGGTTGATCTTGTCGAGAGCTTCGAGGAAAAGGGGCGTTGCATCACGACCGATGACACGGCTGATGGTGCCAGCGCAATCTTGGAGGACGAGGTGATCGGGATCTTCGCGGAAGCATCGTTCGAGCGCAGGGCGAACGAGAGCGCGTTGTTCGTCAGAACGCACCAATCGACGAAGCGCTTTGATTGCGGAACGACGGACATCTTTGTTGGCTTCTTGTTCGACATCGATCTTGGCGAGCAAGGGGCGGATGGCGGCTTCGACGCGCAACGCGCCGAGGCAATCGGCAGCGGCGGAGCGGGTGTCTTTGTGAGATCCATCCAAAAAGGCCAGCAGTGCTTGTTTTTGTTTGTCAGAAAGAGCGCGTTGTGACAAGGCTTCGAGGGCGATGGCTTGGACTTTGGGGTTGCTTTCTTTTTGAAGGCAGGAGAAGAAAAATTCGGTCTCTGCGCCCAATTGTGCGAGGGCTTGGAGCATACCTTGTTTGACTTGGAGGCTTTTTTCGTCGTGGTAGCAAGCGAGTAAGAGAGGCTTCCAATGGAGGTCGCCCATCTCACCGATGGCTTCGGCGACGACTTGGCGCAGCAGCGCGTTTTCTTTGGGATCTTTGAGTAGGCGTTCAAAGCGTTCGTTGATATCCGAAAGTCCGAGGCGACCGAGCGCACGGGCAGAACGGATGCGCACCAAGCGATCGCTGTCGTTTTCAAGGGCATAAAGAAGAGGTGGAGCGACCCAACCAGCGGGCGTGTGGAGTTTTGCGAGAGCTTCGAGGTCGTCTTTGTGGAGTGCGCGCCCCAACAATCCGAGATCTTCGGCGGCTCCTTGGCGCAGGTCTTTGTGAGCGGCTTCGTTGCGCAAGAGATGATCCAAGACCAACAAAGCAAGGGGGGAGCGGAAAGAGACGAGATCTTCGCAGGCTTCGCGTCGAGTGTCTTTGCCTTTTTTGGGGTTCATGGCAACGCAAGCTGCGTCGCCTTCGACAGGTCGGGCGTGGCGCAAGGTTTCTTGGACAGCTTTTCCGACTTGTTTGGAGAAGTCTTTGGAGGCCAAGACTTCGATCAGATCGACGAGAGCTTGGGGATCGCCACAGCGATAACGGGCGTACCACAACATCGACCAAAGACGGGGTTCTTGGGCTTTTCGGAGAGAGAGTTTTTGCAAAAAGCCGAGATCTTCGGGTGCAGCGAGTTCAGCAAGAGAGCGCAAAGACATCCAACGGACGGCTTGTGCGGCATCGTCTTGTGCAGCTTTTTCGCGCAGGGCAGCGCGGTTGGCCTCACCAGCGGGGAGTTTTCCAAGCAGCTCCGCCGCACGCTCTTGTTCTGCGACATCGGAAGCATCGAGGAAACCGCGCAAGTAATCGATCACAGAAGCAGTCATCTCGGCGCGGACGAAGGCATCAAGGAGTTGTTGGTGCATCTCATGACGATCGGCTGCACGCCAAAGTTTCCAAGCGCGAGGCAAGGCATGTTCGGCCCCGCAAAGCGCCAAAACGCGTGCGCCGTGGCGTTGTGTGGACGCAGCACCAAAGAGATCCAACATGCCGATACCAAGGGCTTCGGCAGCGAGTTCCCGCAAAGATTCGTCTTCTTTGTTGTGTTGCAAGCGTTGCAAGACGACCGAGAGTTCGTCAAGAACAGGGCCGAAAGCGTCTTCTTCTTGGGCTTCCATCAAGCGCTGCGCAGCACGCAACAAGGCTCCCCCTTGGCTCGGGAGTTCCTTTTCAAGCGTGATAAAATAGCCGCGCACGTCGAAGGGAAGGGAAGAATGTTGAGTACGCAAGACCGGTAACAGAGCAGCCAGCCGTTCCAGTTCGCCCAAGATGATCAAGCCGTAGGTGGTCGCCAACTGTGCGCGCTTTTCGCTGATCAGCGTCCAGTTGACTTTTTTCGCAGGAGTGTTTGCGGCCACGTTTTCTGCGGCTGCTTCGGTCTTTGCGGCGGCAGCGGTTTCGACCGATGCGTCGGCTTTTTCTTTGCCGCTTTCGGCCTCTTCGCCCGAAGATTCCTCAGCGGATGCTGTTTCTTCGGTCTCTTCTGAAGATTCAGCGGGTTCCGAATCTTCGGACTCTTCGGTTGTTTGCTCTTGGGTGGAGCTTGTGAGGAGGGCTGTGGTTTGTGCGGCTGTTTCGAGGGCAGCTTCTTGTGCGCCAAAGACCGTCACGGTGTTGTTGGCGTCTTCGAGCAGACGGGCAACACAACGCTGCACGCGGTCTCGCAAAGCAGGGGGGTCATAATCACGCAGCATATGAACAAGGCTCACCGCCCCTTTGCGGCGCAGTTCGGAAGGGATGCCGCCGGGGGGGCTTTGTTCGAGGACACGCAGCAAGATGCGCAAGATCCGATCACGCGACCCCGGGATCTCTTCTAACAAACGGGGTTCAACAAGCAGCCCCGCGATCTCTGCGCGAATCCAGTCCGCAACATCCCAATTGTGTTCGCCTTTTTTTCGTTTCAGGCGATTTTTTAAACGGAGTTGCCACATCCCTTTGTCTTGAAGGGCTTGAAGTAGGCTTTCGAGTTGGCCGGGGAATAGGCGCAAAAGGATCTGAAAGCGGGTTTGCCACATCCGACGTTGGCTATCGAGTGCCTTGAGTGTATTGCGGTCGTAATCGGCCTTGGTTTCGGCTTCGGCTTCTTTTTGATCGAGTTCCATCCCCGAACGACCGAGGGCCATCATCAAACGCTTGGTGGTTTCGCGCAGATCGAGATAGCGCTTGACGGCTCCCACCGCCAAGGAGATCGCTCCAACACGAAACAGCGCAAGGAACGCTTTTCCCGGATTGGTGGGCGTAATCACGATATCTGCGTTAAATTTGATGCCCAGCAGCGAAGCGATCCCAAGGAAGGATTGGTTGACGTTTGAAAGAACATAACCAAACCAATCGAATAGCGTGACGTTGCCTTTGACGGCGAACAGAAACTTGCCTGTGACACCATGCAAGGCAGCCCAAAAGGCCGGTGTCACGGCAAAGATCAGCACGATATTTCCGCCGATGATCAGCCACAAGGGGAACCACTTGTCGACGCCGCGCAGAGTTAGGCGATCTTCGGAGATCTGCCCGTTGAGATAGTCGAGTTTTTGCTTTTCGCTCAAGAAGTAAAGGATGTTTCCAACGACGCCCCCCACAAAAAGCAGCGTCAACATGACAAGAATGATCACGCTCGACTGTAGACGCAGCATCCAAAGCGCGTAAGCAGTCCCCACCCCGACGACGTAAAGCATCGCGATGGCAAGAGGCACATCGCGTTGACGGACTTTTCCGAAGTCAAATCCGAGGCTCAACAAAAAGATGGTTACTCCGAGAACAAGGAGTATATCGATGCGTAGTTCCCAAAGAACCAACCCAAACAACAGACAGTACACGACGTGTATGATCTGGATGGGGAGGGCTTTCACCTCTGTTGGCAGTGTGTTTGTCTCAGCCACGATCTCTCCTTCCGCGCTAATAGGGTCTCAACATACCGATCTGGTGGCTCCAACCCACAAGGGTAGAGCCGAAAAGGCAATCGAAAGAGGCATCTAATCAAAAACACGCGCTCTCGGCGCGTCAAAGTCGATGGTGTCGGGGGTTTGCGTTTAGAGGTTGTTGGGGCAGGCTGCGTTGTCGTCTTTGACCAGTTCGATCACCGAAGCAGTGGGGGAGAAGGACACTTCTGTGCGAGCCTTCACCACGCCGACACGCTTGGGTTTCGTTGGGGTTTGACTGTTGATATCCTGCCGCCAGTAGCCTTTCACAGAGAAACGCAGATCCTGCCATTTTGCAGGAGAAAAAGTGACGTCCTGTTGTTCCCCTTCAGCCAACAGATCAGGGAACAAAGATTCCTTGAGGACAAACAAGTCGGGTTCTTTGGGTGTGGTGGCTGTCGTCACTTGAAACCGAAAGCCGTTTCCCTCTAGGTCGGTGGGTTGGATGGCGACGAGAAGATTCATCCCGTTGACCACGCGAAACGTGTCATTCGTTTGACATTTGCGTTCGTTGGTTTTTCCGCTGTTTGCCTCGACACACGGGCAAGTTTGCGCCGCCCGCTCGCCTTGCGTGCAAAAAAAATTGTTGAGAGAGCGAGAAGCACCCGCATTTTGTGGAAGTTTTGCTTTATCATAGATCCACGCATGGCCGATTTGAGCGGATGGCTCGTCTGTTGTGTTGTATTTTGTGAGACGGAATTGCAAGACCATCGCGAACGAGTCTGTTTGTGCGACTTCGGATGTTCCATTCGGACAAGCATCCAATTTTTGAGAGACTTGGAAAGTAACAGACGGGCAATCGGGGCAGACCGAAGCACAACCACCAAGCGTCCACACAACCATCGCACAAACAAGCGACGAAAAGCAGATTCGGAGCATTTCACGGATCTTATCGAAAACAGGCCGATGGCAAACACCACCAGCCGCCCTTCGTACACCACAACACACAGACCACACCTCGCGCATACTACTAACCTTCCTCTGTCGTATCTTGACAAACATCCCCAAAAAAGGTGTTGCCTCGACACCCAACCCGCACAGCACCAAGGCATCGCCAAACAATAGGAGCCTTTTGACGGGAAAGCACAATACATCGGCCTATAGGTATCGCGCAAGTCGGGCCTGATCTCAAGGCTTGTGTCAAGTAGAAAGCAAAGAAAAGCCGAAATACGGGGGGATTCGAGAAGCAGGGAGGGTTTAGCGAAGGAACGGGAAGGTGCGATACAGCCAATCGTGGATCCAGTTCAGCGAATAGTAGTTGTCGTTGAAGAACTGCACCGTCCGACCGTCGATTACAAACTGCCGCCCAAAGACCAACGCACCAAAGGCGTTGACGACGATCCCCCAAACCAACAACACCAGAAACATCCGCTTGATTTGGATGCTGCTGATCGCCAACAACACAACCAAAAACACCGAGTAATCGACGCTAAAGCGATTACCAAAAGTCACCCACCCTGTGTTTTGGTAAAAAAGCGAGGGCAACAACACAAACAAGGCAGACAGCCAAAGCGCAGCAAACAACGGGCGTTGCCCACGACTCCGAGCAAAGAGCAGATACAAAAACAGCGGAGTCGTCAAGAACAAGCTCATCCCGTGGGCATTAAAGAGGATGTAGGGTGTTTTGTTGAGGAACTGCGGCGGAGCCAAAAAGAAGGCGTAGAGGTTGCGGGGCAGCCAATAAAAACCAAAGAGCCCGTGTTGTAGGGCGCGATCGTACACAGCAGGCAGATACAGATGGCCGAACTCCATCGGGCTGCCAAAGCGCACAAAGTTGGCGTACATCATCCCCGCTCCCACCGCCAACAACGGCAAAACAAACAGCGCTGCTTTGCCCAACACTTCGCCTGAAAACGGGTTTTTCCAGCCTTTTTCGCGATCATAGAGCAGTTGGATCACAAAGAAGATCCCCGCCAACAGCAACAGCGGGCGGCACAGAAAAGCCATCCCCAAAAACAAGCCCGCCCAAAAAGGATGACGCGCCTCCAAACCAAAGTACACGTAGGCCACCGCACAAAAAGCCCCCAACGTCAGCGCGGTGTACCAGACCGTCCCCTGTACAGCCACAAAGAAAAACACCGTTCCAAATCCAAACAAAGCGGTAAGCAGGGCATTTTCGTATGTGTTTCGTTCGGAATATCCCCATTCACGGAGCCTTTGCAACAAAAGAAAAAACAAAGCCACCGTCAGTGCAGCAAAAAACAGCGTAAAGGCGGTATCGTTGTAGCGCATCCGATCCAAACCCAACTTACCTAACAACCACATCGGAGCCGCCATCAAAAACGCTGGCAACGGCGGAAACGATACATAGTATTGCCGTTTCCACCCCTTGATCTGCCCCTTCGCAAGGAGCTTTTGTTGCTTGCGAAGATCCACAAAGCGATGCTTCCCTTGGTACATCCCACGGAAACGGCCTCGCAAGACTTCGCCATTTTTCATCTGCACGACGTACATATAGGCCCAATCGTTGTCGAGGACGCGACCCGACACAGGATGTGCTGGTGTATCTTCAAGATGCCAACGTCCCGATAATAGGGCATCTGCCAAAAAAACATAGTGAGGTTGGTCGGATTGACGGAAGAAACGATTGCCTGAAAAGATCGCAAAGATCAAAAAAGACACCACAAAGATCAACCACGGCCCACGTTTTCCCGCCAATATATCCAACAGATCGGCAGATGGGGCTGATTTTTCAGTTGTCTTGGAGGTTTCTTTAGACGAAGCGGCTGCGCTTTCCGACTGTTTTAGGGCGGCGGCAGCCGTAATCTCCGAAGCAGCGGGAGTATCCACAGATATCTTTGGTGTGGCAGGAGTTTTGGGTTTTGGTTGGGGTGGTTGTGTTGACTCGGTGGATGGGGAAGATATCAGCTCTTTTTTTGTGGAAAGTTCGGCAGATGGGGCTTGTGCGACGTGAGAGGAGGCATCGGTGGAAACAGTAGCGACTACGCCTTGGTCTTTTTTTGTTTCCTCGACGGGTTGGGTGATCGCCGAACGAGTCGCAAGAGCGTCGAGATCCAGCCCCAAAGCCCTTTGGCGGGCGTTGGTAAACGTCGCAACATCGAGTTCTTGATCGCTATACAAATACAATGTGTTTTCAGGTGGATACATGGCCTCTTGGCGAAACCATAATGCCTCAGAAGGCTTTTTTGTCTCGTGTTGGTTCATCAAAAAGTCTCCGTGTGTGAAAGGCACAAACAAAAAACACGACCTGCCCTTGTTCTCGGACTCATCGCTATGATCGCGAAAAAGAGTCCGAGAGATGGGCGAAAAGAAAGATCACCACCAAACGTTGGGGGGATGATCTTCTTGTTCCCAAAAGGTCAACAAAGGAACGTCATCCAGATAGATCCCGTAGACAGGGGTTCGCGCTCCCAACACGCTGAGTGCGTGATAATGTTGGTTGCGCAACCACTTTTGGTGGATAAAGGCGATGTAACGGGTGGGTGGATAAGCGCTCCACGCCGCACGAATGCGCCCATCCATCAAGCCGTCCTGTAGATACATGCGGTATGAGTCATAATTTGTATCATGAAAATGCACCCACACAGGAGCGCGATCTTGCGCAGGTGCGTTTGGACTCGAACGCAAAGACCGATTCATCCAAGGCAAAGCATCCCGCATCGTCGTCGCCCAAAAAGCCCGCTGGAGCTTCCAATTGGCACTTCCACGAGGGCCGCCCACAAAGGTGTTGTAATAAGCCAGCCCATGCGGATGAGAACGCCAAAGGCCGATCAGCGCGGGGCTGAGAAACAAGCAAGCCAAGGCAATTGCAGAAGCCTGATACACCCGCACGCTCTGAATCGACCACATGGCTCCCCACGACGACAAGAGCCGCTCAAAGGCCACCCCTCCCATCAACGCCAAAAACGGCCACGCAGGCATCCAATGTTTGGTCCCGCCAAAGATCGGCGTCGAAGGCAAGGCGATCACAGCGATCGGGATCAAAGCATTCAGCAGCCAAAAAAAGCCTGTCTTGTCCGCTGGGCCGACTGGACGGGGTTGATACTCACGCACGCGCTCTTCTCGCTGCTCCACAAACCAACGCTGGATATCCAGCCAGATATCCGCCAATCCACGTTGCAAAAGCATCGTCCCTTGGTGGACACGCTCGCCGCGTTGCCCGAAAAACACCGACCCCACAGAACCCACCAACCACAACAACACAAACGCGATCCCACCGAGCACAAACGGCACCAAACTGGCGATCATCAACACAAACAACAACAAGGGCCGAAACGACGCAAACAGCAAACGCAAAAACACCACCACCCACCACAGCAGATGCGTCCCCATCCGCTGCTGTCGCAGCGAGATCCACACTCCCCCCAACATCAACACCATCGTCGCTGCCGGGAACGTCACGAGCGTCATCACAAACGGAAAGTGCCAAGGGAAGGGCGGTTCCATGTGCAAGATGCCAAAATAATAAGCGTCATAATGCACATGCGCCAAGTGAAACACCACATACTCTCGCAGCCAGAAAAAAGTGACGTTTTTCCACGACGCGATACTCAGCGGATTATCCGGCCACAACAGCGGCCACAACCCCACCAACAAGATCGGAGACAACACCAAGGTCCATGTCACCGCGCTTGGCAAGGGCTGAAAACGCACTTGATACGAACCACCCGGCAAGATCTTCAATCGAAACTGGTTCCAGTGCTGCGCCAACCAATACAACCCCAATGGCGCGGGCAAGATCCAAGCATTGTGCTTGGTCGCCAACGCCAGCCCCGCAAAGACACCACACCAAAAACCCCATCCCGACTGGCGCAAACTCTTCCAAAACGCATAACACACCAACAACCACAACGCACTGACCGGCACATCAAACGCCGCAAGATGCGCATGAAAGAAAAAGCGCGGAAGCAACATCAGCGAAAAGGCTGCAAACAACCCCACCCGCCGATTCCATACCTCCGTCCCCCACAAATACACCAACAAGATCATCAACGCCGCCCAACACATCCCGGGAAACCGATACGCCGTCGCGTTGGACATCCATTTCAAGGTGTCCGCAAACAACCACCACGACGCACCCATCAATAGCTTGGCCAACGGTGGATGCTCGTTGTTGTAGCGCCAATAATGCTCGATGCGTTGGCGTTGCAAGGAACGCAATTCCTTGCGATGACGCACCTCCCCCACCAACTCCTTCACCCAGCTAATGTAGCGGTGTCCCGCCACAAAATAGTACCCCTCATCTCGGGCATAGCCCATCTGTGTTGTACCCAACAAAAACAACAAATAACCGATCGCCAACGCCCATCCTATCGGGATATCCAATGCGGGTCGATACACTCGACCATAATTTTCTACCATCTCGCCTCGCTCCGTTCTCCGTCTCGCTACCCGATCTGCACCACAGATCCCGACCACCTTTTCGTCAAGCCGCTTCTGCTTCCATGCGTGCGGTGGGGCATCGTTATAGCACAAATCACCCCCCGCGATACAACGACGCAATCCTTCTCCACACAACCTCCGCACACCCTTTTCTTGGCCCCAAGCCTCTTTTCGTGGTATCCTGCCGCTCTCTCGCTGCCCCGCATCGGGGATTCCCCAGAGAGTACGAGGACTTGGATGGCTATTCAGACGCACTTCAAACAATACGAGATCGTCGACAAGATCGGCGACGGTGGCATGGCGGAAGTCTTGCTCGGTCGCTCGGTCGGTCCCCAAGGCTTCCAGCAAAAAGTTGCGATCAAACGCTTGCACCCTCACATCGCCCGCAATCGCAACAACGTCAAGATGTTCATCCACGAAGCCCGCCTAATCGCTCGCCTACAACACCCCAATATCGTCCGCATCTTCGACTTCGGCGAAACCGAAGAAACCTATTACATCGTCATGGAGTACGTCGATGGCCTCAGCCTTACCGACCTACTCCAGCGCAGCGCAATCTCACAAATCCCTCTTCCCCTTCCCATCGGCGTTTACATCATTAGTGAGATCCTCGAAGGACTCCAACACGCCCACACCGCCAACGATGCCGATGGGCAACCCCTTCACCTCGTTCACCGCGATCTCAGCCCCGATAACATCCTTCTGAGTCGCGAAGGCGAAGTCAAACTCTCCGATTTTGGAATCGCAAAAAGTCGTATCCAAGAGCACCAAACCCAAACGGGCATGACCAAAGGCAAGATCCTTTATATGTCCCCCGAGCAGTGCTACGGACGCGAACTCGACCATCGTTCCGATATCTTTTCGATGGGCAACTTGCTTTTCGAGGTCTGCACCCTCGAACGCCTCTTTATGAGCAAAGATATCGCTTCCGTCGCCATGGCGATCTGCCACGGCCCCATCAAATCACCCTCCTCCATACGCGCAGGCTTTCCCATCGAACTCGAAGCCATTATCCTCAAAGCCCTCGAAAGACCGCTTGAATCGCGCTTTCAATCCGCCAAAGAAATGGTTCGCGCTATCAAGCAATTCATGCAAAGCCACGAATACTACGTCTCCCGCGACGATCTCAAAGCCTTCATTGAGCTGTTGCTCTTTGAAGGCACCATCGCCGAACAACACATCGCCTCCCTCGATCTCCCTCACTCAGGCCCCATGAACGCCCCCCTCCCCTCCGTCTCTCAAAATATCCGCATCCAAACTCCCCCACGCCCCGTCAATTATATCCCTCTCACCCCTCTTCCTTTTCATGTCCGCCTCCGCCCTTCCAATCCTCCCCCCGCTCAGACCTCACCACCCCCACGCGCCCTCTA
>CAUJFU010000466.1 GCA_963169055.1 Myxococcota bacterium
TTTTACGATAACACAACGGGCGGATTTCGTATAAGCAGAGAGGCTGCGAGCCTACAAGGACGTCGATTTTTAGAGGATCGAGGTGCGTGCGGAGGGAAAAGATTGTATGTGTAAAAAAGGCGCGAGGGCTTCGAGAAAGCGAGAAGCGCGTTGAGGCGGTGGGAAGGGAAGTGGGGGGGGGTGAGGATAGCGGGCATAAGAAAGAAAGAGAAAGCGCTCGGTGCGGTGGATGGCGGTGTAAAGCAAGCGTAGGGCTTCATCGATGCGTTCAGGATAGGGGTGCATCTCTTCGGGAGGAAGGGAGAGATCGTCACATCCTGCGAGAAAGACGACGGGAAATTGGAGTCCTTTGAGGGCAACGAGCGGAAGAAGTTTGATCAGGGAGGGGGCGGTGGGAAACAGGGGGGCGTGTTGTTCGAGAACAAGGCTGGTCAAAAAAGCGAGGGTGTTGCGGGCGAGTCTGGCGCGTTCGTAGAGTGCGGCGCGTTGGGTGGCGCGACGTTGCGGAGGATAGGGCCAAGGTGTTTGATCGATCTCTGAAAACAGCCGATCAAGCAGAGATATCGGCGACTCAGATGCGGGGAGGTTTGGCATCCGTAGGCGAGCGAGCAGGGCGTGGCATTCTTGACGTAGGGCGGGATCTTCGTGGGCATGGAGCCAATAGGGGAGTCCGGCCTCTTCGAGAGCGTCGCGCAAGGGGGCGATATAACGCGGATGATGGTAGCAGATCACGATATCTTTGAGATGGAAGGGGTTTGTGGATTCTGGATCTTTGGGATGGAAAGAGAGCGGAAGCTCTGGGGCGTTGGAGTGGAAAGAGGTTGTGGGATCTTGGGGGGGATGGGCTTCGGGGTGAAGCATGAGGAGAGACTGAATCTTTTTGACGATCCCACGGGCTTCTTCATCAGGGGACTCAAAGATCTGCAAAGGGATCTGCTGTTGAAGGTCGGAGGCAAGGGCTTCTGTGGGGGTGCGGTGCGGATCAGGTTGTGTTGAGATCAGAGAATGGGCGGCGTCGACCAAGAGCTTTGGGCTACGATAACTTCGCCAGAGTGTGTAGCGTTGGGCAGGGTGATGAAGTGTCGAAAAGTCTGTAGGAAACTGGTAAAAGTGATGAAGATCGGCTCCTTCGGTCGAAGCGATGGCCTGATCGGGATCTCCTGCAACGCAAAGATCGGTGTGTTCGCTGACAAGATGGCGAAGGATCTGGCGTTGGGCGGGGTAGATATCTTGGTAGTCGTCCGCGTGAATGGAGCGAAAGCGCAAGCGAAGTTGCTGTCGAAGAGGGGTATCATGCTGAAGAAGGCGTACGCCTTCAAGCAAAAGATCATCGAGATCCAGAGAAGATTCGTTTTGCAGATGTTCTTGATAAAGAGAAAAGATCTCTCGAAATCGCGGATTCATCTCGGGGAGAGTGTCGGCAGCTTCTTCGGGAGAAAGGGCGGCTTGTTTGGCCGTCGAGATCGCCCGCAACAACAGCGGGATCTCGTGATCGTGGAGGGAGGTGTGCTGTTGTGCGGCGATCTTTGTAAGCTGTGCCATGCGTTCAACATCGCTGACCAAACGAGGGAGGCAATCTTCCCCTGCGATCAATTCGAGGCAAAAGCGATGAAAGGTGGTGATCGTGAGGTTGTGGCGTGGGCTGATATGGCGTTGGATCTGTTCGGAGAAGCTGCGAGCGGCTTGTTCGCTGTGAACGAAGACGAGGATCTGAGAGGAATCGAGTTGGCGGGTAGCGATCAAATAAAGAATGCGATGAAGGAGCGTATAAGTCTTTCCTGTACCGGGGCCTGCGATAATTTGAAGTGGAGAGCCCCAATGCTTGACGGCGCTGCGTTGCTCGGTGTTGAGGCGTGCGAGCAATTTTTTGGGCAGGGCGGAAAGCGTCGGCCATGCGCCCGAACGGTGGGCGGTGGGGGAAGCAGCGGGTTCGAAAGCAGAGGGCGGTGGGGCGGTGGGGCGGTGGAGTGCGGAGGCGCGGGGATCTTGGCGAAGGGCGTGGATGCGTTCTTGGATGATCTGGAGCTTTTGGAGCGTGGCGTCGGGTGAAAAAGGCGGTGGGGAGAGCTTTTGTGAGGGGATAGAGAGGGGAGGGGTCGGATGCCATCGTAAGAGTGTTTGTTGGATGCGCTGCACGTAGTGGTTTGGGAAGCTCTGCGCATGATGGACAGGCGAAGAAGAGGGCGAAAGGGCTGTCGGGTGAGGCGTCGTGTTGTTTTGGGCCGATGCTGGGTTGGAATGGAGATCGTTTGCGTAAGTGGATGCGATGATTTCGGAAAATACGGGAAAATGATCAGATTGCGTTGTCGAGACTTCCGAAGAGATGAGCGAGTTGTGGGGGCGCAGAGCGTCGGAAGAGTGAGAAGCATCGGATCGTCGGATATCAGAAGAGGGAGAGGCATCAGATTGTCGGATATCAGAAGAGGGAGAGGCATCAGATTGTCGGATATCAGAAGAGGGAGAGGCATCGGATCGTCGGATATCAGAAGAGGGAGAAGCATCAGATTGTCGTAGGTCGGAGGGTGGGGGGGCGTGATTGTGTTGGAGGGCGGATGCGAAAGAGGCGGTGGGACCGGTGTTTGTGATGGGCTTCTCTGTGCGGAACGTCGGTGCGGATGTTGTGGGTGAGGCGTTGCGTGCAGCGATAGCGATGGCGATAGCCTCGGTGATATCCATTTGGCGCAAGGGAGGTGCGGGTGGGGGAGGTGGTGGGGGAGACCACGCGGTGCGTGTCGTCGGTGTGGGTGTGGGGCGCGATGGATAGGGCGATTCGGGTTCTGCGAGCGTTGGAGAGAATAAATCAAACTGCTTGTCGTAGGTTGGGGATTCGACGGAGGTTCCGATGCGTCGACGCCAAAAGGTTGGAGAGGCCATATCGAAGAGCATCAATTGATTGGAGAGGGTCGGAACGACATCCAGATCAGGGAAGAGATCTTGTTGAGGGAGAGCTTGTTCGTTGGAGAGGAAGATACGGATCTTTCCCGGCTGTCCGTCGAATCCGGGTTCGCGCAAGATATCTTCTTGGCGGACACGTCGGATGGCTTCTTCAAGCAAAGGGATATCTAATTGTCGGAATTCTTCGAGGGGAACGCTGCGCAAGATATCGATCTCGTGTCCAAGGCGGTCGAGCATCGCGATGTATCGTTTTTGAAGGCGCTTTGCGCGGGGATTGCATTGCAGGAGTTCAGCGAGGATCTGTTCGAGAGAAAGCAGCTTTTGGGAAGGAGGGCTGAAGGCGGTGGGTGGGCGTGTTGGAGAAGGCGAGCGTTGAGCTAGCTGTTCAACGCGGTGCATGACGCCGAGTGTGAGGGGTTTTTTGCAAGCAGGGCAGAGAGCATCTCTGGTGCGGCTTTCTTGGGGGGACATACTGATGCGGCAGCGTTGGTGTCCATCGAGATAGTATTTTTCTTCTTCGGGCCATGTTTCGAGGGTTCCGAGGTAGTTGCGTGGGGTGGGATGGCGTAAGACCGAAAAGAGGCCGTCATAGCTGCGTTCGGATTCTATCTCGGTGGCTGCGCGACCGATCTTGTTGGGGGAATAAGCATTGGAGCTTGCGAAAAGCGTGTAGGGATCGAGTGATTGGATGCGTCGTAGCTGGGGAGTGTCGATCATGATGCCCGACTCAAGGGCAAAGATCTGATCGTGATAAGGCCCAAAACAAGATTTCACATCGGAAAAAGCCGAACGATGGCCAAGAAGCGAAAACCAAGAGGCGAGGATATGGGCCGGGATCAGATGCGCTTGAGGGTGGGCGTCGTGAAGGATCGAAAGGAGTGTCGGGATATCGAGATGGAGCGTGGGGCGACCTTCGGCTTGGAGGTCGCCAAACCGCCCAAGCTCGGCACGGATGCGCTTTACTGCCTCAAAGTCGGGCGCAAAGATCAGATGGCGGATGCGTTGAAGATCGCCGTTGTGTAAGAAGGTTTGGGTGATCTCGGCACTTAACACAAAACGCACTTCGTGGGTGCGTGTGGAGGCCGGGCTTTGGTGGATCAGCGGTGCTTCGAGATCTTCGCGTAAACAAAACAACCCTGCTTCGGCGGGGCGCAGCTTTTCTTGGAGTTCTTGGAACCATGAGGGATGTGTAAAGTCCCCTGTTCCGAGAAGATGAATGCCTTTGTAGCGCGCCCAAAGCGCCATGTTCTCCAGATCCATGTCGCGGCTGGTCGTCTTGGTGTAGCGTGAGTGCAGGTGAAGATCAGCAAGCAGGCGCAAGGCTCTCCCTCCTTGTGGCAATGAATCTGTCTGGTGGTGTTCTATCGCGATCTGGGGTGCGCAGCAAGAAAAGGGGCGTTTCTATAACACGCGCTTTGTTGAGCGTCGAGAGTCCACGAAGCGCACAAAAGATAAACAAAAGGGATGTGGGGAAAGCCTCACAAAAACTATCCCACAAGTCATCTCAAACGAAGAATGTATGGAAAAAAACACACGAAAAAGACGATGGCGGAAGAGGCCAAGCTATGTGATATCTTCCGAAGCATCAAGGAGAGCGTGAAGTGCGGTGATGCGTTGGGTGTCGAGGTGGCGTTGTGTCGCTTGTTCGGTTGCGATGGGCAAGGTGGCTTGCGCAAGGAGAGTGTAGATCTGTCGGAGAGACGGGCTTTTTGGATCGGAAGGGGCGGGGAGTGTTTGGAGAGCGCGGAGGTGGGCTTCGATGGTGGCGTAATCACCGCGTGGATAAGGGCCTGTTAAGGCAAGGGGGAGTCCTTGCGTGTGGAGGTTGTGAAGGCTGGCTTGCATCAAAGGCAACAAAAGAGGCAAGGCGTCTGCGTGGTAGCCTGCGGCCTGCAAGGTCTTGGTGGCTTGCGCTGCAAGCGTCACAAGGAAGTTTGACGCGATCACGGCGGCAGCATGGTAAAGCGCACGATCAATACCATGCAAAGAAAAGACGGTCCCTCCGAGGGATTGCGCGATCTCTTGGGCGGCTTGTACGGCGGTTTCTTCTCCATCGACACCGATGTATGCGCCTGAAAACAACGTTTTTGCAACAGCGGAGGTGTGTGTGCGCGGTGTGATCGGTAAAAGCGGGTGCATCACGCCGATCGAAACGCCGCGTTCTCGCAACGGAGCAAGATCTTCGACCGCGCATCGTCCTGAACAATGAAGCGCCACTTTCGGAAGAATCAGGGCTTCTTTTGCGAGTTGGTCTGCGAAAGAGCCGATGGCATCGTCGCTTACGGTGATCAACCAAAGCTCCGAGGGCGTCGATTGGCTGGAAAGGAAGCGAGCAGGTGAGTCGTGAGTGCGTCGCGACCACAAAGCAACTTCGTTCGATTGCGCACGCAGAGCTTCGCAAAGCGCGCTGCCCAATCGCCCCGCCCCCCAGAGAGTGATCGCGATAGGAAAAAATGTAGAACGAACGGTCTTCATCAGCACCTCTTTCGGATGAAAGGATATCGGGCGGGCTTGTCTCAGTCTTTGACTTGCGGCCTTGCACAAGCTAGATAACAAAGGCAGGTCGAATGCGAAAAGGATCGGCGGAGGCTGGTGTGTGGAGAAAAAGATCGAAACAGGCCGATACATCCGTTGATTTGGATGGCTTCACAACGGGCCGTTGCAGGGATGTTGTGATGGCTATCCAAAAGAATCTGTTGGAAAGTGGCGCATTAAGATCGCAAGGTTGTGGATGAGGTGTTTTTGAAAAGGGCCGTCGGAACGGTCGGATCGTTGGGAGGAATGGATGCAAAGAAAAGGATCGACAGGTTTGGGTTGGTTGATCGGGAATGTGTGTTTGTGTTTTTGGGTCTTGTCGTATGCGGTGGGGTGTCCAGAAGAAAAAAAGAAAGATGAATGTCTGATCTCATCGGATTGCAAAGGCGACGATACCTTCTGTAAAGCTGGAAAGTGCGTTCCTTTGGGCGATGTGGGGGCAGCTTGTACGGGTGACACGGATTGCTTGTTGCGTTCCAAACAAAGCAATCGGGCTTTGAATTGCCAAGCAGGCAAATGCACCGAAAAGTGCGAGACAAACTTCGATTGCAACGCGGCAACGCAGATCTGCGATCGTTCGATAGGCAAGTGCATCGCCAAAGATCCCGATGCTGGGGAGATCAACACCGAGCAAGCTCCCGGCGTAAAAGAAGGCGAAGATTGCACCGCACCTACCGCACGTTGCGAACAAGGGCTTTCCTGCATCCAGCAAGCCGAGGGAAAGAATCGCAAGAAGATCTGTTGGAAGCCTTGCGCGAAAAACTCGGAATGTGCAGCGGGTAAGGTCTGTGCAGCGGGCCACTGTGTTCCTTCGGCGGAGACTTGTTCGTTCAATAGCGGCGGAACTTTGGATGATCCCTGTTGGCCCGGCCTTGATTGCCGCCGTGAAGCGGTTGTCGAAGGCACTTGTTATCTGCCTTGCAGCCAAGACACGGACTGCCCAACAGGCGTTTCTTGTACCGAAGTCGAACCCAACAAAAAATACTGCAAGGCCAAAGGCAAGTTGGCTGGACCCAATGAAGCCTGCGGAAAGATCAACAACGAAAATGTCGGTTGTGTCGATGGATACGGATGTATCCCCAAAAGCGCCGGCAGCAGCGACAGCGTCTGCACCAAAAAATGCACGCAAGCCAGCGATTGCCAAGATCCCCGTTTTTGCAGCGGTGGGTTCTGTGTGCTTGGAAATGTCGGAGAGGCCAAAGAAGGGGCCTCCTGCAAAAATGCGGCAGGTGCAACAAAACAAGAGATCTGTGCAGCGGGCTTGTACTGTTTGCTCTTTCAAGGAAAAGATCTCGGCTTGTGTTACAAAGAGTGCCGTGCCGATCCTGCCGTCTGTACGGCCCCCACGCAATGCGTCACTCTCGCAAGCGCCAACACCAATGTCTGCCTCAAAACCTGCACGCAAGCCAGCGATTGCACCGCTCCCACTAGCGCTTGCGCTTCGGTCGCCCAAGGTGGCCCCACCTACTGCCTCCATCCTTAATCTTCTTTGCATCTTGACAGCCCGTCATAATCCCTCCATGTAGAGTCTCCATTTTGCCTGTCGTGGAGAGGATACATGCCGAAAAGCACACCCGTTGAGGCGCTACCTGCTGCAAAACTACGTCGCCGCGTCGATCCTGCGCGCTTACAAGAACTTGAACGAACGACTACTGCCCCAGTGGATGCGGATCTTGTCGGTCAAGGCCGCGCCGTCGATGCGTTGTCCTTTGGTTTGGATATCGGTGTAAAGGGCTACAACGTTTTTGTCGTCGGCCCTTCGGGAACGGGGAAGACCAGTACCGTCCTGCGTTTGGTGCGTGAACGCGCTCGCAAAGAAGCGCGCCCGCACGACACTTGTTATGCCTACAACTTCGATGATCCGCATCGACCGCAAGTGTTAACGTTGCCTTCAGGCGTGGGGGCCAAGCTCGACAAAGAGCTTCAACAGAGTACCTTGGCGCTTTCGCGTTCTATCGGACAGGCGTTGACGGACGAACATCTGATCCATCCAACCACCGCCGCTATCGAACAAGCGCGTGAAAAGCTGCGCGAGATCATGGTCGAGCTACAAAAGATCGCTCACAACTACCAGCTTGAGCTGGAGTCTGAAGACGATCAGTTTTTGCTCGTTCCGCTGATCGACGGAAAGCCCATCGAACCCGAAGTTTTTGAAGAGCTTTCTCCCGAAGTGCAAGTCTCGCTTCAACACAACATCGCGGAGTTTCAACAAGAAGCCGCCCCGCTGATCCATGCACAACGCGAGCAAGAGCGCATTATCCACGATGAGACGGCGATTATCGAGCGCCAAGCCATCCAGATCCTTGTCGAAAAGACCTTTGAGTCCCTCCTCAAGCGCTTTTCTGTACATGGCGAAGCGGTGGCACATTATCTCGAAGGGATGCAAGAATATGTGCTGGAGCATTACCGAGAACTGTTGATCGGTGTGCGCGGCAGCAGCGACCCGATGATGGAACCCCGTTCAATCCGTGAGGCCGAGATCCCGACGGCTTATCGTCTCAATGTTCTTGTCACACACAAACAGCGCGGTGCGCCCGTGGAATTCGAGAAAGAACCGACGCTACCCCATCTCTTCGGCTATCTCGAATACCAAGATACGCAACAAGGGCTTGCTGCCGATCATATG
>CAUJFU010000467.1 GCA_963169055.1 Myxococcota bacterium
CCCACAGGAAAACTGTTTGGGCTACGCAAACACGACTTGGTCAGAACAGAAAAAGGCACAGGATGGGTCAAAGGCAAGCGCAGTACGGGCTTTTTCGCACTCGAAACCATCGACGGCCAAACCCTCACCACTTCCGTCGATGTCAAGAAGGCCACCACTCGGCTGGCCGCCCGAACCACCACCCTCACAACACAAAGAAAGGACGGCGCTTCCTCCCCCCTCGCCCATAAGGGGGTCTCCGCGCCTTAAAAACGATGAAACGCAAGATCGATCTGCCGCAAACATTGCGCGCAGGGTTGTTTGTTCTGGTAGGATTCTTTGGCAGCCAGCAAAAAACGTTGGCGCAAGTCATGGTCTTGCAAGGAGAAAAAGGAAACGAAGGCACTCCTTGTCAAATCGACAGCGTCTCACAAGAGACACGCGGCACAGTGATTCGTTTTCGTTGCGGTTCACAAATACAGCACGTTCTTCTGCCGAGAGGCCCGCAAGGTCTGCAAGGCCCACAAGGATCTGTCGGTCCGAAAGGATTACAAGGCCCACAAGGCCCGAAAGGATTACAAGGCCCACAAGGTCCGAAAGGCGAGCAGGGTATCGCTGGAAAGATCGGCCCACAGGGGCCAAAAGGTGAGCAGGGTATCGCTGGAAAGATCGGCCCACAGGGGCCAAAGGGAGAACAAGGTCTGCGAGGATTACAAGGTCCGCAAGGGACGCAAGGCCCGAAAGGAGAGCAGGGCGTAGCTGGAGCAGTGGGACCGCAAGGCCCGACGGGACCGATGGGGCCAAAAGGTGAGCAAGGGCCAAAAGGTGAGCAAGGCCCCGTAGGCCCGAAAGGTCAGCGAGGCTCCATCGGCCTACAAGGCGAGCGAGGCTCCGTAGGCCCGAAAGGCGAGCGAGGTTTACAAGGCTCCGTTGGTTTACAAGGCCCTGTTGGGCCAAAAGGGTCGGTGGGACCGCAAGGACCGATGGGGCCGAAAGGTGAGCAAGGAGCGGTCGGAGCGGTCGGCACGACGGGTTCGATGGGACCGCAAGGTCCGAAAGGCGAACAGGGATCGACGGGACCGCAAGGGCCGAAAGGCGGGCAAGGCCCACAGGGTGAGCGAGGCCCGCAAGGCGCAATGGGACCACGAGGTCCGAAAGGTGAGCAAGGACCGATGGGCCCGAAAGGTGAGCAGGGCCGAATGGGGCCGCAAGGTCCGATGGGGACAAAAGGAGAACAAGGTACGCAAGGTCCGGTCGGCCAGCGAGGCCAACAGGGTGAACGAGGCGCGCAAGGACCGATGGGACCGAAAGGACTGAGAGGCGAACAGGGGCCGAAAGGTGATAAGGGGCCGATGGGTCCGAAAGGGTTGAAAGGTGACAAGGGACCGATGGGTCCGAAAGGTGAGCAGGGACGCTGTCTTTGCAAAGAAACCGCAAAAGAGAAGAAAAGAGAAGAGAAAAAACCAGAGAAGAAAGAAGAAAAAGACGTAGATCTTGACGAATAATTTTTCTTGTCGGAGTGATGCTGTTTGCAAAAACCCCGTGTTCGCGTTATTTGAAGCGGCAGGGATGTTTGTTTGAAAAGCCACTGATCACTCCGCCGATACGGGGTCAAGGGAGCCGCGCTCCCTTGTGGGGTGTGGGGCAAAGCCCCACAAAAACAAACCTAATTGATTGAGAGGAGGTTTCGTTTGCGGATCTGGGTGGATGCCGATGCAACGCCGAAGGCGATCAAAGATATCTTGTTTCGTGTTGTGGAAAAGCGAAGAGTCCATGCTTGTTTTGTGGCGAATCGTGGGATGTACCTATTGCAATCGCCGTATTTGTCGCAAGTGGTGGTGGAAAAGGGCTTTGATGTTGCGGATCATTATATTGCGCAGCGCGTCGAATTGGGGGATCTGGTGGTGACGTCCGATATCCCGTTGGCGGCGTTGGTGATCGAAGCGGGAGGTGTTGCGATGAGCAATCATGGGGAGTTGTATACGGAAGAGAATGTGCGCGAACGCTTGTCGGTTCGGGACTTTATGCAGGATCTTCGTGATTCAGGTGTGCAGACGGGAGGGCCAAGGCCGTTTGGAGAGGCCGATAAACGGAGCTTTGCGAATGCTTTGGATCGTTTGTTGACGAAATGCTTGCAAGACGAAAAGCTGCGTTCTTTGGAAAAGCAAGGGGGTTGATCGGACCCTATATTGCGTCTTTTGTGAAGTCGTCGACGATTTGGAGGAAGAGTTTTGGGGCTTCGAGGTGAACGACATGCCCCGCAGAGACAGGGAGATAGCGTGTTTGGGGGACGAGCGAGCAAACGCGCTGGGCTTCTTCTTGGATCATCGCGCCCACAAGTCCGAATTTTTCGTGAACGAACCAGTTGGCATGGATGAGGGCGAAGGGGCATCGAATCTTTGCGAGCATGGCAGCGTGATCGAAGCTACCCGCCATCGTGTTTTCGTAGAAGGCGCGTGTGAAGGCGGGGTCGTATTCGGAAAAAGAGCGGATGGTGAGACGGAGTTGGAGGGGCAACCAAGGGATATCGAGCGGCTGGTCGGGGGTTTTGGCTTGGCGGCGTTGGAGCCACGAAGAAAGAAGGCGAGCGAGGAACACAGGGATCTTGGAGATGCGCTTTCCGCTTTTGTGTGGGATCTCTAAGCGTTGAAAAAGTGCGCCCAAGTCCCGTCCTTCGGGGCGGTCGAGGGTTTCGAGAAACAGCTTCATCACATGGTATACAAAGCATTGTTGGAGTCGGGGATGTTCGCTGCTAAAAAAAGGCGGATCTTCGGCGATCACACCTTGCGCATAATCGGGGGCTTGGGCGGCCATCCATGTGACAAACAGGCCACCCGAAGAATTGCCCGACAAGAAGGCGGGACGTTGGACGACGTTGTAAAGAAAGGCGACGAGATCTTCGGTGATGGCCTCGAAGGTATAGCGTTGTGGGCAGCGTGAAGAGCGCCCATGTCCGTGGATATCGAGCGCATAGACTTGGAAGTGTCGTGCGAGCGCAGGAAGGACGCGGGTGTAGCTTTGCCAAGGCATCGTCTGGCCGGGGATAAGCAAGAGAGCGCGTTGTTTGGGCGGACTGACCGCGTAATTGAGCGTGACAGTGCCGTGCGAGTATTGTTGTTCGGTGTATCCAGCTTTTTGTAGAATCTTGTCCATCTTGGGAGCTCCTTGGGTATAAAGAGAAGCGAGGTGGTGGGGTTTGTTGAATTGGGGCGCTGCCCCAAACCCCGCAAGGGGTCGCAACCCCTTGAACCCATATCCGCGAACAGATCATCGTGTTTCAAACCAACGGCTCAGTCGCTTGAACGGGCGAGAAAACGGGGGTTTGTCGATGAGTTGCTTCGGTGTGAATAGAAACCAGTTTGAGGCGATTTTGTTTGGGAGATTTTTCGATGACGAAGCGGATCTTGGTGACAGGAGCGATGGGCAATGTGGGCCGTGAGGTGGTTCGTGCGTTGCGTGCGCGAGGTATCGACATACGGGCTGCGGTTTCATCGGTGGCATCGGCAGAACAGTATTGGAACGGAGAAGTCGAAAGCGTGCGGTTTGATTTTCGGGACGCTGCGACGTGGTCAGCTGCTTTGGAGGGATGTACGGGCGTGTTTTTGCTGCGTCCGCCGCCGATCGCGGATGTGGAAAAAACGCTGAATCCTTTTGTGGATGTTGCACGAGAAAAAAAGGCTGAGCATATCGTCTTTTTATCGGTCGCAGGAGCGGGAGAAAACAAGATCATTCCGCATCACAAAGTCGAGATGCACCTCAAAGCATCGGGCGCTGCGTACACGTTGTTGCGTCCCGGATTTTTCGCGCAAAATCTACAAGACGCCTACTTGCAGGATATCCGTGAGGCGGATCGTTTGTATGTGCCTGCGGGTAAAGGTCGTGCAGCTTTTGTGGATCTGTATGATGTGGCAGAGGTGGCCGTTGAGGCGTTTGTTGCGCCAGAAAAACACGCAAATCAAGCTTATACGCTGACAGGTTCGGAGGCCATCGGGTTTGATGATGTTGCGAATATCTTGAGTGACGTTTTGGGGCGCACCATCCGTTATCAGGCTGCGTCGGTGGTGGGGTATGTGTGGCATCTTCGGCGGCGTGGGCTGCCTTGGGGGCAGTGTATCGTGCAAACAATCTTGCATGTGGGACTGCGCTTTGGGCATGCAGAGCAGGTCGATCCAACGCTGGAGGCGCTGTTGGGGCGACGGGGGCGGACGATGCGGATGTATGTGGAGGCCAACCAAGGACTTTGGCGGAAGCCTAGCGTGAAGCCGCAGTGAGAGGGTGTCCGAGAGAAATGTGCTTGAAGGGCAGGCACGATCGGCTGTAGACGCCCTGTGGTTGGGCAGCCACGGGGGGCTGCTCCTACATGTTGGCGCACACTACGGGTTAATTTCGTATGAGCTGTTCGAGCAAGACGATGGCAGCGGCGGTGTCGCCATCGTGAGAGAGAGAGAGGTGGGTTGTATAGGGGAAAAGTGCTTGCATGGCATCAGAGACTTGACCGTGAAAACGTAGGGCGGGGCGAGAATAAGCGTCATGGACGACTTCGATCTCTCGTAAGGATAGATGCGGCAAGGGGGGAGGTTGGCCGAAAAGGGCCGAAGACCACGCTTTGATCATGGCTTCTTTGGCAGCAAAGCGGGCCGCGAGGTGGCGTGCGGGCTGTTGCCCTGCGCGTGCGCGAGCAATGCGGCGCTCTGCTAAAGTAAAGACTTCTTCGACAAAGCAAGAGGCTGGATCTTGAAGCTGTAGAGAAAAATCCGCAATCGAAACGACATCTAAACCGACACCAAGAATACGTCCTTGAGGATGAAAGGATAGTTGAAAACTCATGAAGATAGATCCGACATTTTTACAAAGAAGATGCGATAGGCAAAAGCTCCCGCATCCATAAGAAGAACACCTATCGAGAGATTTAGAGGGAGGAATAGAGGCCGCGAGAGGTATCAAGGCGAGCGTGGGGGTTTAGGAGCATGGCGGCTTCTTGGGCGGCTTGTTCGGGAGAGCCGTCTTGGGCTTCAAAGCGGCGGAGGTTTCGGCGAGAGAACAAGGGAGTTTGTCCCATGAAGACGGAGGCCCAGCGTTGGGTGGTCTGGTGGTGGCGCTGCTGGCAGCGGGAGTGGTAAGCGACGGCCTGTTCTTCGGAGAGCTGGGCCAAGAAGGCATCGGGGTGAAGAAGCAGAGCGATACCGCTGACGTGGCCGAAACCGAGGCTGGTCAGCATCCCTGCGCGCAACGGCAGAGCATCACCTACGTCAAGGGTTTTGTTTGAGAAAGCGAGATGGGAAAAAGAACGCATCATCGGATCGACGTTGTCGAGGTTGGGATTTCCTGCGATGCGGCCTTGGAGGAGGGTCTGGCAAAGTCCGATGATCTGCCATGCAGCGGCTCCGCCTTTGGCGTGGCCTGTCAGGCTTTTTTGAGAGACGGCAAAGAGGGGGTTTCCTTCGCTGCGTCCGAGGGCTCGCTGGATGCGGTGATGGAGTTCGTTTTCGTTGGGGTCGTTGGCGGCGGTGGAAGTGTCGTGTTTGTACACGACGGCGATATCGTCAGCGGTAAGGCCGAAGTGTTGGAGAGAGCGAGCGAGCGGGGATTGTTGTCCTCCAACGGCACAAGCGAGCGCGCCCATGCCGGGGGCAGGGATGGATTTGTGGATACCGTCACCAAAAGAACCGCAGTATCCGACCACACCGTACACGGGGAGGCCCATCTGCACAGCGATATCGGCCCGAGCGAGCAAGAAGGTTCCGCCACCTTGGGCCTCGACAAAGCCGCGCCGTCGGGCATCGTTGGGACGAGACATCTGGGCGGGTTCAAGCCCCATAGCGACCATCTCATCGGTGTTTGCGGTGGCGTTCATGTCACCGAAACCAACAAGGCTTTCACGTCCGACATCATCGTACCCACCCGCGACCACAAAGTCGGCCTTTCCTGCCAAGATCTTGTCGGTGGCTTCTTCCAGAGAGACCGCTGCCGTCGCACAGGCCGCGACAGGGTGAGACATCGGCCCGTAGCTTCCGACGTAGCTTTGGACCACATAGGCGGCAGCGACGTTGATCAAGGTTTCTTGGAGGATATCGGGCTGGCGCTCGATATCGAGGACGTGATCGCGGTAGAGACGGGCCAAGCTGCGCATCCCGCCGATGCCCGAACCTTGGGTGTTTGCGACGCGGGCAGGATGGAGCCAGTGCAAGAGTTCTTCGGGTTCGATGCCAGCGGACAAGAAGGCGTCGACGGTGGCGATCAGGTTGAAAAGAGCGACGCGGTCGATGCGTTCGATCATATCGTTGGAGAGGCCAAAGCGCGCAAAGTCAAAGCCTTTGGGGATCTGGCCCATGACTTGGCGTTGGAGGCGGACTTGGCGGGGGACTTTGACTTCGGTTCCAGCGAGGCGTGTGATGCGCCATTGTCCGTCTTGGGCGTCAAAGTGAACACGGGTTTTTTCGGGTGCCATCGCAAAGAAGGTACGGGCTTCTTCTTCGGAGCTTACCGAAAAAGTAAAATCTTTTTCCAGAAAAACAGAGGTGTACATAGAAAGGGCGTTGGGGTCGATGCCTACAGTCTCAGGTTCGATCCAGCGCAGCCCAAGATGTTTGCGGACGCTTTCGCGGTAACGTGTGGCGATCTCGTGTTCTGCGATCACGGTGTTGGTCTGGCGATCTTTCCAAACCCCCGCCTTGCCGTTTTCTTCGTAGGTGACGAGGCCCGTGATCCAAGCCAACTCAAGCACCGCAGCGGGAGAAAGCGACGGCCCGATCTCCATCTCGTAGCGAGTACGGGCGCTTCCGCAAGGGCCGATCTCGCCCATGCCAACGATCACCACCATCTCGCGCAGGGAAAGGCCGCGTTTGGGCCAATGGACGGGCTTTTTCGCGGTCGAAGGTGTCCATCGAGGGTGCAGGGTGGCAGGCCAATGAGGAAGCGCGTCGACAAGCAAAGGTGCATCCGTGGGCGCACCTAGCAAGGCGGCTTCGGTGCTTTCGAGGGTCAGGCGTTGCTTGACGCAGGCAGCTTTGTGTTCGAGTTCGGTGCGGATCGCTGAAACGGTCTGACGAAGGGCTTTGACTCGTTGGAAACCACCTGTCAGATCGGCCTCAAGAGGCTGGCGGAGGGCTTCTTTTCTGGCGGCATGGGTACACAGAGCGGTCAACAACCATCCCATCTCGTCGCTAGAAAAGGTGCGCATACCTGTGCGCTGTTCGAGGTGGTGAGCCACGAGATTGTTGGCATCCATCAAGCCCGTCCCACGGACCCATCCGATGCGGGCCGCGCACAAGGTGGTGGCCTTGCCCCATGCTTCGTATTCGCTTTCCCACTTGGTCAGGAGGACTTCGAGTGCAGCTTTGGTTTCGGCGTACACTCCGTCGCCTCCGAAGCTTCCGTGATTGGGTGAAAGCGGTAGGACGATATGGCAAGGCATCGCGGGGAGACCGTGACGCTTGTAATGGGTGGCGATGCCCGTCACAAGGCGTTCTACGCTGAGCAGCATCGCACGCATCACGGCGTTGGAGCGGGCTTGGAGGCTGTCGAGCGTGGCGAGATCTTTGATAGCCGCGAAAGGCAGCACGATATCGGGTGCAAAGGGGCGCTTGACGACGCGGACTTTGGCCCCGTCTTGTTCGGTGACAGAGGAAAACAGCCAATGGATCAGGGACTCGACATCTTGGAAAGAGGCTTGGTTGAAGGGGACGATATGGAGTTCTGCGCCCGGGACAGCAGAAGTCTCGAAGAGATCGCGATATTCACGGACACGATCGCTGTTGTAAGTGCTGGTGGTGACGATGACACGGGCTCCACCGCGCAAGAGGCAACGCACACAGGCCAAGGCGATCGAACCCGGGCTTGCACCCGTCACCAGAGCAGTTGTGTTGCGCAGGTCAAAGGGCCGCTTGGTGTGTTCGGACAGGAGCTTGGAAAAAGTGGTGTTCCATTGGCCTTGTTCGCCGATGTGAAGAAGGGGGGGGCGATCTTTGGGCCACAAGGCATCGACGAAACGGTCGAGGGCATCGGCTTGATCGCAGATGGTTTCGGAGTATTTCCAAGAGCCGTCTTGTTGCAAAGACAGCGCGGGGCGTGTCGGCTGAAAAGGCGGAGTTTGGGGCGCATCGCCCGCTGCGATCTGATGGAGCCAACCTGCGAGGCGAAGGTCGCCTTGTTCTTCGGCGAGTTTTGCGTACCAAGAAGCGGTCTGTGTGATGGTGATGTCCTCGTGGAAGGCGGACAATCGGGCGACTTGTGGTAAGGCTTCGGAAGCGTCAAGACGGTTGTTTCGCAGATCGAAGAACAATCGAGCCACATCGCGTCGAGCAGACGCCCACGAAGAGGTCAATGCGACGTGCTTTTTGGCATCAAAGCGCGGTTGAAGCCATTCGACAAATTCGCTGTCGTGTTCAGCTTCGTAGAGGGCGAGCTTTTCGGCTTGTTCGTTGTGTTGCGCAGGAAGCCCGCTTGCATCGGCCTCGATGGAATGCCCCAGTCGTTCGGCGATCTCGCGGGATTGTTGCATCAAGATGCCCTTGGGACCGAGGATCTTGGATTCAAGCTCTTGGACAACGGCGGCATCGACGGAGGTTCCGCTCCCGGTGCTGTGTGCGCCTTGTCGGCTGATGGTGAGACCTTTGATCTGTCCGATGCGTAGGGCGACTTCGTCCAAGAAGGACTTGGCGGTGTTTCGGTCGGATGGAAGGGCTTGGGGCAATAGGCCCATGCTACCACCGCGTGCAGAAGCACCTTCGCGGCTTTCCAAGGCGAGTACACACAAGGCGAACTCGCGCAAGCCCGTACCAAGGCCGAATTGTTGTTCAAAGTGGCTTTCCACTTCTTTGCGCGTCAGTCCAGCGCGTCCGAAGACTCGTTTGATCGAATCGTCTTGGGTGGCGCGCATATATTTTCCGGGGGCTTTGTAGGAAGGGCAGCGGCGGGTGATCTCGGCGATCAATTCGCGCAAAGGTTTTTCGTGCGCTCCGTCGATCGGACCCATCTGGAACTCTGCGCCGAGGTCGAGCAGGACTTGGTTGCGGCGCGAAGAAACGCCGTCAAAGAGATCATCGAGAGTCTCTTGCATGGAAAGCTGGTCGGGGCGGATGCGTGCTTGGCTTGCGAGGACAAAAGTCACGCCTTCGACCACAGAGAGCGGCTGATCAGGGGGTGGTGGTGCGCCCACAGCAACGGTGGATGCGGCGCTTGTCGATGGGGTGGCATGTTGTGGGGCCTGCTGCATCGGGGCGGACGGATCGGTCTGTTGCGTAGTTTGCGGATGTTGAGCGGATGGAGGCTTGATCGGGGCTGAAACAGCGGCGTCTTGGGCTTGGGGCGGCAGGGTGTCTTCATCGCGCAAGAAGACGCGGTCGGCTTCGGCTTCGATATTGAGGATCTCGATATCAGGAGCCGAAGGGCCAAGCAATTTATGGGAATAACGCGCCATATTCGCCAAGGTGGGTTGGTAGCCCACGCCGATCTCGATGGCGCGTTGGATCTCGATCCCGCCGAGCGCACGGCGTTGGAAGAGAAGCTCTTGGGTCTCGATCCAACGGACAGGGCTTGCAAACTGCCACGCCAAAAGCTCGATAAGCAGGATGCGTGCGAGGCGTTTGGGGGTTGCGGCGTAGTCGGCGAAGTCTGCAAGGACTTTTTCTAAGATCGGAGACTGAGTGGTCTGTTGAACTTCTTCGATGTACGCCTTGTCGAGCGAAAAGAGTTTGGGGACAAGGTTGGGGATATAACGACCCAAGAGTCGTTGTTCGTCGATATCTTGGGGGAATCGAGCCTCCAGAGTTTTTCGGAAGTCGTCGACACCGTTAAACAAGACGGACGAGTGGAAGGGAACATCGATGCCCGGGACTTCGATGTAGGGGGGCTTTTTCTCGGTTGCGCGTTGTTCGAGAAGCTGCTCAAGAAGTTGAAGAGCGCCGATCTGCCCTGTGACGGAGTACTGGCGGCCTCGGACGTTGTAGTTGACGATCTGCAAGAACTGGCCGGTCTGTTTTGCGACTTGTTGGACAAGGGCTTCGGCTTGGGCGTGGTTCATTCCTGCGTAGTGAGGGCGAAGGACGCCCATGCGATAGCCGCTTTCACCCGATTCATCGCGAGGGACGAGCGCGTGCATCACAAGTCCCCGATGATAGACGATCTCGACGACGTCCGTCAGTGGGAGGATACCCGTCACACCGATGGCGTTGTATTCGCCGACGCTGTGGCCGCATAAGATCGCATCAGGGTCCAAAAGGCCGGACTCGCGTAGTTCTGCGACTTGTGCTTGCGCCATGACAGCCATGCTGACTTGCGTGAACTGCGTGAGATGCAAGACGCCTTGGGGATGGACGTGGGTGCGGCCTTGGACGAGAAGCTCTTTGGGGTTGTTGCGCACGATCTCCAAGATCGAGAATCCGAGATGTTCGCGTGTATAAGCATCCGCTTGATCCCAGACGGTGCGGGCCGCTTTGGAGCGGGCGTAAGCCTCCATGCCCATGCCTTTTTGTTGGATGCCTTGGCCGGGGAACAGATAGACGCTGCGGGGCATCTTGACCTTGGCTTCGGCGCGAACGACGGCGATGGCTTGGGAGCCGCGCAAGGCGGAGGCTGTAAGCTCGACGAACAAGACGCCATCTTGGACGGCTGTGCGGGTGGCTTCGAGTTGCAGGCGCTCACCAAGCAAAAGCGGCGCAAGGAAGGAGGCTTTGTAATCGAGGACGCGGCTTTCTTCGCCATCGACCACCGAGGCGACCAAGAAGCTATGAAGGCGGGCAGCCGTCCACATCCCATGCACGATCGGTCGATCGAGCCGTCCCATCCGAGCAAACAACAAGCTGCGATGGATCGGGTTGAGATCGCCGCTGACTTCTGCGAAGGTTTGCATGGATTGGGGGGCTTGAGTCTCTAAACGTGCAAGAGTGCGTGGCGTGACGGGCTTGCGTGGAAGGGCTTGTTCTTGGGCGAAGGTTTGGAGAAGGGCTTGGAGAGGATGGATCTTGCGCGCTGCTCGCAGATCGAGAGCGAGGGTGGCGATCTGCTGGGAGCCACACCAGATCTCACCTGTTGCGGCAAAGTGCGCAAGACCTTTTCTTGGGCGGTGTTCTTCTTGGATCGCATGCAGTTGCAAGATATCGCCGACTTGTAGAGGGGTCTCGGTGGTGCGATGCAGCCATTCGTGTGCAAGCAAAAAGTCGAGGCTGCCTTGATCGCGCAAGGTCAGCGTGGTGTCGATGATCTCTTTGGTGCGCAAGATGTCGGTTGTTCGGCCAAAAAAGCCGCGCACAAAGAAGGCTGATTCAACGATCGCGCAGCGCATACCGTTGCGGGAGAGAGTGCATCGCGTGTGGATGCTTCGGCCTGTATCGGTATTTTCGATGCGCGTGATCAGGGCTTCGACGTCGATGGCTTGGTGAGGGAGGATCGGCCAACCTGCGTCGATCTCGACGTGATGGGAAAGATGAACGAGTCGCAAGATCCCTTCGCAAACCCCTTCGGCAGAAAGCAAGCGGAAGAGAGGTTCCCAGACCAAAGAAAAGGCCATATTCATCGGTAGCTGCGACGGATCGCCATGAGAACCTGTGGAGACTGCGTAGCCTCGGAGCTTTTGGGGGTCCACTTGGGTTGTGTGGTGGGTGGGTGCAAAGGCTTCGACAGGGGCCAACAGGCGGCCAAAGAGGACGTGCTGGTAAAAGTCGCGCAAGGTTTGTTCTTGTTCGCGAGCATCGACGAGCAAGATGTTGTCTCGGACGCGCAAGGGCAGCCGATAGAGAGCAGGCTCTTTTGCAAAGGCCGATGCAAGCGAGATATCGAGATAGAGGTGGGCGTCGTTGGCTTGGTCGGTGTGCAAGGAGAGGCGGACGATCTCATGGGTCGCAGTGTTGTTTGGATGATAGGTAAGCGACTGAATGCGCCGTCCTTCGGTCATGATCATACGCAGTTGTGCGCCTGCTTCACAAACGCACAGATCGCGCAAGGGATTGGGTTGTGAGCCGCCTTGGTGGTAGAGACGGATCGAGGTCATCGCGGTGATCAGGGGGCCTGTAAAGGCATCGCGAAGGAATCCAAACCATTCGGTCGGTTCTGTTGGGAGGGCCGATGGGATGGTCAGGATCACTTCGTAGCGTGGGGCGGTTGGTTGAGGATCGCTGCACAACGTCACGCTGCCTGTACAACCTTCGGGCCATTGGGAGAGAGACAGCGGCGAGCGTTCGGCGTGGGGAGGCGAGGGCATCTGTTGGACTTCTGCTTGGAGTGCGTCCACAAATCGCCCAAGCATCGAGGCCACAGGTTCATCTGCGCTGCGTAGTCCTTGAAGGGCCGCAGGGCCGGGGATGATCAGAACTTGATCGGCGCTGTATCGATCGTCGTGGGCTTGCCAGAGCGAGTCTGCTTTGTACCAACGCCGCACTTCGGCATCGACGACAGGAACAAATGGAACAGGCTTTCCTGCGCGGCCACAGATATCATACAAAAACCGCCGAACATCCGCAGGATGCAATATCTGTTGGGCTGCGTGGGGATACAGAGCAAGCAGTTGGTCGACACAAGTTTGTGGACGGTCAAGCGCTTCGAGTGTTCCAAAAAAGCACGAAAAGCGGCCTTCTTCTTGTTCGCACAACCGAGCCTCTGCAAGCTGCAAAAAGTCTGCGAATCGTGTGCGGTGCGTCGTATCAAGCCAAGGGCCGTCTTCGTAGCGTCCGTGACGTCCGAGGGCCATCAGCGCCACAAGGCGCTGCGCGACCGCATGGTACGTCATGGTCGAGAGATCGCCAAAGTAAGGCTTGGCGGTTTGGTTGAGTGCAGCGATGATCTCATCGCGTCGGGCTTGAACTGCGATCGCATCGCCCGCGACTTCATCCAACAAACGCCCACAGCGGGAGGCGGCGTTGTCGATGTAGTGGATATCTGCGTTGAGTGCGCTTTTTCCCGAAGTGGTCTGGCCTTCGACGTGGCCTGCAAAGACCCATCCTGCGCAGCCGGGAGCGTCGACGAGGGCCTGTTTGACTTGTGTGGAGGTGGTGGCTTCTTTGCAAGCCATGGTGAGCGTCCCCAAAAGTACCGCATCGACGGGCATCTGTGGTAGATCGTGCGAGAGAGACCATTGGCCTGTGAGCAGGGCGTTTGCGTGGGCCTCGCTGCCGATCCCGCCTCCCACGCAAAGCACGAGATTGGGCTGTTCGCGCAACAGATGATAGCCGTCCAACAAAAGCTGTTCGAGATCTTCCCAAGAGTGATGCCCGCCGGCCTTGCCGCCTTCGAGATGCACAAAGATCGTGTGGTGCGGTGCGGCTTGTGCGATCTTGACGACGTGGCGGATCTGCGCCAACGTCCCGGGCTTGAAAGCATTGAGCCACATCCCCAACGACACAAACTCATCCAAAAGGGCGACAGCTTCGGAGACTTCGGGCATCCCTGCGCTGATCGTCACACCACAGATCGGATAACCTGCTTTGCGTGCTTTTTGCACCAAGCCCGTTTTGCGCACATGAAGATCCCACAGGTACGGATCGAGATACAACGCATTGAAGACCACTTCACGCCCGGGTTCAAGGGCTTCTTGAAGCTCTTCCATCCGCAACCAAAAGATCCGTTCGTTGACTTGTCCACCGCCCGCCAACTCTGCGGTAAAACCTTGGTTCGCCGCTGCGGCCACGATCGGCACATCCGAGGTGGTGGGTGTCATCCCGGGCAAGATTACGGGTGCATGGCCCGTTGCGCGGGTGTATCGGTTTTCGACACGCCATCTCCCAGCTTCATCGGGAGAAACAGACGGAAGAAAGCTGCGATAATCCACAGGGCGCGGTGCCTGCGGAGCTTGTAAGAAGAAAGCGTCTTGGCCTTCTTGGGTGTAAAGCGTGTGGACTTGTCGTCCTGTTCCGCGCAAGGCCGAAGCCGTCAAGCGCATCACCCCATCCCCCGGCCCGAGATCCAAGATATCCGACACTCCGTTGTAAGACTCCAAGCTGCGCAACATCCGTGACCAACGCACCGAACGCACAAACTGATTGTGCAGCAATTCATCTAACACATCGGGCTGTTGCGTCAATATGCGCCCTGTGTGGCCGCACAACACATCCACAAAGAAGCGGCTTTTTGAAAAATCAAAGCCGATCTCGCGAACTTTTCGCTGCATCTGCTCAAAGCCTTCGCGCATATAACGCGAATGAAACGGGCCGCTGACTTCGAGATATTCCCATGTGAATTGCAGCGGTTGTCCTCCGAAGCGTCCTGCTTTTTTGCGGGCAGCCTCGCGCTCTGCTTGGGCCTCCATCGCCTTGCGTAGCATCGAAAGCACCGCAGGGTGGCTGCTCACCACGTGGCGATTGCGCGTGTTGTACAACGAGATATCGACCTGCGCTACTTCGGGAAGATTGCGATTGAAACGCGCCAACACCTCTTCTAATACCGCAAGCGACGGACCCGAGATCGCCGCCATCGGCGAAGCCCCTTCCGTCGAACGTTCGGGCGTGACGGTGTACCCCTGTTCCATCACCAGACCTTGCCAAAAGGCATAGCCGACATAAGTCAAGAATCGCTCGGTCTCGATCTGTCCATTTGGGCTTTCAGCCACCAATAACGCCGTCTGTAAGCCTTGGGAATGACCAAAGATCACGGGGATCGCCCCCGCCGTAAAAGCCTCGCGAAGTCCTTCTTCGTACAACGCAACATACAAAGCGACTTGCTGGATCAAGATCAGCGGCTGTGAATAACAACCGCCCCGCAATACCGCCGCCGATGGGCGCGCCGAAGGATCTTGCAACCAAGCCATCACATCGAAGCCATCCGCATAACACCCGCTCCATCGCGCTTCTTGCGTGTAGACCAGTGATTCGAGATGCGCTGTCGCTGCTTCCACCAATGCCCGTACTTCCCGCGATTCACGCATCAAACCTGCAAGATGATCCAGATCATAGAAGCCTTGTCCCGCAAACGAGATCGCCGCTTGGCTCTCTCCCAACACCAGACGCGACAACAGCGAGCGCACCGCAGTCACCTGACCGCTCGCATACAACGCACCGCCTTCTTGCCCCCCTTCTCCTGCGTACGATACGAATCCTTGGGGCGTGCGCTCCAAATCCCACGGCTGTTCTTTCGCTGCTCCCAACAAAGCAGCACCACTGTCTGCCGTTTGAACACTTGCCGTCTTCCCGTTGTTGCGCTCTTCTGTTCTTCGCATCGTATCCCTCTTCACTTTTGGAGAAACAAAAACCGACTGGTCGGTCTAAAAGAAAATCAATGGGAGAGGGCGGTACTTGAATTCGTGGAGGATGTCAACAAAAAATTTGGATTGAAGGGAGTGGAGGAGCGGATCAGGCGATGGGAGCGAGAAGAATGGACATGACGCGCATGATGCGGGCGACGGACTCGCTGGCGTCGGCGGTTTCGGGGTCGGCGAGTTCTTGCATGATCAGGCCGGTGTACATACCGAAGATGCCAGCGGCGATGCCTTCGCTTTCTTCTTCGGAGAAGCGGTCGCGGGTGAGAGGTTCGAGCATTTCGGAGATGGCGTTGCGGGTGCGTCGGAAGAATTTAGAGAGGGCGTTTCGGACGAGTTCGTCGCGGTGGGCGTGGATGGTGAATTCGAGCCAGAGAGGGACGATGGCGCGACCGCGTCGGACTTCGTTTTGGATGGCTTGGGTGACGGCTTCGATGGGTGTTTCGTTGGCGAGGGCATCTTCAAAGGACTTGAGCATCTCGGAGATGACTTCACGGGCCCAGACTTGGAGGATATCGATAAAGACTTCTTGTTTGGAGGCGTAGTGATAATAGAAACTGCCTTTCGAGCATTGGGCTTTTTGGCAGATATCATCGACGGTGGTTTCGTGATAGCCAGACTTTTGAAAGCAGCGGTAGGCGGCTTCGCGGAGTTGCGCTTTCTTTTTTTGGGCTTTGTTGGCTTCGGACATTGCGGTTCCTTGTAGTACGTAGGCGTCCATCAGACGCAAAAGGTGGGGGCGTGGGATGGATGCCGCGATGCGAACTTCATCAGAAGGGGACTGAACGTAGCAAAGAGCGGGGGATAGGTCAAGTTGGTGTGATAAGTGACATCTGTAAGAAAAGACAGAGGTGTGGTATGAGGTGGAGCAGAGTTTTTTGAAAAAGTCGGGAGGTCAAGGGCAATGAGACGAGTGCGTGTGTGGATCGGGCTAGGTGTGGGGTTGTTTGTGGTGGGGTTGTTTGTGTTAAAGCCGAGCAAATGGGGGGGGAAGCATGATGCTTTTTTTGCGGGGATGAACAGAGTGCTGAAAGGGCAGGCCGAGGGGCAGCCAGCGTTGGTCGTGGATTTGGGGCGTTTGGATCACAACACCGAAGCGATCCGCCGCGTTGTGAGCGATCCGTATCGCCTGAGGATCGTGGTCAAGTCGTTGCCGAGCCTTGAGTTGTTGTCTTACCTTTGCAAAAAGACCGAGGCAAAGGGGTTGATGGTGTTTCATGCGCGTTTTTTGCCGCGCTTGTTTGGGCATTTTGGGGGGCAGATGGATTATCTGCTTGGCAAGCCTTGGTCGGTGGAAGCTGCGCAGTTTGCGGTGCGTTCGGTGGGAGCTGCGCAAAAGCAGCCGTTGTTGGGGGCGGTACAATGGTTGGTGGATTCGCGGCAGCGGTTGGAGCGCTATCTTGCGTGGGCAAAGGCCGATGGATTGGTGTTGCGGATCAATCTGGAGATCGATGTTGGGCTTCGTCGTGGCGGATTTGCCGATGCGAAGGCACTCAAGGAAGCGCTGAGTGTGATCGCAAGCCATCCAAAGTATCTGGTTTTTTCGGGACTGATGGGCTATGACGGGCATGTTCCGCACACGCCATTTCCTGTTCCATCGCAGCGTTCTGCGGTACAGCGGGCATTTCAAGAAGTATTGCGGCGATACGAAGCGTTTGTGAAAGAGGCAAAATCGGCCTATCCATCGATGTTTGCGAAACCGTTGACCTTGAATGGTGGTGGGAGCAAGACCTATACGCTTTATCAAGGGATGGAGAAGCGCACAAGCATCCGTGATCTCAGCATCGGTAGTGCTTTTTTGCAACCCGCGCACTTTGATTTTTATACGCTTGAATCGCACCGTCCTGCCGTATGGATCGCGGCTCCTGTGTTAAAAAAGCTTGAGGGCAACCATGTTGCTTTTTTGGAGTCTTTCGAGGGCCTGTTGCGCTGGTGGAATCCGAATCGTGGTCGTTCTTTTTACATCTATGGGGGCGGATGGTCGAGGGAGATCGCCTCTCCAAGCGGCCTTGTGGTCGAGCCTTTGACGGCGGGTGCGCCGAACGCCAATCTGCTGCCGAATCAATCGTTGTTGATCGGCTCCGATGCGGTGGAGATCGAGCAAGGAGACTTTGTGTTTTTTCGACCTATGGAGGGGGATGCGCTGTTGACCTTTGAGACGATCTATGCGGTACGAGGCGGTCAAGTGGTTGCGCGTTGGAAGAGTTTTCCTGTACGGTTTTAGGGAAGTTGCGGAAAGTGCTGATCGAGAGGATAAGCGAGCGATGGATGCGTCGGAACTTGGGCGTTTGGTGGCGTTCGATGAAAAGAAATGTCGGGTGTTGGGCTTTTGGTCGAATGAGTTCGCTTCGGGCGCTCAGGTGTTCGGAAGTTGGACACAGGAACGATTTCAATCCGAGAAGCACAGAGAAGGGGAGGCTACGCGGGCAAGGCGAAACATTGGTTTTGTGCAGAGCGGTATGGATGATGCGAAGCGGGAGTCCATCCAAGCAAGGCCCATGGTGGGCTGAGGATAAACGTTAAGGAGACTCAGATGAGCAACATTCAAAAAGCGCAAAACCCAACAGTTTTGAATTCTTCAAGCATGACAAGCCAAAGCACTCTGCCTTCCACAACAATTTCGCCTTCATTCTCGCCCCCCGATATCAACGTTCGCGATGCAGCACATCGCGAAGTGCAAAGTCCTGAGATAAAGAAGCAATTTCAAGAATTTGTACAACAAAACCTTGAAGGCATCGCGAACCAAAACGCAAAACCAACGCGGATGGAAGCCAAATCCAAAAAGCACGGGGCCGCAGAATCTTTTGGCAAAAAAAGCGACACGCCAGCGTCATCGAAGGCTCAAAAGCAGCAAATAGAAGGAGTTAAATCGCAGATTTCAGAGAAAAAAACGGAAATTCTTTTGGAAAAAATGATTTCGCAAGCAGAGCCCCCGCTCACAGAACAACAAGCTACGGCATTGAAAAAAATAATGGCAGGGATGCCTGAGAAAATGCAAAAAGCATGGTTAAACGATGCCAACAAAGAGCAAGTGGTGTCGAGATTGCTTGGGCTTGCACGCAGCGGCCAGTTGGAGCGGTTGGCTGAAAAGTTGAATGGCAACGAGAATGAGAAATCTTTGAAGTTGATGGCGTTTGGGATGATGATGGCCCACCCAGAGAGGGCCAAAGAGATCACCGATACAGCCTTGGACGCACGGACGAGTTTGCTCGGTTTGAACTTTGGACGCGCTGGGAAGGAATTGCAGATGGCTGCTTTGGCTCTTGCTGCACGAGGGCACGACACCAAGGGTCTTTTGGCGGACAAGACTTTTGCGAAGATGAGTGCGCACGAAAAAATGGTGATCATGTCGCAGGTATTTGATGGAAAAGCAACAAAAGAGCAGATTTTTGCGATTCACGAAAAGAAAGAGCAAATTGAAAAAAGTATCCACAATTTTCAAGCATCGTCTTCGCGCCAAGACAAAACGGCATTCCTTACGAAATTGGCCGAAAATATCACGGCAGAGCCAAAGGCGTTCGCCTTGCTTTCTCCGGCGACGCAGCAAGTTCTGGCAGGGATCTTGGTGCAGCGTGTAGGATTCGATGGCGGTAAAGGAGCCGATCATGACAGAGCGTGTGTTGCGATGGTCGCACTGAAAGCAAGCGACCCAGAAAGTTATCGTAAGCTGTTTTCTCCCTTGGTTGATGCCGCAAAACAAGGTCCGCAAGCCATCAAAGATCATGTTCAAAAGGCGTTGAAGGACATCGCGGCGGGCGACGCCGTTGCTGCTGGGGCGGGTCTCGTCGCGCAAGGGATCGTGACGAAACTCACCTCGGGAATCAGTGCGTCGGGTGGAGCAGCAGGGGTGGCCATTGGTTTGGTTGTGGGTGTGGCTTGGGGAGCAAGTTCAGGGAGGGGGGTGGAGGCGGTCACCAACGCAGCGGCAGCCTTTGCAACAGGTGGCTTGGCCGCTGCCATCTCTACAACTGTGGCGACAGCAGGTGTTGCGGGGATGGGCATCGGATTGGCGATTGGGGCGGCACCTGCTGCGTTGGTGGCTTTGTGGAGTGCGTATTGCGAACGTGGTGTATCGCAACAGCAAACCAACGAAAGCGTGAAGCAGATGACGCAAAACGAGAGCATTCGCCCTTAGGGGCTTTAGAGCACGGAGGGGGGGCGGGCGTTTTGAGTACAGGCGAAATTGAAAAAGGCATGCGTACCAAGGAAGAGACAAACCAAGAAAGGGTGCTTTTAGCGCAGGTGTTCTTTGATCAAAGGCAAAAGGGTGTCCCAGCGCAAAAGCCCTTCTTTTCGGTCGGGTTCAACGCGAACGGTGCGTCCGCTACTGGTTCGGCTGGTGCCGCCGGGGTGAAGGGGATGGGGGTTGTTGTCGGAAGTGTTGAACATCCAGCTTGATCCCCGATCATGGGCGTTTTCGGCAGCGCGTGTGCCTTGGATGTAGGAGAGGGCGGCTCCTGCGAGATCGTTGGCGTTCATCTGGGAGTCGATGTCGATTCCTGCGTAGGCAGCGTTGCGTTTGAGATGTTCGGCAGCGATCACAGCGCTTTGGAAGATGCTGCGCTCGGAGCCTGTTCCGCGTTCCCATCGTCCGAGGCCGTATTGTTCGAGTTTGCTGTTGCCCCACGCGCTGGAGACATGGCGATCATCCAAGCCGAAGCCCGACTCGGGGCCGCGCACAGAAGGCCGATAATCGCCGAATCCTGATTCGTTGGCATGGATCGCTGCGATCAGTTCGGCGGGAACGCCTGTGAGGGCCGAGGCTTTCAGATAAGTGTCGCGGTGTTGTTCGAGTTTTTCGGCCATCTTGCTGCCGAGGTCGGAGCTTCGGGCTCGGTCAAGGGCGACAGCGTTGGGTTGAAAAGAAAAGTTTCCTCGAATAGCGCGGTTGGGATCTGCTGTAGGGGGGGGAGGGTTGGCTGTTGCTGCGCCAAGGATCGCATCCAAGACGGTGGTTCGGTGCATGGATTGGGCGTTTCCGTCTCGATCAAAGCGGTCGAGTGCGCGAAAGAGTTTGTCTGTTTCGGAGCTTCCGCTGATCTTGCCATCGCGGTTGGTATCGGCGCTGCGGGCCGCTGATGCGACCTCGCTTGGGATCGCGCTGTTGTCTTTCAGGGTTGACACCTTGATGTGTTTGTCGTCCATCGCGGCTTGGAAGGCCGCACGGGTGATCGTGGTGGTGGGTGCGCTTGGTGCGGTCGGCGTGGTGGGTGTTGTTTGGGGGGAGGCGGCGTGTTGGAGAACGGTTTCGATGGATGGGTTTCGGTGCATCGATTGGGCGCTTCCGTCGCGGTCAAAGTGGTCGAGTGCACGAAAGAGTTTGTCTGTTTCGGAGCTTCCGCTGATCTTGCCGTCGCGGTTGGTGTCGGCGCTACGGGCGGCTTCTTTGATGGCGGGGGAAAGGGAGGTTTCTTGTTGCAGGTCGTTGAGACGCAGTTCTTTGTTGCGAAAATGATCTTGGAATGCGTTTTTAGTGATCTTGTTTGACATCGAAACTCTCGGGTTGTTGGGCATTTGCAGAGATGCGCGCCATGCTGTGTGTCGATCTTTGTCGATCTGAGTGGAGTGATGTGGGGCTTTGTTTGGTGGGGCGCGGCCCCACGCCCCGCATGGGAACTTCGTCCCCTTGACCCCGTGTAGGCGAAGAGATCATCGTTTTTCAAACGATCGACTCTGTCGCTCGCAACGGGTGCGGACGCGGGTTTTTTGTGAGCCGCGTCACTCCTCTTTTGATTATCGTCGGAATCGCTTAGGAGTTACCACAAAAACAAGGATATCTACCGTCATGCTGAGCGGTTTGAACGCGGGACTTTGGAGGGGAGTGTGTTGTGCTTGGCAAGTTGTTCGCGCAGGATCTCGTAGAGCGTTTGCAGGGGTGGGGTCTTGCGGTGGTGTTGAGACAGCAGCATATGCAGGCTGATCGTCGGGAGTTTCAATGTAGGCGCAAGCAACATCAGGCGTTGATCGCGTAAAAAACGCGAGGCTGTGTAGGAGGGAAGGATCACGGCACATTCGGAGAGGGCTGCAAACTCGGCGGCTTCGGAGAAAGTACTCATGCGTATCGTGGAATGGATAGACAGATCAAAGGTTTTTTGGCGGAGGACGGCTTGGACTTTTTCGTTTGTTCCAACGGCTCCCGCAAATGGCAGAGAGCAGATGGCCTCGAACGAAGGCTTTTGCAGGCGCAAAGAAGGCGGGCCACACAAAAAAAGCGCCACTTCACCGACGGGACGGGCAAGCAGATTCATGTCTTGGAGCGGGCCTAAGCGGAGGGCGGCATCATAGCTCTCTTCGAGTAGGGAGACTTTTCGCGCTTCGGCATGGATATCCAAACGCACCGTAGGATGGGCTTGATGGAAGATGGATAGGCTGGATGGAAGCAAGGACAGCGCAACTTCGATCGGAGAAGAGAGATGCAGCGGGTGATGGTTGGGGTGATCGAGCGCGGTGGCTTCGGCGATGGCAAGATCCAGATCGCGCAAAAGAAAGCGCGCTCGCTCGATAAATCCCTCTCCTGCGGGAGTGAGGCGCACGCCTCGTCCTGTTCGCAAGAGCAAAGGCGTTCGGAGCGTCTGTTCGATCTCTGCGATCTGGCGGCTGATACTGCTGACACTGGTTTTTCGTTGTTGCGCTACCCGTGAAAGTGATCCCGCGTCAGCAACGGCGATGAGTGTAGCAAGATGGGTCGTGTTCACCGAAAATTCCTTGGGGAGATACATCAAACAGAGCGCCAACGGTTTCCTTGGGGGGAGGTTGGGGAGGGGATTGCCTGAACAAGTTCTATGGGCTAGATCATGTTTTTTCTTCTACACAACTCTTCATGATCTCATGGAGAAAAAAAGGTTTTTTACGAGATTCTAAAAACCGCGTTTGCGGCGCTTCAAGCGAGAGAGCCGTTGGTTTGAAAAGCGAC
>CAUJFU010000468.1 GCA_963169055.1 Myxococcota bacterium
CGAAGGCAAAGACTCCAATCGTGCGGGGATACACAAACTCCCAAGCGATTCGACCCAAGACCACGACCACAACTGGCCGATCACTTGTCGCACAAAGGTCTGTACCACCAAGATCGCCAACGCCGCCATGTACGGTTGATGCGCCCCCAACAACGACAAAAAGAACCGATGTTGCGTGCGCGTCTGGCGCTCTCCGCCTTCACAAGTCACCCATGTTCCGTCTGAAACAGGTTCTGTGCGCACCACTGCCAGATCGACCCCCACCTCCAAAAGTCGCACACTGCGCTCTCGACAAAGCCCCAACACCGCACGCATCGCCTGATGCGGTAACGGCCCCACCGCAAGCAATCCCCCCTCAGCGATCACACCCGCCTTTTGCAACGCGATCCCTGCGAGATCTTCGCCCAAAAGCTCGGTATGTTCTTGTTCAACAGAAGTCAAGCACACAAGGCGCGCTTGAACGGCAGAGGTCGCATCCCCCACCCCGCCCAGCCCAGCCTCACAGATCACCACTTCCACCCCCTCACGCGCAAACAGCCAAAACGCCAGCACCGTTTCCGCTTCAAACCGACTCAAGCCCTCCGCCACCACCGCCTCGGCCAAGCTCCTCAAGCCCTCGCCCCACAGCGAGACAGACGCCATCTCTCCGTCGATCTTGATCCGCTCGCGTCTCTCCACAAGATGCGGCGACTGATACAAGCCTGTTCGTACCCCCCCCACCTGCAACAAGCACTCACACATCCACGCCACCGAGCCTTTGCCTTTGCTTCCGACCAGATGGATCATCGGGATCGGATAGGGCCAAAGTCCCACGCGCATCAGCACCCGCTGTACGGGCTTTTCCGAACGAACAAAGGCTCCCCGCGTAGCCCCTGCCATCTGCTCCAGATCCACCAACGCCCCCAACCAATCCTCGATCTCTTTCCACGATGAGAACGCCGCTTTCTTCGCCACCAGCCTTCGCTCCTCTACCTACATCTTGCCTTTGCAGCCACAAACCGTACACTCTGTGGCACACTCTACCAAAGGGGATTTTTTGTCCATGCACAACCCACATCTCCCGCCCTATTCGTTCTTCTCGTTGCTCTCGCTGTTTTCTTCACGTCGTCTCTTTGCGCTCTCGGTGGCTTGTCTTGTCTTGTGCGTCCTGTCTTTGGGCTGCCGCCGCCGCGACAAGCGCCTGATGGAACTCGAAGGCAAGATCGAGATCCTCGAACCTTCGCTGCGCGAAGACAAGATGTTTGGCGGCCAACAAACCCTGAAAGTGCTGTTCGAAGATCCAAACGGCCTTGCCCTCGCACGTTTGTTTGTAGACGAAGCACCTGTTTGGCAACGCTCATTTCTTGCGGGAACCACGACTTCGACCCAAACTATCCTCCTGAACATATCAAGCGACACAGGGCAAGCCAAACTCTCCTTTGTGCTCACCGACAGCCTCGGCCACACCACAAAGCTCGAACGCACCGTCAAAGCCGATACCAAAGGGCCGACGATTCGGTGGGTCAGCCCCACGCTTACAGGGATGCCCAAAGAACCCATCGATATCGAGATCGAAGCCTCCGATGCTGAGGGCATCGAATGGGTGCGCGTCCTTCAAGGTGACACCGTTCTTGCCCAGATGGAAACGCCTCCCTATGCGTTCAGGCTCGATCCCAAAAAACTCCAACTCGAACCCTTCTTTTTTCACGTCGAGGCCAAAGACAAGACGGGCAACCTCACCAAGATCAGCGTCCCCATCCCCCGCAATCTTCCCGGCCTAGGAGAAGCCTGCAACGAAGGCGTTCAATGCCAAGCACGGATGTACTGCATCCGCGTTCCTCCCGAAAAGATCGGAACCTGCCGCCAGATGTGTACAGGCAACGAACATTGCCCACAAGGATTCGGATGCACCCGCATCGGCGTGTTTCGTGTTTGCATGCCTTCAGCCAAACAGGTCAAACGACCCGGTCCTTACGAGGCTTGCTCTCCGAACAACCCTTGCATCGACACTTACTACTGCATCAAAACGGGCAACAAGCCTCCGATCTGCCTGCCTGCCTGTGACGGCAATCCCAAGCGTTGCCCACGCGGAACCACCTGCACCCAAGTCGGCGATCAAGCCGCGTGTGTGATCGACGGAAAACCCATCCCCATCCAACGCACCGTCCGCCCGACGCAGCGCATCGGAGAACCTTGCGGGCCGCTGCTTGGCTGCCTTGAGGGTGGGTTTTGCATACGCGACGGGATCTCCAACCAGACACGATGCCGCGCAAGCTGCCAACGCGACAGCGATTGCGGCAACAACCAGTTTTGCGATACCGAAGTCGCCAACCCCGGAGCTTGTATGCCCAAAGTCCAGCAGCCACCACGCGCAGGACTCCACGAAGAATGCACCAACCCACTCCCCTGCAACGACGGGTTGATCTGTGTATTTGCCCAAGGTAAGGGCTTTTGCCACAAACAATGCAACACCGAGTGTACTGACGAAGGCTACCTCTGTCGTACCGTCCAAGACGATACATCCGCTTGCTTTCTACCCTGCCAACCCAACCAAACCAAATGCCCGGGAAATCTTCGCTGCATCCTCTCCTCCATCGCCCCCGCTCAAACCCCTTATATCTGCCAATGAACCAACACCCTCCCATCGCCAACACCCTCCCCCTCCCTGCCAACACCTTCCCCCTAGACTCGATGCGTAGGGTCAACCGATCCCCAGCTTCCGCATCTTTCGGCGCAGGACGACTAGGCTGATCCCCAAAGACTCGGCAGCTTCGTTGATATCATCGTTGGCAGCCATGACGGCCTCTTGGATCAAACGCACTTCCAAAGCGCGAACTTCTTTCTCCAAAAGGCTGTGCTGTCCGTTCGCAGCGGCGGTTTTCTGTTGCAAGACTCGCTGAACCAAATCAGCGTCGACGATCGGATGTTCGGGATCTAATTCATAAAAACAGCCCGCAACAACACTCCGTAACTCGCGGATATTCATCGACCAACGGTGATCCTTGAGCAAAGCGATGGCTTCGTCCGAAACAACCGCTGTAGGAAGTCCTTCTTCTTCGCCCAATCGGGCCAAAAAGGCCCGAAACAACTGCGGGATATCTTCGCGGCGGTGTCGCAATGGCGGAACGAGAATGCAATTCTTTTGGAAGACCTCGGCGAGTTCGGGGATCAGGCGTTGTTGTTGAAGCAATTCGTTGAAGGTGACACTGCTCGTCGCAAGCAAACGCACATCGCAAGGTCGTCCTTCGGACGCACCGATCGGCGTGATCTCTTGGCTTTTGACCAGAGCCAACAGCGTGGGTTGAATTCCCAAAGGGATCTCCCCGATCTCTTCGATCAAAAGGCTTCCGCCTTCGGCGAGTTCGACCTTTCCTTGGCGGGGGCTTGGTTGGTGGGGTGGCTCTGCGACCGCACCAACCAAAGCCAACTCAAACAGTTCTTTTGGAAAGTTCGCAGCATTCAAGACCATCAACGGAGATTGACGGCGGGTGCTGGCTTGGTGGATCGCTCGTGCGATGCGACTCTTTCCAACGCCATCTTCTCCCACAACCAACACGGGTAGTTCTTGGCGAGCGGTCTGTAAAAGCCGAATCTTCAGGCTTTGCATCTCGGGAGCGATGCCCACAAGGTTGAGGTGCAAAACTTCGCGATCTTCTTGGGCACGTTGCAACAACGCCAACGTCGAAAAGCCTTGGCCGAGCAAACGTACCAACGCAGCAAAGAATCCAACTTCTTGTTCGCTCCAAAGCCTCCCCTCTGTCGGCGCAATCAAACACAAATAGCCACGCACCAAGTCTTGCAAAACCAAGGGTGCGTACATCGCACGGTATCCGCTCTCTTCGGACACAGCCGAGCGAAACGCCAGCGCAGATGTCTGAAAACGCGCTTCGTGCAGCAACATCTCCGTGTAAGCGTCTCCTTCGCGCAATCCCGACGACCAAACTTCTTCTTCAAACGCAAATACCCGATGGGCGGGGAAAAACAGATGCGAAAAAACGTCCATCACATCGCGAACATAACGCTCTCTGTCTTTGTCGATCGCCAAAAATCGCTCCAAGGCCCGCACCAACCAAACAGAATGCTCGGCATCGCCCTTCTCAAGGCGCTCGCTGCGTGCCATCTCCTGCAGTGTTATCTCCTCGGAAGGCAGAGCGATATCGCTTCGAGAAAGCGGCGGATAGGCCGAAAAAAAGTAGTCTCGAAACCCCACCGAGACCTGATCACCATGCACCAAAACAGCAGCCGCTCCCACCTGCAAGGCTTTTTTGTTCAGGTAGGTTCCCTCTAAACTTCCGAGATCTTCGATCTTCCAATCGTTGCCACGATGGATAATCCGCGCATGGATCGGCGAGATGGAGTCGTCTTCGACGACGACGTTCGCTTGCTTTGGATCACGTCCGAGGGTAGAGCTTCCTTCTTGGGCAAAGGCAAACCACGTTTTCGCGTTGTTCTCGATCAGAAAGTGCTGCATGGCGTTTTCAACTTTTCTCTGTACGAAGGGTTAGAGAGGAGAGGTTTCGGTTTCAGAGGACGCGGGTGAAAGCTGTTCGTTTGCTTCTTCAAGCATGGATTCGAGGGTCGAATGTTCGCCTTCAAACGTCGACACACCAAAAGAAAATACCGCAGGCTCAGGCAACCGCTGCGTGAGCGAATAGTCTTGTACGCGCTGCGTGATACGCTGGATCACCACATGGGCGTTTTGCAAACTGGTCTCTGTCAGCAAAAGCCCGAAGGTATCGGCTTGAACACGTGCAACAACATCCGCATCGCGGATGCTCATCTCCAACACCCCCGCAAGATCCTCGACGATCCCATCCGCCGCTTCTTCGCCTAGCGCCTGACGCAGTGCTGCATGATTCGCAAAACAAGCCAAGATACAGCAAAAAGGTCGCTTATAACGGCGTGCCCGCGACAGATTTTTTTTGATCTCTTGGACAAAGCGCACCCGATTGTCCAGTCCTGTCGCCCAATCCGCATTCGGCAAAAGCTCCCATGCCCCACCACGCGCCAACGCAGGCGATCCCAAGCGAGCGATATGGCGCGCTTCAAGACGCTCTAGTGTCTCACACAGACGCAACCGCACCTCGGCAACAGAAGCCCCTGACGCCACACATCCCAAAGGATGTACAGCCTCCAATGCGTCCCATTCATCGGGTTCCACAAACAAAAAGTGACGGGAGCGATCTCCAGCTCGTTCGATCAAGACCACCCGCTGCGCGAACGGAATATCGGTGGTCAACACCAAGATCGACGGATCGAACTCCTCACGCGAAGGAATCAAAGACGGCGAGCATACGTGCAAAAACTCCGCTTGTACCACTACACAAGCCTCGCGCAAGCGCTCGACTTGATCTGCTTGGTTGCCCACCGCAAGAATTTGTAAGTTCGGTGTGTTGTGATTCATCCACGACTCCACAACCCGCTGCAACGGGTTTTTTTGCAACGCATCAATTTCCATAGCCCCATGAGGACGGAGGGTGCGACATCGAAGCCTCTTCGCTCGATGGTTGCTTTGTACCGCAGGAACGGCAACCACCACACGCTCGAATCTCTTCGTGGATCAACGCGACCTCGATCTGGCCCACAATCAAACAACGGCCATCTTCTTCGTAGCTTAATTCTTCTAAAACAAACGGCTGCTCAGGTTCGCCACTTCTTTGTCCTGACCACACACCCAAAGCCGCACGCAGCGAAAAAAATTGCTTGAATAACATAAATTCTTCATGCAAACGCAACGAAGCTATCGTTGGAACCCACGTCTCCAATCCCTGCAACAATATCTCGTCTGCGGAAACTCCCCGAAGGTACGCCAAAAGCTGCGCCCCCCCTACAGCCTGACCGCACGTCCTCTTAAACAAACGCAGATCCGCGATCCGCTCGTCTTCATCCAACAACACTTCGAAAACTTCTGTTTGATCTGCACAAGGCATCTCTTCGCCCTCAAAACGAACAAACATCGCACCGCCAACGCGACCCCAAGCGCAGATCGCGCCGTACCGCCTCAAAGATACGATGACTCACCCTCAAAACAAACATCACACCACCAACGCTACCACGGGCGCAGATCGCGCCGTACCGCCTCAAAGATGCGATTGGCAAGACGCAAAGCCAGCGGTGTAGCCAACGGCGAATTTTTTTGCAACTGGGCTTCGACCTCTTCCACCATCCGCACGATGATCTTGCGCGTCGTACTCGGCAGCCGACTTTGCTCCCCTTCGCAAAGTTGGCCCGCAAGCTCGATCACCTTGCGCACTTCGCGCCGATCTCCTGTGTCGATCTCTCCCGATACTGCAGCCTGCGCGAGCGCGTGCTGTAGATCCGCTTGTTCTGCAAGAAAAGCCACCTCCGCCGCTTCTTCGATCAAAGCTCGCGCTTCTGCTGCCAGACGATAAGCTTGTTCGAGGCGTCCCAAGATCGAAGACTCGCTTTTTGGCTGTTTTGCATAAGAAGTCGACGGTCGATCGTCCATCGTCGGTTCCAAACCGCCCGCCATATCGCCGCCTCGGATATCCGCCCCCATCATCGACATCGCGTGTTCTTCGGGACGAACCGCACGATGCTGTTCCGTTCGAGCCACCGCAAGATGTTGTTCCGTTGGATCCACCGCACGATGCTGTTCCGTTTTATCCGTTTGAAGGCGTGCGTTGCGCTCGCGTACCATCTGCTGAAGATTGGCCTTGGAAGAGACAATCGTCATCTCCCCTTCGTCGTGCAAACGACCATGCGCGCTAGACATCTCACGAAGCCCCGAAAGAGCATCGTTCACTTCGTCAAGGATATCCATATCGCTCACTTCTTCAAAGGGCTGAGCAGCCGCAGAAGAAAAACCAAGGCGCTCGCTCTCCGAGGCTGGCACTGCACGCTGCTCGAACTGTGTCGCTTGATTCATGCGCTGCCCGGGAACCGACAGCGTAAGGCGTCGTTGTTCTTCTTCTTCGAGAGGCAGATCCAATTCTTGTTGTGCGCGTGCTTCGTGAAGGCCGGGTTTAGGTAGTTGAAACGCTGGTGTGGTCTGTGTTTTGGCAATCTGGCTTTTGCTTTTGTCTTCCCCAAGCGCCGAACCAAGGGCTTGTTTGTTAAACACCATGGTGGCTCCGTCGCCTTCACCAAGCAGGTTTTTGCGCGAAAGCACCATCGTTCGGCCATCCCCTTCGGCATGAAAAGGATTGGAGAGATCATCTTCTCCAAACACAGACTCAAACCCCGAAGCAGGGCCAAGGCTAATCGAAGGAAGGCTTGGAGAAGAGGTATGCCCTCGCGAACCTTGGGCAGCAGAAAGACTCCCCGAAGAAGGACTCGATAGATAGGGGCGTTGCGAGGCCGCAGGCAGGTTGGACGAAGAAGTGGACACAGGCGGTGGGCTCATCGCCGTAAAGCCCGACGAAGAAGCGCGTGGCTCGTGCTGCGGCCCTTTAGGAGACTTTTTATCGTCGTAGTTTCGCAATTCTTCTGGAACCTCCATATCAGGCTGCGTTGATTCGCTCGGCTCGGAAGCCTTGTTTTTTTTGGAAGAAGCTGTGCGCACCGATGCGTTTGCACTATCTTCCGAAGCGATCCGCTCTTTGAGCGGCGGAGTTTGGCGGCGGGCCGCCTCTCGCTCGTTCGCAACAGACGCAAGATCCTCACGAGAAGCCGTCCTTTGGCCCAAGGTCCCCATCGACGGAATGCGTTCCGAAGAACTCGAAGACTTTTGGGCCGACGGAGAACGCGAGGCACTCGCTCCTGCCGCTTGCATACGCTCCGAGGAAACCGAGGACGCCGACGCGCTCGGTAAGCCATCCGACGAGGCTAACCGCGTGGCCGCGCTCGGCAACGATGAACTTGACCGTGCATCCGTGCTTAGCAACGATGAACTCGACCGTGCGTCCGTGCTTGGCAGCGATGAACTTGACCGTGCATCCGTGATTGGCAGCGATGAACTTGACCGCGTTGCTGCGCTTGGCGGCGATGAAGCATTCGAGCGCAAAGCCCGCTGCGCCCCTGTCGTTCGCCCCGATCCTCCGCGTTCAGCTTCAACGGGGCCTTGGTAGGGACGGCCTTGCTTGCGATGCCAAGCCGCTGCTATCTCGCGGTTCGATTCACGAACAAGACGCACACACAGCTCGATCAATCCGTCTTGGTTGGAGATCAACTCGACCTCCAACGCATCGCCTTCGACAGCATAAGCCGCCAGATCGGCCAACGAGATCGTTCCATACAACAACGGCGCGGACTGCGCATCGGCCTCGCCCTCAAGGATCGAAAGTGTTTGATGCGCCCCCTGAAATCGAATCGTTTGAGCCACACGCACAGGAAGAGACGTAAACGCCCGCGCCATCTCGATGCGTTCCAGCGGTTCGTTGATTTCGAGCCACACCGAAGAAGACAAGACGCTGCGCAAACCGCCATGACGCGAAGTCATCCGACCGTGGGCCTCTTCCTCAACGTCTGTGGAGTCGACCCAGATATCGGCTTGAGGCACAGAAGCCATCGATCCACCCGACGCTGCAGCGTGTTCGCTACTTTGCCCCAAGGGTTCTTGTCCAGCGGAAGAAAATGAAACTTCGACGCGTCGGGGTGCTTGTCCGGGCGCGATCACTTGGACGATCAACCGCTCATGTTGCGCAGAAAGCAAACGCACAGGCAACTCGACCCGACCATCAAGGCCGATCTGCGCCTGACCTGTTCCCCCACGCACAACGCGCAACTTGGCATCAGGCGTCCCGACCCCATGCAAGGTCCACTGCGACATCTCGCCTTGCGGAAAAGACGGACGCAAAAACAGGCCATCTTGCAACATCCCCGCCAAAGCTGCCGCTCCCATCGCCGCTGCGAGATGGGGCCGTTCGATCGCTACCCCATCACAAGAGACTTTTTGCAACACCAGAGACTCCAGATGCGGCACCCATGCTTCTTCGCCGCTGACCAAAACGCCTTGCAGATCATCTTGACGCAGCGCGTGATGTTCTTCCAACAACAACAACAATTCATCGATCGTCGCTGGAACACGCTCGATCGGAAAAGGCGACTGTGACGGCCATTCAAACGCTCTTGACTGCAACAACGTTGGATAACCGCCTTCCATCTCCACCACTCCGATCGAAAAAGCCCCTCGCTCCACATGCGCCACCAGCGACAGATGATGCGGACGCTCGCGCAGTTCGCGCACACTCAGAGCCGTCGCCTCCAACGCCGAACACCACCCCACCAAACGCGCCTCGTGTTGTTCAAGCAGATCGCGCAATTGACTTTGCTCTGTGGCCGATATGTCGGGAGGAACAGCCAACACCAACGGTAGCGGTTCGTTTGGAGAACAATGCTCTTTCACCATCCCCACCACATGACCAACCAGCCGACCAAATAACTCTGCGGGTGTGTACCACTGCCCCCCCATACACACTTCCATCCGCTCGCCATAGCCCCGCACAAATCGACTGTCCCCACCAAACGAACGCGGATCTCCTTGCAGGCTTTTGTAGATATCCATCAAAGGCTCGATCCCATCGACTTCGCTGTAATGTTGGCCGATCAACACTTCGTCTTGATAAGACGAGATCACTGCGGCGATCAAACCCCGATCCCCCAAACTCGCCACTTCGGGTTGTCCTTGCGCATCTAGCCGCGCCATCACCCAAAATGTGCGACCCAGATCAAGAGCGATCGGAATCACCCGATCCTCTGTTGTTGTCTTCGATTGCATCGCCACTTGCGCTCCCGAAAAGCCTCGCTATTGATTCGCTTGCGATCTCGCCTTCTCGCCGTATCCTGCGACACCACGCTCAACCAAGGACTCGCCTTCGACTCCCGTCGTGTGGAGGGTATCGTGCCTTGTTATCGCCCTCTTGTGAAGGGGCATCGTGCCTTGTTATACACGCTTTTTGCCCCTTGACTCAAGCCACAACTTCTTCTCGTCTTTTTTCTTCTTCTTCCCATAACCTCATCGGCAGCATCCACGCCGACCACATCCCCACACCTGAGAACAAAAACGCCAACCCAAAAAAAGCACCGTACCCCACCCTCCCCTGCAACCAACCACTCACTCCCCCGGGAAACATCAGCCCTAACGCCATCAATGCCGTAGCAATCGCAAAAAACGCCGATCGATAATCGCTTTGGCGCGACACCCGCATCAAGATCACCGTAAACACCGAAAAACCAACACCGTACCCCCACTGCTCGAACCCCACAAACGCATACACCCAAAACAGATGCCCGCCACCAAACCCCCATGCCAAGGCCATATACAACAGATCTGGAACATTCATCAACAACATCATCGGCCACACACAACGCCTCAATCCCCACCGTGCAATCGCCGCCCCACCCATCATACCACCTCCGATCGAGGCGATCATCCCGACCGTTCCGTACACCACACCCACCGTATCCGTCCCCCA
>CAUJFU010000469.1 GCA_963169055.1 Myxococcota bacterium
AAAGTTCTATCCTTAATCGTTTTGTTCGGGTGCGCGGAAGAGATTGGGATCGATGAGCAAGATCAGGAAGAGGACGGGAACCATCCACAAAGCGCGAGCAAAGCCGATGGTGGGGATCAGAAGAAGCATCACCATCCCGACAGCGCCGACCATCAGGGTGCGCACATCCATTTCCATGCGCGAAAGCAGATCGGTGGCTTGTTCGCGGATCTCGAGGCTGCTGTGTTTTTCGGCAAGATCAACAAGCAGCTTTCGGGCTTCGGGATAGTTGCCGTCTTGGAAGTGTTGTGCGGCTTGTTCGAGGGTCGCGTTGCCTTCGGCGATGCGTGCGCGGGCAGCTTCGGATGCGCTTACAGGAACGGGCTTTTTAGAGCTTTCGACTTCGATAATCTCGATGGTTTCGGTCTTGACAATGGTGACGTTGCCTTCACGGATCACTTCGGTGGATTCGATGAGGATCTCTTCTTTGATGGCGGGCTTTTTGGCTTTTGAAGCCGCCGAGGTGCTGGCATTTTTCGAGGAGGCCGAACCAGCAGCTTTTGCTTCGGGGGCCTGAGCGGTTTTTTTGGTAGAGGTAGGGGAAGAGACGGGGGGAGAGGTTACGTTTTTCTTTTTGCTCATCTGAAAAAAGCCTTTCTATCGCCGACAAGAGTAAGGGAGCCTTGTTGAAAGCAAAGGAATGTATACGTTGTCGCGTTGGATTTCCAAGCCCCTGATGCAAAGAATGAATTGAACTCCTTGAAAAAGAAAGAAAAAGGAAACAAACCAAAGATGATCGAGCGAACACAGAAGGATCAACGAAGCGAGTCAAAGCCTTGGCATCGGCCTGTTTTGCTCGAAGAAACCTTGGAGGGCTGGATTTATTCCGGGGCCAAGTACCTTGTGGATGGAACGGTGGGGGGTGGAGGACACAGTGAGGCAGCATTGGAGCGATACCCGAATGTTCGGTTGTTAGGGCTGGATCGCGATCTGGATGCGCTTGCAGAAGCAGGGAAAACATTGGCGCGGTTTGGCGATCGGGTACATCTACGGCAAGGGAGTTATGCGCGATTGGATCAGCATCTTGCGGCGATCGGCTGGCCCGCACAGGTGGATGGGATCTTGTTGGATTTGGGGGTGAGTAGCCACCAACTGGATACAGCAGAGCGAGGCTTTAGCTTTCGGATGGACGGGGCGTTGGACATGCGCTTTGCACAAACAGGCGAAGACACCCCAACAGCCGCCGACTTGGTGAATCAAGCTTCCGAAGAAGAACTCACAGGATGGTTTCGAGAGTGGGGCGAGGAGCGCCAAGCCAAGCGGGTGGCGCGAGCGATCTTGCGTTGGCGCGAGCAGGAACGCATCGAAACAACAGCGCAATTGTTGGATTGTTTTGAGAGCGTGCTTGGGAGCCGTACCCCCAAAGGCCGGGTGCATCCCGCGACACGGTGTTTTCAAGCGTTGCGGATCGCCGTCAATCGAGAGTTTGAACACATCGACGCCTTTCTTGCGCGGTTTCCTGCTTGGTTGGTTTCAGGAGGACAGATCGCGATCATCTCGTTTCACTCTCTCGAAGATCGGCGCGTCAAGCAGCGCCTTCGTGCGCTTGCGACAGGAACGGATGATCCGAATGTTCCGTTGATGGATCGGGATGATCCGACTTTTTCTTTGTTGCATCGCAAGCCGATCACAGGATCAGAAGAAGAGATCGAGCAGAATCCACGCGCACGCAGCGCGCTCTTGCGTGCTGCCAAAAAACGTTAATGCGGATTTTTTGTGCTTGGGGGCAGGACGGGCTACAAAAAGAGGAACCGAATCAAAAGCCGAGGGACCTTGGCTTTTCAGGTGCGCGACCTCTCGCTGGTGTGGGGCGACAGCACACCACTTTACCGCCAAGCGCGGCTCGGATGACTTCTTCTTTGAATGGGCAAGGGATACAGGGAAAAACATGAAGGGATTGACAGGACTGTTTCATCGGGCTCCCTCGGATCGGGAGCTGCTCAAAAGCCACATCGAACAACCGAGCGTATGGCAGACCGCTTTTCCCGAGGAACGTCGGGGACAATGGCTGTATTGGTTGGCTATCGGCTTGTGTATTTGTGTGTTTACGGGGTTTGCGTTGCATCACATCCGCCTACACGCCGACACGATGCGATTGCGGCTGGCCTTGGGTGAGACCCAAAAGCAAGTCCTTGCCATCCAAATCGAACGCCGCCACCTCGAAAAAGAATGGGCCGAGCTGGTCGCGCCCGAGCGACTGATGCCGATGGCCATCCAAAAGCTCGGTCTGGTGGCCCCCAAACGCCACTTGATCGTTCGACTGCCCAACAAAGAAATGCGCTCTCAAACAGGGGTTCATCTCGCACAGCGCAACATCTCCCACTCTTCTGCGCGTTGATCCTGCCCGCCCTGCCCCCGCTCACCAAAAGACACAACCCCTCCTCCGATGGGTCGCCTTGGAGAACGTCATGTCATCAAAACCCACTCCCTCCTCGACACGCCAAACCAACACGCCTTATCCCGTCCCCAACGCAGCTTTTGGTTCGGGCAAGCGCATCATCTGGGTGATGTGCTTCTTGTCTGCCCTTTTTTCGATCTTGGGCTACCGTTCTTATCAACTCCAAGTCAAACAGCGCGAGTCGTTGTTGTCCTTGGTTCACGCAACGCAATACATCTACATCCGACAACAAGCCCAACGCGGCACGATCTACGATCGCAAGATGGCTCCTCTTGCGTTGAGTGTGATCGTGGATTCGTTAGTCGCCAACCCACGCCTCATCTCCCAAGAACTCGATGCCGCGAGGCAATTGGCACGTATCCTCGATCTTTCGCCTCAAGAGCTGTACTGGAAACTCACCCGCGACGGTTCTTTTGTCTGGATCAAACGCCGTATCAGCAAGCACGAAGCCCAAGCCGTTCGCCAATTGCCCTTTTCTAAAAAGCTGCGCTTCGAGTCCGAAAGCCAACGCGTCTATCCAAATGGCCGATTGGCCGCCCATTTGCTAGGAGGAGTGGGCAGCGACGGCAAAGGTTTGGGAGCTGCGGAGTTGGCGATGGAACCGCTGCTTCGGGGCAAGTCTCTATCGATCCGACGAATGCGCGATCCACAAGGTCGCCAGCTTTTGCGGGCGAAGGATCTGGAGTTGGCCCGCAAACGCGGTGCCGACTTGGTTCTGACCATCGACAAAAGCATCCAATACATCGCGGAAAGAGCAATGAAGCGGGCGATGGAAAAGACGCAGGCCAAGCGCGGTATTGCGATCGTGATGGAGCCAAACAGCGGCGATATCTTGGCGCTGGTGGTGAAACCAGACTTTGATCCAAACAAGTTTAGCGAAGCACAAGCTGTGATCCGCAATAACGCGGCCTTGTCGAACCCCTTTGAGCCGGGATCGACGATGAAGCCGATCACGATGGCTGCCGCCATGAGTATGGGGCTGGTCAAACCCGAAGAACGCATCCACGACGAAGGCGGTCGGATGCAGATCGGACGCCGAACGATCCGCGACGATCATCCGAAGAGACGGCCACTTACACCGTTGGAGATCATCAAATACTCCAGCAATATCTGCTCTGCCAAGCTCGGCTTTCGGATGGGCAAAGAGCGTTTTCATCAACAACTCAAAGCCTTCGGATTTGGAGAGCGCTCAGATATCGGTCTTCCCGGGGAATCCCGAGGCATCCTGAGTTCTCCCCATCGTTGGTCGCAGATCGGCCTTGCGAATATCGCGTTTGGCCAAGGGATCGCCGTCACACCGATCCAACTAACAGCCGCGATCAACACCATCGCCAGCGACGGTTTGTACTACAAGCCCCGCCTGTTCAAGCAGATCATCGATCCAGAAGGCAAGGTCACACGCAAGTTTGAAACGGCCCCACGTCGCGTGATATCGAGCGATGTGGCCCGACGTGTCGGCCTAATGATGGAATCTGTAATCGGAGCGCCGGATGGTACGGGGAAATCCGCACGAGTCGAAGGCGTTCGTGCAGGCGGAAAGACAGGAACCGCACAAAAGCCCATCCCGGGAGGGCGAGGCTACGGGAAAGATCGCATCGGTTCTTTTGTGGGTTATGCGCCTGTGGATCAGCCCCGAATCACCGTACTTGTTGTAATCGATGAACCCAAAAGCCCCTGCAAGTACGGCGGATGCACCGCAGCCCCCGCATGGAGCGAGATCGTTCGGGGCTCCTTGATCTATTTGGAAGTTCATACAGGCGAGCCGCTGCGATTTGCCCCGATCTCCCATGTGATGAAGCTCGCAGATGCGGACAAAACGCACGTCGCCAAAAAACTTCCCCTCCCACGCAACGCCGCAAAGCCCAAACAAAAAACCAAGATCGCTCTTCATTCGGCCAAACGCACCCGCCGCCTAGCACAGAACGCCAATCGCCCACACGCCAAGTCCACAAAAGCCCGTCATTCCAGAGACACCGCACGGCCAAAGCGCTCTCGGCCCCCCAAAGCACGACGCTCCCGCATCCCCCCCAAACACCGACACAAACCCGCCAAACGCCGCTCTTTCGATATATGGTGATCAAGCCCACCAGATGCCGCGATGTGGGTGTGGTGCTCAAACCCACCTAGCATCGGGGTGCGGGGGCGTGATGCTCAACTTCCCCGACATCGCAGTGTGATTGCACGACGATCGCTGGCGCAAGATCGTGCGCATCTTACGGGAAGGCACACAGCGAGAGTTGACAGTTTGAGGGATCTTCGATAAGCACGAAGCAGACAAAACGATAGTCCAAACGGATCTTTCTGGGAGAGAGACAACCCGAAAAGCCGCTTGGGTTGGAGGCATGTGGATGGTGGGTCGTTGTTTGGGTCGCGTTGGGTATGGACTCCTCTTGTGCGTGGTGGGGTGGGGAACGGTATGTACGCAAACGTCGGTGTATGCGCAAAAGACAGCGGACGTTTCTGTGGTCGTGTCTTCTCTCGACAAGACGGGCGCAAACAACGCATGGCTAGAAGGCGTATGGAGCGAGTCGTTGGGAGTACGCCACCGCGAAAGCTCCCTCTGCTTGGGCGGAATCCCCGAAGACCAAAGCAGCGCCTTGTCTGAGGCAGCAAAAGCCTTTGCGGCGGGAAAAAAAGCCTACGAAGAACTGAATCCTGAGACCTCATTTCGCCAATTCACCAAAGCCATTCGACACTATAAAGAAGCCAGCGCCTACACCACCGATATCAAACCGCTCGCCCAAGCCCTGCTTTACATCGGCGTCGGCTATTTGCTGAACGGACAACGCGCCCAAGGCATCGCGTCATTTCGACAGGCGTTGGTGTTTCAACCCACAGCAACGTTGGCAGGGATCTCGACCGAAGAAGACAAGCTACAGATCTTCAAACTGGCGGAAGAGGAAACCAAAAAATTGCCCAAGCATCTGATCAAGATCAGCGCAGAGACCGATGCTGCGGTCTTTATCAACGGTCGATTTCGCGGTTTGACGCCGTTGCGGGTGTATTTGTCCGAAGGCGAACATCTGATCTCGGTGCGACGCCAAGGATATGTCTCTTGGGGTCGCGGTGTGCGCATCAAAGGCCCCGAGGCATGGGAGGCTCAAGTCAAAGCCTTGTCGGGACTCGCCAACTGGCAAAAATTAGGGCAAAGCGCAGTAGACAACGGAAGCCATGAACAAGCCGAAGTCCCCGCAAGTGTCCTTGCTTTGGGCCAATTGACAGGCGGTGAGATGTTGGTGATCGCGCAAACCAAGCGGGTGCAATCGCGTTTGTGGATTCAAGCAGCAGCTTACGATCTCGCAAACAAACGCCAAATCGCCGCAGGAGGCGCGTGGGCCGAATGGCCCAAAGGAACAGAGGTTGCGCAAGAACTTCTGCGCTCGCTGTTGCGTGGGACACCTGTTCGCCTTGGGGGTTGGCTCCC
>CAUJFU010000470.1 GCA_963169055.1 Myxococcota bacterium
AGAAAGCGCCGCTCCTCTGTTCCGTGGGGGTTGGTCCTGCTGGCCCTGTTGTTGATCTTTGCGGGTGCAGGGGCGCTAGGATGGGGTCGAATCAAGAGTGCTTGGATGCGGCTTTCAGTTCAAGTGCAGCAAAAGATCGAGCCACGCACCAAGCCTCCCTCGCCCACACCGCAGATCGCAACGACGTATCCGCAAGAAAAAGTCCCTGATATGATCATGATCGACATCCCCGAAGGCCCCTTCTGGCGGGGCTTTGGCTCGCGCAACGATGTTTTTTCTTATGCACCGCGTGAGCGGATTACTTTGGATCGCTATTGGCTCGATCGCAACGAGGTTTCCATCCAACAATATGATCGTTGTGTCAATGCAGGTGCTTGCCGTCGCGTTCGCACAGAACAAGACTCGCCAGAAATGCCGATCACAAGGGTGACTTGGGAAGAAGCGCGGCGTTTCTGTGTGTGGGCGGGAAAACGTTTGCCGACCGAAGCAGAGTGGGAAAAAGCAGCGCGAGGGATCGATGGTCGGCGCTTTCCGTGGGGAGAGGCAGCGCTCGATTGTCGGCGACTCAATTATCGCCGCTGTCGGTTGGGTTTGCTGTCAAGCGTGCGTGCGCAACAAAAGGAAGGCAAAAGCCCATATAAAGTCTATGATATGGCAGGAAATGTGCGTGAGTGGGTTGCCGATTGCTACGAAAAAGAAGCGTATCGTTATCTGCCGTTGCACAACCCGATCAAGGAAGTTCCTAACTGTCGCGAGCGGGTCGTGCGAGGCGGATCATGGCTTTCTTCCGCACGCGAAGAGTGGAAACTGCGCACGTATGCGCGTGACAACGAGCCTGTGTGGAAGCGCGCAAGGGATCTCGGCTTTCGTTGCGCTTGGTCACCGAATCGTTGAGCGCAAGGTTTTGACAAAAGTTGCCAAGAAAGGAAACAAAAGTGCCTTTTTCTCAGGAGCCCAAAAAGAAATATGATGAGCATTACCTTTCGCTGAAGGAATGGTTGCTTTCTTCAAAGGAACAAACGATCTCCCCTGAGTTGGCTGCCCTTTATACGATGGAGATGCGGCGCGTCGCGTTTCGCTCAGGGATTCGCGTGCTGGAGATCGGCTTTGGCCAAGGCTTTTTTTTGGACTGGGCGCATCAACAAGGAGCGCAGGCGACAGGGATCGAGATCATCCCCGAGCTTTGCGCACATGTGAGACAGCGCCATCCTACTGTGTACGAAGGTTTTTTGCCTCAGCTGGTGGAGACCGGAACGTTGGCGGGGCCTTTTGATTTGATTGTGGCGTTCGATGTATTCGAGCATTTGACGCGTGACGAATTAATCCTTTATTTTCAAAATTTTTCAGGACTATTGAAGGAAGGCGGGGAAGTTCTTGCGCGGTTTCCAAACGGCCAAAGCCCATTTGGTCGGGTATATCAACACGGCGATATCACTCACCAAAGCACTCTCACCCCCTACAGCATGAAGCAAATCGGCCTGATGTCAGGGTTTGTTGTAAAAAGCGTTGATAACGCAGCGCGTGTGGTGACTGGACCGTTGCACAAGAGAATTCGTTGGCATTTGATTTATCAAGCCCGCGCAATGGCCGAGCAAATGATCGGTTATCTGTATTTTTCTGAACGGCTACCGTTGGATCCCAATTTGACGGTTGTTCTCCAGAAACGCGCCGAAGAGTCGATGAAATCGTGAAAAGAAAAAGCCCAAAGGATTCGAGATCTTCGGTGCTGGATTCGTCGACTATTTAGTCGGCTTTCGCTATCAGCCTGGGACGATCCTTAATTTGGCCAAAAACCAAAAAATCACATAATAGCCAAAATACAAAGGCAAACTGCCGACAAAAGCGGGGAGAAACCAAGAGGTTGGGCCGCCCATTCCGATCTGTACCGCCATAAAGCTCAGCGGGATATAGAGCCATTTGCGATGGCGAATAAAAAACAAAGATTGATAAGACAACAAGGCAAGAATGATTCCGATATAGATCGAAACGTTTACGACCCCCAACAAGCGGGCGTTCCAGTAGCCTTCCATGTACACGCCCAAACCCGTCGAGCTGGAACGTGTTCCGTTGATCATCTCGGTAAAATCTGTGCCCATATCTGTCATCACGGGTTTGTCTGGCATCAACAGCCGAGGTATAAAAACATACGGCCAGTTTTCGTAAGTATTGACGGTATTTCCGAGAGAGACCTCGTTGAGAACAAAGGCTTGTACGTTGGTATAACAAAGTCTTATCCACCACCCCATCGGGGCTTTGTCCTCGCTGTCTTCGTTGGATGAAGAGTGTTGTTTTGTGACAACGCGCCAAATGACTTCTAGCCGTGTCGAAAAAGGCGCGATCTTCGCTTGTTCGACGTAGTGGGTATGTTCTTCCCGAGCATCGCCGATGATGGGTTTGATATACAAATAAAGAATCGCCGTTGCGACGCCAAGTAAAGCAAGTTTTTTGATGTTTTTGTGAGCCAAAAAGCTGCCTAGACCGATGAGGATGGGGATGGTAAGAAAGGCCTGTTTGCTGTAAGTCAGAAAGGATGTGACAGCTTCAAGAGGCAACAACACAAAGAAAATCGCGTTCCAGAGCCATCCGTTGGTTTTGATCCGCAGATAAGAGATCAAGACAAGACTGATATAAAGGAGCAATTGGAAGTTTGCGATCGCCCCCGGCAAGGGGGTGTCGGTCAACCCAAAAAAATGCGGAACGATGAAAAGATAGTGGATGCCACCCCCCACGCCAAGGAAAACGAGAGCCAAAAACTTGGCTTGGCGGAGGTTTTTGGCTTCATGCACGAGGGCTGTTTTTTGTGGCGGCAACAAGAAGGACAGAACGAGAAAAGAAGACAGAGAGATCCACAAGCCTGTAAGATTAAGCAGATTAACTCGCAAGAGAGTGGCTTGATCAGTAGGATAGATAGTATTGATGTATTCGAGACTTTCTTGCGGCCCGAAGAGGATGATCATCGAACCAAACCCAAGATAAACCCCGTAGGCAATCAAAAACCAAAAGATGGGTGTCCACACGATATCTTGATCGTTTTGAAACAATTTGTATGCGGTGGTCCAAGTACTCAGGCAGATCACGACAAGAACAAGGGTGTTCCAAAAAGGAAGCGCTCCGCCGCCGTCGAGAAATGAAAGTGCAA
>CAUJFU010000471.1 GCA_963169055.1 Myxococcota bacterium
CGGGAAGAAAAGAAAGATTGGATGCACTTTGCGACCACAACAGCCCACCACGCACCGCGTCTGCCCGCGTCTTCGGCTGGCTTACCACTCCAAGGAACCAAAAAGGAGGTTGTTTCTGATTAACAGTCAGATGCTCTACCCGCTGAGCTATGAAGGCGCATGCCCTCACTGGGAGTCGAACCCAGGACCCTTTGAGGCCAGTTGCTCTGCCGCTGAGCTACGGAGGTTTTGGGCCTCCGCCGGGACTCGAACCCGGGACCTACTGAAGCAAAAGTCGGTGATGTTCCTCGATACGCGGGACACGCAGTCCTGATTTGTGAGTCTCTGCATGCCGCCAAGATACATCCCGCGCTCCTGCGATGGCCATAGACGCAATGATGGTAGCGATGTTCAAAAGAATCTGGGGTTATTTGCGAAGGAGAGGGAGGATATCTTGGAAGGCGGCATCGACGGTGCGATCGACGGGCAAGATCCGCCGAGGCATCGGCTCGAAAGGAGAAGAAACGGTCTCGATGTGTTGGGGAACATCAAGGGAAACAACGGGGAGTTTCCCTTGTGATGGGGAGGATGCGTAATGCGGTGGGGGTGGTGTTCGTTGTTCGTGCGATGAGTAGGGAGTGGAGAAAGAGCGTTCGCAAGAAGCAGCGCGAATATCGCCTTGGGACGGGGTTTTGTTTGAGGAGAAGGAAGAGGCCGCAGCTTGTTTGTGAGCAAACACAGCGCGCAAGGCTTGAAGTTGATCAAAGTGTTTGACGGCGGCATCAGGATCGCAGAAAGTCGCCATCGGATCGGCGTTTTTGGATGCGTGGCTTTGAGGAGCAGGGGTAGGTGACTTTTTCAATTCGTGAGCGAGTTCGCGCAGACTGGATTCGATGGTTTCTTCGCTGAGGTTTTGAAGGCGATGAGAGGACGTGGAGACAAGCGGCTGGGGGATGGTCTCCGCAAAAGGCGGTTGTGACGGCTTGTTGTGCGCAGAAAGAGCGGCAAATTGAGCGCGTTTTTCAGGAGAAAAAGCAAACTGATCCCCCGGAAATATCGGAGTTTCTTTGGGGACGGGTTGTGTGTCGTCGTGCGAAGAGCCAAAGAAGCCGTCGATCTCGGCACTGAGATCCCACGAAAGCGAAAGGGCCTCTTTGGAAGAAACGGACGGAGCGAAGGGAAGGGGGGTTTCTTGAAGGAGATCGAGTGGTGGGATTTCTTGGGGGAGCCAAGACAGCGAAAGCGAGTGTGGATCGTCGATCTTTTGGGTTGCGGTGTGTTTTTGAGAAAGAGTCTGATCAAGCGCCTGTTTTTCAGCGACGGCTTGATCGAGCGCGGTTTGTAACTGGAGGATGCGCGCTTCGGCTTGTTGGAGGCGTTGTTGTGCGCGGCGCAACAGGGAGGTGAGTTGTTCGATATCTTGAGGAAGTTCGAGGGTCTTGGGGTTGGGCGTGTGGAAGGCGTTCATGGCGTTTCCCTTTCTTTGTATGCGATCGGTATTCGATGGATGGTTTTGTTGGATCTGTCCAAGATGTCTGCGATCTTGGGGAGTTGGTGGCCCATTACGCAGATATTGTGCCAGACGTTGTTGATCGCTTGTCAGAAGGTAAGAAAGAGGCTAGATTGTGCGCCGTTTGAGAGGGTCCAGCGAGAAAGAATTCGAAAGCAAACCAAAACAACAAACATTTTGCCTTGCCTTTTGAGGAGAGAGTGGGTTGGGGTGTCTTGCATCGCGCAAAGACACGACCTACCGTGTCAAAAAACGCCTCCCCCGCCTAGGCAACGCTGCGCCCCTCACAAAGAAAGAAGCGTTCGTGATCCGCACAAAGCACCTGTTCAAAAGTTGGACAACCCCGTCGCCCTTGGCACTTATCGGCATGGGGTCAACGCAGAAGGCCGCACCAACCAAGCGGCCTCTAACACAACCACCCCATCGAGATATCCCGCAGGATCTCGTTGATATCTTTTCAAAAGGAGCGAACCATGACGAATGATGGAAGTCGAATCATTCGGTTCTTCCGCAATCTACGGCTCGTTCTCGTATTTGTGTTGGTGCATCTGACCTACAATCCCGAAGGGGCCTCTTATTACCATTGGGCTCTGAAACCTTGGTGGGATGGGTTCTTTGGTGCTGGAAAGCTGGTCGGCCCCCACTCTCTCAAAGCCTTCGTTGGGGTTTTGTTGTTGGGGGGGTGGTTTTGGTTTCTGCGCAGCACACGCCGAAAGATCGGTGGATTGGGGATCTTGCTCACCATCGCCTTCTTTGCGACCTTGGGATGGGTGTTGAATGATTATGGGCTGTTCCCCAACGTGGGTTCTTGGATGTTGCAACACCTTCTGCTGCTGATCGTGAGCATCGTCTTGTCTTTGGGCGTCCTCCTCCCCGAACCCAAAGCCAAAGTCGTTGTCGCCAAGCAAGAAAAACTCCCCGCCAAACAAGGTTCCGAAACCGCCTGATGGTTTAGCCCGGGGTGCGTTGCCCATAGAGGCGAAGGCGGCTGACACCGCCGTCAGGATAGATCTGAAGTTTGATATGGCTGAAGGGACCGGGGGATTGGATCTCTTGGCGGAAGAGATGTTCGTGGTGGGCTTGGAGGGGGCGTCGGGAAAGGATCTCTTGCCAAGAAGCGGCATCATTGTGTTGGAGGTCGGTGATCTGGAGGTCGGGGGCCAAGATGCCGTGCAGACTGAAGGACTCGGGGAAATTGCCTTTGAAGTGGTTGGTGTCAACCACAACAAAGCGGATATCTCCGACAGCTCCGAGCTTAACGATGATCCAGTCAAAGCCGGGGCGTCGGCTGCGTCGGGTTTCCCAACCCTCACCCATCACCCGAGCGCGACCCGGGGCGATCAGGTTGGACATCACCCCAAAGAACATATCGGAACAAACCAAGGGCTCGCCACCATTGCGCATCGCCGCAAGATCGACTTCGCCTTCTTCGAGAGGAAAACGCTGATCGTCTTCGCTCGGCTTCCAAAGCGGCGTAGGACGGCCATAAGCGCGGAAACGTGAAACACCACCGTCAGGATAGATGTGCAGCTTGAGATGCGAAACAGGTTCGGGATGTTGCGTTGCAAAGAGGTTTTGCGAACCGCGCTGCAAAGAAACAGGCGCAAGGAAGGGCTTCCAAGGAAGCGCGTGCAATGAGTGTGGATCTTCCGAAGCATCGGGGGCAAAGCAAGCTTCGACCGATGCAAACGAGGGATGATTGCCGAGAAAATGGTTGGTGTCGATATCAAGGACAGAGATTACACCCGGGACACCGAGGCGCAAGATGCACCAATCATGGCCCTCTTCACGTTTTCGTCGACTTTCCCAACCATCCATCCACTTGCCGCGTTCGGTGTATTTGTCGGGGATAAAGACGCCCCGCCCGGGTTTGACGAGATTGTTCATCTCGGCAAAGAAATCATCCGAACACAACAAAGCGCGACCACCAAGCTGCTCACTAAGAAGATCGATACCATTCGAGATACCGATACCCTGTTCTATTTTCATCAAAAACTCCGCACGAAAAAGTATTATGGCAAAAAGATTTAGGGGGTGGAGTGCTGCGCAAAAAGTGCTTCACCGTGGGGATGCGCTTTCCATGCGCCGCGTTGGTAAGCGAGTTGGCCTTTGAGATAAGCGGATTGCACGCGGCCTTTGAGCGGCATCCCGAGATAAGGCGTGCATTTGTGCCGACTGCCGAGGTGTTCGACGCCAACCGTAAAAGCGGCCTCGGGTTCCCACAAGATCAGATCGGCGTCTTTTTGGGGGGCGAGCGTGCCTTTTTGGGAGAGTTTTACCAGTGCAGCCGGGCCTTTGGCGAGCCATCTTGCGAGATGTTCGATCCCAAAGCCGCGTTTTTGAGCCTCGGTCCACAACAACGACAAGCTCAAATCCAACGAAGAGATCCCACCCCACGCATCTGCAAAACTGCCTGTATCGAGGCATTTGAGCGAAGGCGGGCAAGGCGAATGATCGCTGACCACAAAGTCGATCAAGCCGTCCCCAAGGGCTTTCCAGAGCGCTTCGCGGTTGGCGTCCTCGCGGATCGGCGGAGCGCATTTGTAAAGTGTCGCGCCATCGGGGATCGCCTCAGCGTAAAGGCAAAGATAATGTGGACAAGTCTCGACCGTCAGCGGAAGCCCTTCGTCTTTGGCAGCCGCGATCATCGGCAATGCCTCTGCGGTTGAAAGATGGACGATGTGGACGTGCGCACGGGTGGAACGGCATAGATCGATCAACCCTGCGATCGCTTCGATCTCCCATGCTGGAGGGCGAGAACGCAAAAAGCGTTGGTAGGATCGCGGCGGTAGATCGGGGAGTTCGAGGGGTCTTGCGATCTCAGCATGCGCCAACAGCGGGGCATCAAAACGCTTGAGGATCTGCAAGGCTTGACGGGTCGTTTCCCAATCAGCCGCAGGGAATTCATCGATCCCCGAATCGCACAAAAACGCCTTACCACCGAAGGTTCCAGCTTCAAGCAGCGCAGCGAGTTCGTGCAGGTGGTGGGGGATCACCCCCGCCCAAAAGCCCGTGTGTGCGTAAAGTTTGCCCTCATAACTGGCCTTTTTGGCCGAGAACGCCGCCGACGTCGTTGTGACGGGGGAGCTATTGAGCGGCATATCGATCAATGTCGTGATGCCACCCAACAAAGCGGCTTTTGTGGCCGTCTCAAATCCCTCCCATGTGGTGCGCCCGGGTTCGTTGATGTGGACGTGCGTATCGACGCCACCCGCCATGATGACGGTCTCTCCGACATCTTCGACCTGTACGTCAACGGGTGGTTCTTGGATCAGATCAAGGATGCGTTCACCGTCCACAAGCAAGATGCCGGATTGAACGCTGTCTTGGTAGATGATGCGTTTGGAGCGTAATCCCCACATAAGAAAACCTCGCGATCAATAGAAGTAAAAGCAGTGGTAGTCGGCCTTGTTTGGAGAGAGAACGGGTCGATTATTGGGGCATACCTTGTTGGATCCAAGCCCCGAGCAGAGCGCGTTCTTCGGGGGTGATCTTGGTGAGGTTGCCGAGGGGCATGTATTGGGAATCGACGGTACTGCTTTTGATTTTCGCGTGGACAGCACGCGCTTGTTCGTAGCGTTCGAGCATAATGCCTTGGGGCGGGGCCTGAAAGCCCGGGAAGCTGGGCTTCGCAGCGTGGCAAGAAAGACATCGGACTTGGAGGATCGGCTGGATCTGTTGGAAGGTGACACGTGCGCCATGCGCGCCGCTTGGTCGGGAAGTAGCGAAAGGCTCGGCAGGACGGGGCTTGCTGACCAAGGCCAGCGCAACCATCGCAACAGCGGCCACGGGCAAGATCCAGACTTTGTGTTCACCGTTGTGTTTGAGGTTGAAATAATGCCGAACACCCATACTGATCACCGAAAGCCCCGCAAGGATCGCCCAATTCAGATGATGCCCAAAGACCATCGGATAATGATTGCTCAGCATGATAAACAAGACGGGCAAGGTGAGGTAGTTGTTGTGAAGCGATCGCATCGCTCCTGCGGCCCCTTTGGAGATATCGGGCGGCTGTCCAGCGATCATCGCGTCCACCATGATCCGCTGGTTGGGGATGATCACAAAAAAGACGTTGGCCGCCATGATGGTTCCGATGATCACACCGACGTGCATAAAGGCTGCGCGGGGCTGATAGATCCGCGTCAACGCAAACGAGGCGATGGTCAACAAGATCAACCCAATGATCGCAAGAAACATCGGTTGTTTGTGCAAAGGGGACTTGCACATCAGGTCATACACCAACCACGAGACCGTAATAAAACCCACGCTGATCGCGATGGCTTGCCAAGGTTGAAGCCCCCCGACCGTCGATTGGAGCAGATAGATCTTGGTGTCCCAGTAATACACCACCGTCAACAAACAAATGCCCGTAATCCAAGTAAAATAGGCTTCCCACTTGAACCAATGAAGCGTTTTGGGAAGAACTTTGGGCGCGCCGTCGTACTTGAGGACTTGGTAAAAAGCACCACCGTGGACGGCGAAAAGTTCTCCCTTGATACCGTCTTTGGGTGTTTCAGGAGAGCGAATATTATGATTCAGCCAGTTAAAATAAAAAGATGTTCCGATCCACGCTGCCCCCGTAATCAAGTGAAACCAGCGAAAGAACAAGTTGAACCAGTCAAGAATATAGCCTTCCATCGGCAGATCTCCGTGTGTTCTGTGTTCGGCGATACGGCGTCTGATCGCCAAGTTCAAGAAATCGAAAAAAATCGAAAAGGTACAAAAGTGACTTGTGAGCAAAAACGCTCGGTTGATTTGAATAGGATAGGAGTTACGCAGTTGGCTCAAAAAAAGCCGTGTTCGCGGTAGACGGATTTTTACAGGTCAGAGGGATGGGGTGCCTCGTTGTAGTGGTTGGGACAAAGAGAGCAAGCGGCAGCCCACGGATCTTCGGCGTTTCGGATCACGTCAAAGGTGAAGGGCAAGAGCAGTTCAGAGACAAATTCGACGGGTTCGGGATCGGTGACGAGTTGGCGCAAGAGCTTGATTGCGATGGGATACCAACGCGCACACTCGCCTTGCCATCGGATCTGAACGCGCTTGGTGGGCGTTTGCCGACCTTCACGCAAAAAGTCGACTTCTTCGGAAAGAAGGCGCTCAAAGGTCTGCAAAGAGACGCGCTTGTGGGCGACTTCGGCCCAGAGTTCCCAACGGGAGCGTTCGGTGGTGGCGAGGTCATCCATGACACGCACAAAGACGCTTTCACCAGAAGCGTTGGTCATGGCGGCAGGAAGGGCCACACAGCCATTTCCGCGCAGCCAATCGGCAAGATATTGTAGGGCTTGAAAGATATTGTAGCGAACTTCGTCGGGGTGATCATTGGCGATCACATCGGAGACAGCGAGATCGGCGGCGAGGATTCCGCGAAGGTAAAGCGGATCATCCTCGGAGAGACCAGCGATATCGGGGCCGTTGACGAATCGCAGCAAGGGCGCTTGTTCGGTGGGGCTTGGGACAAGTGCGCAGATCAGTTCGTGGAGATCGGTGTTTTGGGGATCGCGTTGGCGGCGTCGCCATGCTTCGACAAGCGCGATGCCGATTCGCACAAAGTTGGGGTGAGCCACCCAAAAGCCGTCGAGTCCGCGTTTGAGTTGGGTGACAACGTCTTTGATATAGCCGACCATGCAAACTTCGAAGGATCGGGGATCACCGTCTTCGTAAAGGATGCCGTACATCCCGCCGATCTTGATGCCTTGGATGGGCGTGAGTTCACGGACGAGCCGATCGTGAGAGGCTTTGATGCGGTTGATCACGATGTTGGGATCGGCTTTTACGGGGATGCGGTAGTTGGGATCATGGCGGAATAACCGCGCAGTAGAAGCAAGGAAGTCATGCCATCCAAGCGATCCACCTAGAAAATACGGGGTGAGTGCTTCTGCGATCTCTCGGATGCGAAAGATCGCCCGTGGATGTTCAAAGACCACAAACAAGCGGATCGAGCCGATCTCGTAAGAAGGATGAAGCGTTTGAAGTTGTTCTTCGGCGCAGCGGATCAGGGTTTTGAAGTAGGCGGCTTCTTCTTCGCTTTCGAGCTTGGGGACGTAAAAGACCAAGGCTTCGGGATAACGCCAGTTGTGGAAGAGTTGAAGCGCAAAGTCGACGAGATGAAGTGGCAGAGGTTGACCGTGCCAAAGATGGTGTCCATCGGGCAACGCCAGACCGGGGATGCGCTTGATGGCTTTGGCCAAGCCTGTAGAGGCGATGGCGTAGTGGCGTCCAGTCGTCGGGTCGTCGTAGGTTAGCGATCCATCATAACAGCCGAGAAGATGGGCATTTGCGGCAAGTAGCGTTGGCGCAAGCGGCGTCATCGAATCTTCGTTATCCGCGCCCCAGCGGGGCATCTGGCCGCTTTCTTCGACAAGCCGAGCGATGATCGCAGGTTCGTTGGGCAAACGCCGATGCAGCGAATTCATCGCGTTGATCGCCATGCGTGGATCATCAGGGGGACCAAACAAGGTGACGTGTTCGCCTTGCATTGAGGGAGGGATGTCGACGATGTGGGTGGGCAGTGGTTGTAAAGAAGGTCCAACGACGATACGCCCGTTGTGATCGGACTTTCCGATCACCGTTTCATAAGAAGCAGCACGATAATCGCGACATTGGTTGTGTTCGACACACGCCAAGGTCTGTTGATCCACAAAAGCCCGATCTTCTTGGCGTTGCAGCAAGATCGCACACAAGGGATCGCGCACTTGTTCGTAAAGTGCGACCACAAAACGCATGGCGTCATCGGTTTCAATACGGCCAAATTGTTCGGAAAGTCCGGGCGTACGAGACAACCCCGGGACTGCCACAACGGGATCGGCGGAGGCGTTTAAATGGGCAAGAAGCGTAGGGGGAAGAAAGCGAAGGTACGGGGGAATATGCGTTGTCGACATCGCGAATCACCTGCATCTTTGGGAAAACGCAGACGATACTGGATCACACAAATGCTGTCAACGGCAAGTCGCAGGCTGTGGCGTGATGTTTGCGCAAGATCAGCCGAGGATCTTTTTGCTCATCTGGTAGCCTTCAAAGAAACGCTGGACGACAGGGTCAGGATCAACGAGGATTTGATCGGGCGGAGCGACGGCCCAGACCACGCCGTCATGCAAAAGAGCGACTCGATCTCCTACACTGACGGCGCTTTTGAGATCGTGGGTGATCACGATCGACGTGACTCCGAGATCACGTTGGAAACGTCGAATCATCCGATCGATCACGGTGGTGCTGATCGGATCGAGTCCAGCGGTGGGTTCGTCGTACAAAACGCATTCGGGTTGGGTGATGATGGCTCGCGCAAACCCGACGCGCTTGCGCATCCCCCCCGAAAGTTCAGAAGGATAAAGCGCTTCGATACCCGGGAGTTTGACATCGGCAAGAACACGGGCTGCACGCTTTCGGATCTCTTCTTCGGGGACGCTGTCGTTTTCACGCAGCGGATAAGCAAGGTTTTCGTACACCGTCAACGAATCAAACAGCGCGTTGGCTTGGAAGACCATCGAAAGCCGCTTGCGCAGGGGCATCCACTCCGTTTCGCGCAAGTCGTTGACGCGCTGGCCTTCGACCAAGATATCGCCCTGATCGGGCTTGACAAGGCCGATCAACATCTTGACGAGGATCGATTTTCCTGTTCCAGAATTTCCGACCAAAGAAACCGTTTCTCCCCGATACACCGAGAAATGGATACCTTTAAGGACTTGGAGCTTTCCGAAGGCTTTGTGGATATCGCGAAACTCCAAAAAAGGCGTATCACTGCGGTGAGGAGAGGTGATTTGGCCTGTTTGCATGGTTTGCCCGCTCTGATCGTGTGAAGAAGACGGCCTTTTCTTGACTTGAGTGACGATAGGAGAAACGGCGAAGGGTGGCAAGAGTCCTGTGGAGGCGGAGAGACGGCGGAGGTGAGGAAGACGGATCGAGGCGCGGAAAAAGGGGGTTGAGCGTGGATGGTCTTGTTTTTGGGGGGAAGGTTCGTGTATGTTGCGCTTTTTTAGCGAGGTGAATGCGCCGATTGGGGCGCGAGGTAGTGTGTTGAAAAGGATCTTTCGGGATGATCGATCGTTTGGTGGGTGAGCTAAAGTCGCGTTTTGCGTGGATCCGCGAAGTACAGGTTGAACCGCTGTCAGTCTCCAAAGAGCCGTTGTTGGGGGAAGATCAAGGATGGGGAGACTGGCAAGCGTACCGTATGGTGTTCCATGTATCGGAGTATCGGCTAGAACAGAACACCGCAGTCTTAGAGGAGATCGCAAAAGCGACGTTGGGCGGACGGATCTGGATCGAGCCGTTGTTTTTGTCCTCTCAAGAATCGGACGACCTCATGGCGTTGGGAAAAGACCCAGACGCACGGCTGTTGCGTGCATTGGAGGGATTGCGTGCAAAAAGCCTTGTATCGGCCCGTCGCTATGTACACGCGGCGATGGACGAGATCTTGCGGGTGCTGTGGTTGTTGGAGCAAGAATTCACGACAACAGGACTGCATACATGGTTGATCGCCCGCAAGTTGGAGGTGTTGTTTCTCCAGATGGTGCGTTGGGGATTTGCGTGTGATGGCCGCGTCTTTCGCTCGGATACAGAGAGTTGGGGGATCTTTCAACGCGAGATCTGCGGGGATGGCAAATGGTTTCCATTGTCTTTTGCTGCGTATCCCTTACAGATTCGGTCTTTTGTGGGGCGTCACCAAGCCCTTTCCGTTGTGGTGACGCAAAGTTATGGGGAAAACGACCTAGAGATCGATCAATTGATGTACCCGCTGCAACAGGCCGCCGAAGCGATAAAAAAGCGCGTACGCACCGATTGGGCGGATGTCACGGAACGCACACGCGGAGAAAAGCGCCGACGTTTGGTGTGGATCGGTTCGTTGGTAGGCGTGGTTGCGCTTGCGGTCGGGGGTTGGTTGTGGATGCGCCCTCCACATTTTGCGGCGGCAGCGTTGCCAACAGGTTCCGCAAAAGGCGGCATCACGGGGCGTTATTATGCAGGGCAAAACTTCGAGCGCTACGTGCGGCAACGTGCGGATTATGAGCTGAATTTTTCGAGCGAAGGCGAGCCGATGCCGGGTGTTCCAAAAGATCACTACAGCGTCCGTTGGGAAGGTTATCTAGAAGCCCCCGAGGCAGGACTCTACGAGATCTGCGTGCGCGTGGACGACGGTGCGCGGTTGTACCTACACCGCAAGATGTTGATCAACGAATGGCGAGTCGGTCATGCCCGAACCCGCTGTCGCCGAGCGCGGCTCCAAAAAGGCTGGCATCCTTTGCGTATCGAGTTCTTTGAGCGCGGATGGATGGCCGTCTTGCGCTTGTTGTGGAAAACACCCGGTGGCCAACAGCAAGTCTTGATACCTTCTCAACGCCTGTGTTGTCGATAGCATTAGAAAAAAAGAGGGGATTTATTTGGGCGATGCGGTGAGTTATTTGGGCGATGCGGTGAGTTGGATGGTGATGGTGACGTAGGGGCCTACGGTATCGTAGGAATGCGAGACCTCAAAGTCGTGCCGATTGATCTTTGTGGTGGCCGTAAAGGTTCGATAAGACTTGCCTTTGTCATCTGTTTTGATCTCGCTGACGGTCGCGGTCAGTTGGACGTTCACAGCGATACCACGGATCGTAAGGGTTCCATCAATGATCAGGTTGTTTTGTTTGTCTTTTTGGATCTTTGTGCTTTGAAAGGTGGCGCGGCGGTAAGCGTCGGTGTTGAAGAAGTCGGCTTCTTTGAGATGTTCGTCGCGTCGAGGAATGCCCGTTTGGATGCTATCCGTTCGGATGATGGCGGATATCTTGCTTTTCTCGGGCTGTTTTTCATCGTAATCCACCGAGGCTTGGAACTGCGAAAAACTGCCTTTGACGGGGTAAAGCGTGGAGACCTCGAAAGTGAGGCTCGATTGTTTGTAGTCGATCACATAAGGGCGAGCAGCCGCCAGACTCGGCAAGACAAGCCAACAGCCAAGAAAAACAAAAAACCATCGTTTCATCGCGCTCTCCTGCGGGTGTTGCGTGGATGTGTAGAGAAAAGAGGGGCGAGCCACCATCCGTCGAGGGGTTGGGCCAAACGAGGGGATCTTGGATCAGAAGCAACACAAGCGCAAGAGCGAACGCGGGGTTTTTTGTCCACAGGTCAATCCAACAAAAAGTAGTGGGAGGAGCGGCCAAAAGAAGAGAAAATGCAGGCGGAACACTGGGGGGCGGTGGGGGGCGTGCGGAGAGGCGATCTGCATCGTGCGGATGGGGAGATCACTTCCCGATAGCAGCGATATCGAGGCTGATGGTGACATCCGCGCCGACGATACCTTTGCCGTAGGAGACTTTGAAGTCGTGACGGTTGATGGTGAGGGTGGCTGTAAAGCCGTGGTGCGTCTTTTGGGTTTGGGGGTTTTTCATGGAGCCGTTGTAAGCGGCCTTGAGGACGACAGATTTGGTGATGCCACGGATGGTCAGATCGCCCATGATATCCATGGTATTGTCGCCTGTTTTTTTGACGGCGGTGCTTTTGAAGATCAAGCGGGGATGCTTGGGAGCATCGAAGAAGTCAGCATTTTGCAGGTGACCATCGCGCTTTTTGTTGTTGGTGTCGACGCTGGCAACAAAGATACGAGCTTCGACTTTGCTTTTTTCGAGGTTTGCGGCGTCAAAATCCAGTTTTACGTTGAATTTTCCGAACTTTCCGTTCACGTTAGAGAAAAAGTGACGAACCTTGAAGGTGACGCTAGAGTGAACGACGTCGACTTTGAGTGTTTCGGCGTGGGCGGCGAAAGGGGCGACGATCAAAAAGGCTGCGATCAAGAGGATCTTTTTCATGGGGAGGACTCCTTTGTTCCAGAACAGGGGGTTGTTGACAGAAAAACAGAGCCGATCAGCGCGAAGGCTTTTGAGGCCGTTGCCCCACAGGCTCTTGCTCAAGTGCGCCTATGAGATGCGTTCTGATCTGCAAACGTTGCGTCGATTTTTGGGACAATCTATCCCAACCGAAAAGAGACTTGTGTAGGAGTCGAATCGCGGTGGTCGTTGGGTGGGTTATGGGTGAGATTGCCCGAAGAATGGGCGTTTTTGCGCAGCAGCTTGGTTGTATTGATCGAGGATGTGAGGCTGGTATCGGCTCCAAAGCAAGAGTGCGCGGCGTTGTGCTTCAAAATTCGTACAAGGGAGAACATTTTTTTCGGAGGGATCTTGTTTCAGATCATAGGCCCAACAGCGTTGGTGTTTGAGAGAGTATTGAACCTTGATGTGATCGCGGCCAACCAAAGAGAGCGTGTTTTCGTTTCCGAAAAGGAAGATATGACGACGGCGTGGTTGGGAGAGGAAGAGAGACTCGCCTTGAAATAGGCGGGGGTTGTAGGCGATGCCCATCGCGTCGAGCAGCGTGGGGAGGATATCGACGTGGCTGGTGTAGCGGAACGAGACACCGGGCCGAAAAAGCTGCGGTTGGTAAAAGATCAGGGGGGTTTCAAAGTTTTCGTTGTAGCTGTATCGAGAATGTGTATAGTTTCCGCGATGTTGCCCAAAAGCCTCGCCGTGATCGCCTGTAATCACGAGGATGGTGCGCTGGAGCTTGTGGGTGTCTTTGAGGTGCTGAAAGAAACGGGCGAATTGTTGATCGAGCAGGTAGAGGTTGTTGTAGTAGCGAGCGAGCGCGGAGTGAATGTTCTTAAAAGGCCGATACTGTGGGCCGTAATCGGTGTACGGATAGTGCGGGACGAAGCTGGTGTAGGTCGCCCAAAAAGGCTCTTTCATGGTCTTGAAGTGTTTGAGAAAATGCGTTGCGGTGTCGACTTCGTGGCGAGCGAGGATGCGGCTTGGGTTGTGGGGGATCGGGAGCTTGGCGTAATCGATCAGGTTCTTGTGTCCCGCGTGTTGCATCATCCAATAAGGAAAGTACCAGTTGAGCGAGCTTGGGTTGATCAGATAATGGTCATATCCTTTTTGGGTAAAAGTTGGGTAAGCAGGGACAGCAAGGTCTTTGCGTAAAGAGAACATTTTGAGTTGAGGTGTGGGGTATAATCCGCTAAAGATTGAGAAATACGAACGAGGGCTTGAGTTGGAAGGCGAAAAGTGGCGGCGATAGACGCGACTTTGTTTCATGAGCTCCGAAAGGAAGGGCATCACGGGTTGACCGTTGGGTTGTTTGGCAAAGATGTAGCGAGTGCCCGTGCTTTCCATGACCATCATCAAGACATTCCAGCGTTTTGCGCGTGTGGGCGGGAGATGGTGTTGGGGCTGGATCGAAGGATCGACAAAGACGGGATCAACGTGCGCGACGGAGCGCATCTGTTCGGGACTGAGAGCGAGAGGAGGCAAAGGCGTGGGTTGCGCAGGAGGCGATAGCATGGGGGAGATCGGCATGGGAAGGTGAGAAGGAGGCAGCAAGGGGCCACGAGCATGGGGAGGCGTCGATGCGACGGGGTGGATCGGTCGCTGCGTAGAGGGGCGATGAGGATACGGCGACGGAAAGCCCCGCACAGAGGGAACATTGGGTTGCGCGGGCGGGAGGGGATTGGGGGGGGTTGTGGGTGGGAGAGAGACGGACGGTGTGGGTCGATTGGGGAGGATGGGACGGGGAGAAGTCAAACGCAGCGCAGGCAAAGGGGCGTTCGTACGGGCGAGAGCCGTTTGTGCGTTGTTGCGGTAGGCTTGAAAGGAATCAGAAAGAACGAAAAAGAGAGGGTTATGACGGATCTCGTTGGCAAGGCGAGAAGAGGAAGGGTCGTAGGGTTGGGCAAGATAAAGAAAAAAGATACCGCTAATCAGCAAGATCGCGAACTGTCGGGCGATGCGTTGGAGAGGGATCGCAAGGGTATAGAAGATCCAGAAGCTGATGATCGGAAGAAAAATAAAGACGAATTCTGTAAAATGTAGGTGGGGCAGCGCATTTTGTGCGCCAGCCGCAGAAAAACTAGCGAAACTTTCCATGATCACTTCAAAGACCAGACCGCTTTGCATGGTGACCATGAGCATGTAGTGTGCGGTGTAAAGGAAGCCGACAAAGAACAGACCGAGGTGAAAGCAAGCCCACGCTCCACGGCGCAGCCATCGCCGAAAGAGTCCATCCCGAAGGTGCATCTCGGCATGATAGGCCAACCAGACAAGAGCAGCGAGCGAAGTGGCAAGGATCAGTTCGTGCCAGAGTTCTTTGAGCAAGGCCACCACAGGAAAGATATCAGGCCGAAAGCCAAACAGGCGATCTTTTTCCCGAAATAGCAAGGCGATCAGGCGCAAGCGATACACAAGGGCAAACAGCATCATCGCCCCAAAGATCGCCGCCGAAGGATGGAGCGTGGGGCGTGTCCACAGGCGCAAGGTGCGAAGGACACGTTGCCAAGGAGAGAGTTCCAACGCTACGCCCCCAGACCGAGCAAAGCGCGAGCTTCGGTGGGCGATGCGATATCGCGCCCTGCTTGGCGTGCGATGTGTGCGAGAGCGTCGATGAGTTGGCCGTTGGAAGAGGCTTTTTCACCGTTGGGTAAGTAAAAGGTATCTTCGAGTCCCGTACGCAAGTGTCCACCAAGCTCCGCCGCTTTCTGATGAAGACTCCAGACTTCTTGACGCCCGATGCCGATCACCTGCCAGTGGGCGTCTTTGGGGATCTCTTCGAGCAAAAGCGGCAACCAATGGGCTTTTGCGGGCATCCCGCTTGCGACACCCATGATCAGGGAGATGTGGACAGGAGAAGCGATCAATCCGACTTGTCGGAAGAGATCGACGCTGCGAACAATTCCGACATCGAAGCACTCGCACTCAGGAACAATGTTATGCTTTTTCATGGTGGCTAGAAAGCGCTCGATCTTTTCGATGGGGTTATCAAAAAGGATCGGGGGCCACGCCCACTGCCCGCCAGAACGGACTTTGAGGTAATTCAGCGAACCCGCGTTCATCGCAGCCATCTCGGGTTTGACGGCTTCGAGGCAGCCGAGGGGACCGCTGAGATCGTCGCCGATCACGCCCGTGGTGAGGTTGATGATCACGCCCGGACAGGCTTCGCGGATGGCGTGGCAGACGGCTTGGGCTTCTTGGGGGTTCCAGCTTGGGAGGTGTCCAAGATCGGGGTCTTGGTTGCGGATGTGGACGTGCATGATGGAGGCCCCCGCATCAAAGGCTTGTCGCGCACTTTGGGCCATCTGTGCGGGGGTTACGGGAATTGAGAAGCTTTTGGGATCGGTAAGAACGCCGTTCAGAGCGCATGTAAGGATCACTTTGCGATCATGAGCCATCGCCACAACCTCCTCTGGTGTGATGTGTCTGGAGGACGATATCGGGACGTGCCTTGCGTGTCAAGGCGGGTGGTGTAGGTGTTTCGAGGCGGTGGAGGCGATACTGCTCTTTCGAACGAGCCACAACAAGGCGAAGGCAACTTGGTACGAGCCGCGAGAAGAAACGGTAGAAAGCAAAAGCAGCGTTGTTTAGGGAGAGACGCAGATTTTAGGGAGAGACGCAGACATTGGCTTTGCACGTTGCGCCAGCCACGGCTTTGTTGCAATCCGCGTCCGTTTTGCAGTACGAGCAGAATTTTTGAAGAGAGCAGATCTCGGTTCCAACAGCGCAACTTGGACAATCCTTGCCGATCTGACAGGACGCGTCGTCAGGGTTGCAGGTTTTAAAGCACTGATATCTAGGAGGATTGTTTCCGTCTTGTGTAGGTAGACACGATCCATTGAGGCAAGCATTCTCGTCGGTTTGGCCGTTGCAGTCGTCATCGATGCCGTTGCATTCTTCGGCTGGATCTTGGCGGGGTGCCCCCGCACCGATACAAGCCCCAAACGTGTCTTTGTTTTTCTCTTTGTTGTAGGCGCAGATCTGTACGCCCCAATTGCAGCGCCCGACACCAGCCGTCCCGCTAGGCTGATCATAACAAGGCCGTGCTTCGCCTTCTTTGCAATCATGGCACTCGTTTTCGTCGACTTGGCCGTCGCAATCGTCGTCCTCTTGGTTTGCGCAGATCTCTTTCGTTGGGTTGATTTGGCCGGTGCATGAGCCAAATTCGAGTGTTCCGCTTGGATTTTGGAGGCAGATCTGAGTGCCTTTGCGGCAACGACCTACGCCAAATTTTTCGAGTTCTTCGGTGCCTAGTAGTAAACATTCGCGGGAGAAGCCCTCCACGCAGCCTTTGCAGTCATCATCGATCTTCCCGTTGCAGTCGTTGTCGATACCATCACATATCTCGGGCATGATGGGCTGCTGGCGAAAGCATTGGCTCCAAACAGCATTGAAACAGACTTGGAGACCGTAGCGACAATGGTCCTGTAGTTCAGAGCCTCCGTTCTGGCATGAGCGGACTTCTCCATCACGGCAAGAGCCACAGCGGTTATCGACCACACCATCGCAATCGTCATCGATCTGGTTGCATCGTTCGGGTGTTGGGCCAAGAGCGCCGACACAAGCCCCCCACACACCGTTGCCGCAAAGTTGTTGTCCTTGTTGGCAAGCGCCGATGCCAAGGGTCTTTGCGGGGCCTGTATAACAAGGCTGCGTTTTTCCGTCCTCGCATAAACAGCCTTCGTTGACTTGTCCATCACAATTGTTATCAAGGTTGTCTTTGCAATCTTCGGTCTGTGGGAGGGTTTGGCCTTCACAGCTACCAAAACGACCGTTGGTGCAGGTTCGTTTGCCTGTCTGACAGATCCCTGTGCACCGGAAGTCTCCGCTTGCATCGCGTTTGCAGCCACGTGCTTCGGTATAACAAGGCAGTGTCTCCCCTTCTTTGCAGCGGATCTGTGGGCAGTTGGGGACACCTTCGTCGATCTGTCCGTTGCAGTCGTTGTCGAGGCGATCGCAGACTTCGTTTTGGGGAAGGTTTTGTTGTGTACATTTGCTCCATGTCAGATCAGGTTGGCAACGTTGGAGACCGGCGGCGCAAGTGCCGAGATTGAGGGTGTCTTGGGATGCGCCCTCGTAGCAGGGTCGTTCGGCACCGATGACTTTGCAATAGGCGGTGCATCCGTCGTCTCCGTCGTCGATCTTTCCGTCGCAGTCATCGTCGCGATTGTTGGTGCATTGTTGTTTTGCGGTTTGTGGATCTTTGCCTTCTTCGGCGACAGGAGAAAAGGCTTTGCAATCGCCCCAGAGCAGGGCTTGTAGAGAAGGTGGCTTGCAGATGCGCTCGCCCCATTCACAAGCGGGGCTTGGATCGGCTTGTGGGGGGATCTTGCAAGGGACGGCTGCGCCGACTTGTGTGCAGCTTTGTCGTGGAAAAGCAAAGCATTTTCCGTCCTTGCAATACCCTTCGTAAGCTTGGTTGTTGCAATCACAGCGGGATTGACAAGGCAGCCCTTCGGTGTTGGTGGTGGTGTTGCTGGTGTCGTTTTGGCAAGGCGTGCTGCCCGAACAAGACCACAAGGCCCACAACGCCCCAACCATCAGCACACCTAGCCACAGCGTCAAACGCCGAGATACCCGTAAGATTCGCATCGACCGATCTCCTTGATGTTGTGTGCTGTTGTGCATCACGCTCTTGTTGTTATTGGCAACGGCCATCAACACACACTCGCCCCGACTCACATTCGGCAGAATCAGAACAAAGACCGCAAGCCCTACCCGACGGGGGCGGATTCCCACCGCTGGGCTGAGCGTTACGACAGAGTCCGGGGACTCCTGCCAGTTGGCATGTTTCGAGGTTAACACATCCCAGCAAACAAGCTGCGCCGACACTGCCGTCATTGCGACTGATTCGGACGCAAAAATATTGGTTTCGGCACAAGTTTTGGTTTGACGGGTTTTCGTCGATTTGACCGTTGCAGTTGTCGTCAAGTCCGTTGCACGTTTCGGCTGCGGGGAGGACCTCGCCGAAACAAGCGCCGTATTGGCCGTTGCTACCGCAGACTTGGAGGCCATCTTTGCAGATGCCGACGCTTCGGGTTCCTTGGGGTCCATTGTAACAAGCTCGGGTATCTCCGGGTTTGCAAGCACAACCATTATCCGGGACGCCATCGCAATCGTTATCAAAGCCATCGCATATTTCGGCAGCAGGTTTGGTGTCCCCCAAACAGATTCCAAATTTTCCGTCACTTCCGCAGATTTGGACGCCATCTTTGCAGATGCCCTTTCCGCGGGTATTGGGGTTGCCTGTGTAACAAGCTTGGGCATCACCGAGCTTACAGATGCAACCGTTGTCTACAGTGCCATCGCAGTTGTTGTCGAGGCCATCGCCGCAGATCTCTGTAGCCGTGGGTTTGATCTCGCCGAGGCATGGGCCAAAAGCGGTGGTTCCCGTTGTGGAGTCGAGTGCGCAGACACGGATTCCATCTTTGCAGGTCCCTTTGTTTTGCGTCGCTGTAGCCCCCGTATAACAGGCTTGGGCGGTTCCGATTTTACAACCACACTTTTCGTCGACTTGGCCATCGCAGTTGTTGTCGAGGTTATCGCCGCAGATATCCGTCGATATCGGCAGGATCTCCCCGAAGCAAGGGCCAAAAGCAGCTTCTCCGCTTTGTTCGCGAGTGCAGAACTGGAGACCCGGTTTGCAAATTCCTTGGCCTTGTGTCCCCTGCGGGCCGGTATAACAGGAGCGAGAAGTTCCGACAACGCAGCCTGTGGTGCAATTGTCGTCGATCTTGCCGTTGCAGTCGTTGTCCAAACCATCGCAGATCTCGGGGCTAGGGAGGATCGCGCCTTGGCAAGGGCCAAAGAGGTGTTTTCCTGTTTGTTGGTTGGGGACACACACTTGGATTCCAGCGCGGCAAGGGGCGTTTTTGTCGGTTCCGGGGGGGCCAGCATAGCAAGGTCGCGCATAGCCCGGGATGCAGGTTTCTTGACAATCTTCGTCGACGCTGCCATCGCAGTCGTTGTCAAAGCCATCACACAGCGAATCATCGGGGGCGGGCTTGACAGCCCCTTGGCATGGGCCGAATGCGTAAGTGTTGGTTTGTGCGTCCAGCACGCAAAGCTGCACCCCCGCAGTACAAGCGCCGACACCACGTTTGCTTTCGGGAGTCGTTTCGTCATAACAAGAGCGCGTTGTATTCGGCAAGCAGCCTTTGCAATCGTCGTCGATCTTGCCGTTGCAATCGTTGTCGAGGCCATCGCAGATCTCGGAAGATGCGGGCGTCACTTCACCGATGCAAGCACTCCAAGAACCACCGCTACAGATCTGATAACCGTCTCGACAGATCCCTTTGTTGCGTTTTTCGTTGGGAGTTGCGGGCGCACAGGCTTTGACGTCACCGCTGCGACACGTGCCGCATCCCTCGTCGACTTGGCCGTTGCAGTCGTCATCAAGACCGTTGCAACGTTCGGGTGTGGGGCCTTGCTCTCCACGACACTCGCTCCAACGGCCATCTTGGCACGTTTGAATTCCCACAAGACACGCTCCAACGCCCTTGGTATCGGTAGGCCCGGAATAACACTCTTGCGTCTTGCCCTCTTGGCAAAGACAACCATCGTCAGGGATGCCGTTGCAGTTGTTGTCAAGCCCGTCCCCACAGACTTCTTGAACGGGCGTGATCTGGGATTCGCAAGAGCTAAAACGACCGTTGGTGCAAGTGCGCACCCCCGCTTTGCACAGACCTGTGCATTGAAATTGCCCGTCGGGTTGGCGTTTGCATCCGATGGCGTTGGTGTAACAAGGCTGCTTTTCGCCCTCTTTGCAGATCCTTGCGGTACAGTTGGGCAGATCTTCGTCGATGTTTCCGTCGCAATTGTCATCCACACCATTGCAAGTTTCGGCAGAAGGAAGGACTTGCGCTTCACAAGCCCCCCACTTGCGATCTTCGTTGCAGCGCTGGAGGCCGGGTGCGCAGCGTCCTTGGTTCAGAACGTCTTGTTGATCTGCGGGGACATCATAACAGGGGACTCGCTCGCCGGGCTGTTTGCAGTACGCCTTACAACCATCGTCTGCGGTATCGATCAAGCCGTCACAGTCGTCATCTTTACCGTTGTTGCACTGTTGGGCAGCTTTGGCAGGATCGGAGCCTTCTTCTTTGACGATCTCGTACGGGACGCAATTTCCCCACAAAGCGTTGGTGAGGTAGTCGGGCTTGCAGGTGCGCTCGCCCCACTCGCAGCTTTTTTGCTGATCGATTTGGAGTCCGAGGCGACAAGGGACACGCGAACCGATCAAGGTGCAGCTTTGGCGTGCAAAGGAAGTACACTTTCCAGCGATGCAATACCCTTCATAGCTTTGATTGCTACAATCGCAGGTTTGCTCGCAAGGAAGGCCGCTGGTGTCTGTGTTGGTCTTCCCTGCGTCGCCTTGGCAGCGCTCGGAACCTGCGCAAGTGCAAGAGGAAACGAACAAAGCGGTGACCCACAAACCCAGAAAAATCATGCGTAATCGGAAGCGAATTTGGCGAAACATCAAACACCATTCCCCGCTCTATTGGAGCGTATCGTATAAATTCTGATAGATGCTTTCTTCGTTTTTGCAAAATCTCTCGTTGTGGATAACAGAGTCCGAAGAAGAGAGCAACGGCATTTTTTGCAATGGTTGAAGAATAAAAGATTTTTTACGATGAAATGGCCGAAATCTGCCTGTAGAGGGGAGGAAGATCGAGGGATCAGGGATCGTCGCGGAGGAAGAATTGGCAGAAGGCGAGCAAGAGCAGATGAAGGGGCATGATGGATTGGAGGATCAAGAGAAGAAAGCGCGCAACAACGGAAGGATTGTCGTGTTGTGCGGGGAGGACGACAGAAGGAAGGGAAGGTATCGAATCGTAGAGCAAACGTTTTTGGAGGGCGAAGGTAAAGTTGATCTCGCGAAGGGTCGGATGATGGGGGACAATGAAGTGACGAAAGGGGGGGATGTGATACGCGGTGGGGGTGGGGGGCTC
>CAUJFU010000472.1 GCA_963169055.1 Myxococcota bacterium
AGCAGTCGGATGCTTACAAGATGTCGGAGATGTCAGGGATTCCGTCGATCGTCTGGGGCGTTTTGTGGATGCTGTTTTCGATGGCTCTGTTGGCGGGCGTTTTGTATCTCGGGATGCGGCTGCGGGGTTGAGCGAGCGAAAACGAACAGAGAGCGACAACCAGCCAGAACCGCGAAGTTCTTGGCTACAGGGTTGAGCGAACGAAAACGAACAGCCGAAGCGAAGGCGACAGAAGGCTTGCGTGCGGCAAGGATTCCTTTATAATGCGGCGATGTGATGTTGCACCGTGGATAGAGCCGATCGGCTTGCGGGAGGAATAGGATGCCAGTTTTTGCATGGGAAGGTCGTGGCCCCTCGGGGGATGTCAAACGCGGCGAGATGGAAGCCAAGGCCCTTAATGATGTCCAAGCGCGTTTGCGTGTGATGGGGATCAGTAGCCCAAAGATCAAGAAGAAAGGCATCAGTATCGATATCAAGATGCCTGAGATCTTTTCAAGCGTGTCTATCAAAGAACTCGTGATCTTTACTCGCCAGTTCGCAACGATGATCGACGCGGGTCTTCCGCTGGTTCAGTGCATGGATATCCTCTCTTCTCAGAACACGAACCCGTTTTTCAAGCGGGTGTTGCTACAAATCAAGAGCGATATCGAGAGCGGTTCGACGTTTGCGGACTCGCTCAAAAAACACCCAAAGGTGTTTGATGCGTTGTTTGTGAACCTCGTGGCAGCGGGCGAGATCGGTGGGGTGTTGGATACGATCTTGAACCGTTTGGCGGTGTTCATCGAAAAGAACATGAAGGTGATCAAAAAAGTCAAAGGCGCGATGGTGTATCCTTTGGCGATCATCGGGGTCATGATCTTGTCTGTGACGGTCATGATGATCTGGGTCATTCCGACCTTCGAAAGCATGTTCGCGAGTATGGGCGGGCAGCTTCCGTGGATGACTCAACAAGTGATTTATTTGAGTAAATTCTTTCAAAAATACATTCTCCATATCATCGCGGCGTTTGCGGGGTTGGTGTGGTTGTTTCGGTGGTTTTACAACTCTGATTGGGGCCGCAACCTATGGGACCGAAGTTTGCTATGGATGCCGTTGATCGGGCCGGTTGTGCGCAAATCGGCGGTTGCGCGTTTTACCCGCACCTTGAGCACGATGATCTCCTCGGGGGTTCCGCTGTTGGATGCGCTAGATATCGTCGCGAAAGCCTCGGGGAACCGCAAGATCGAGTCGTCGATTTATTATGTCCGTGACAAGATCTCCGAAGGCCAAAACATGGTCGGCCCTCTTGATGACACCAAAGTCTTTCCGTCGATGGTGGTACAAATGATCGGTGTTGGCGAAGCAACGGGGGCTTTGGACGTTATGCTTGCCAAGATCGCCGATTTTTACGAAGAAGAAGTCGATGACGCCGTCGGCGCGATGACGCAGATGATGGAACCGCTGATGTTGGTGTTTGTTGCGGTGATCTTGGGGGGGATGCTGATCGCGATGTATATGCCGATCTTTTCGCTTGCAGGCAACATCAAGTGAGCCTTTGGCCCACGCAGAAAGGTGGCTGAACGTTGCGTTCTCCGTCTTCCCCAAGTATGCCTTTTCTCCCTGCTATCGCCCCATCGGCTTCTTCTTATCCGCAGATCCTTGGTTTTGAAAAACGTCTCTTGTGGGCGATGGGGACACGCTTGGCGATGGGGACTCTTTTGATGGGCGCAACGGTGGCATACCAACTCCGCCGCAGCGCGCACGAAGCCTATCCCGCAGAAAACGCCGTCTTTTGGTTGGTGGGTGCCGTTTATGTGTTGACGTTGCTGTACAGCTTTTTGTTGCCGCGTTTGTCGGAACACCGACAGTTGCATGGGTTTGCGTGGATCCAAAGCGCAGTCGATGTCCTGTTGGTCACGTTGTTGGTGTTGGCGACGGGATACCAAGAGTCGCTGTTTTTGTTTGCGTACTTGCTGATCATTATCGAAGCGGCGGCGCTGTTGTCTCGGCGGTATGCTTTTTTGTTTGCAGCGATCTGTCAGGTGATGTTGTTGGGTTTGTTGAGCGCGAGTTTGCTGGGGTGGACGCGGTGGCTGGGCTTTTTACGGCAACCAGCATCGCTGGAACTTTATGATTTTTTGTATGTTTTTTTGGTTTATGGTTCTGCTTTTTTTTTGGTTGCGTTGTTATCGAGCCATTTGGCGGAGCTTTTGCGATCGAGCGGCGAGCTGATCCAAGAAAAACAAAGCCATATCGAGGCGTTGCTGACGCAGCACGACGATCTGCGAACGTTGCATCGCGATATCGTGATGAGCCTGAGTTCGGGACTGGTGACGACAGACGATCTGGGCCGAGTGCAGTTTTTAAATCCCGTGGCATGGGACATCTTGGGTTTGCAGGCTGAACGCACCGGCCCAATCCAGATCGAAGGGTTGTTGTCGGGGTTGCCTTGGCGCGCCATTCAGTCCAACGAACACCAAGGCTCGCGTTTGGAGATCTTGTACGATCGAGAAGACGGCCAACAACGCGTGTTGGGGGTGTCGTGTTCGCCGTTGCGTGATCGTGAGGAGCGTCGGGTTGGTTGGTTGATCTTGTTTCAGGATCTGACGCCGATCAAAGCAATGGAAGAAAGCGCCCGACGCAACGAACGATTGGCCGCGATCGGTGAATTGGCAGCGGGTTTGGCACACGAGATCCGCAACCCGCTCGCATCGCTTTCCGGGGCGGTTCAAATGCTCCAAGAAGCCGTCGATACGCAGCCCGAAGATCGCTTGCTGATGGAGATCGCTGTGCGTGAAACCGAACGGCTGAACCATCTGTTAAGTGACTTTTTGTCGTACGCACGCCCAAAAGAAGCGCAGATCGGCCACCACGAACTTCGTGGGTTGTTGCAAGGGATGGTGTACTTATTCAAACAAGACGAGCGGTTTCAAGATGTGCGTGTTGTCCTTGATTGCCCCGAAAACTGTTCGATTGCGTTTGATCCACAGCTTTTCGAACAAGCCATGTGGAATCTTTTGATCAACGCGGCCCAAGCCACCCTCCACAAAAGAGGTGTCGTGTCGATCCGTGTTTCCCCCGGGCCTACGGGGGTACAGATCGATGTTGTGGACGATGGAGTGGGGATCGCTCCCGAGATCCAAAAGCGCTTGTTCGATCCGTTTTTTTCGACAAAAGCGGGCGGAACAGGCTTGGGATTGGCGGTTGTTCAACGCATCGTTTCAGCACACCACGGGCGCGTTGAGGTGTTTTGCCCCAGCGAAGGAGGAGCCTGTTTTCGTTTGTTTTTTCCGTTTCACCAGCCCCACAACGCCGTCAACGAACGGACACACCTCGCCTCTTTTGAGCCGAAAAACGACAGCCGATCCAAGGAAAAACTTTCGCATCGAGCACCTCGGGAGGGAGCGGCATGAAGCGTGTATTGGTGGTCGATGATGAACCCTCCATGCGAGAGGTTCTCTCGTTGTTGATGCGTCGGGCGGGATGTTCCGTCGAGGCGGCTTCTGATGGGGCCGAAGCCATCGCGTGGTTAGAACGCGAAGAATTTGATGTGGTTTTTACCGATCTGAAAATGCCCGGTCAAGTCGATGGCATCGGTGTTTTGCGGTATGTTCGTTCTGCTTCTACGTCCACCCAAGTGATCGTCTTGACGGCCTTTGCCACCGCCGAAACGGCTATCGAAGCGATGCGCCTCGGTGCCTACGACTACGTTCAAAAACCGTTTAAAAATAAAGAGATCGAAGCTGTCTTAGAAAAGTCCTTGGAGAAGCGAGCTCTGCTCCAAGAGAATCGCCTTTTGCGCTACGAACTACACGAGCGCTATCAGTTTGGGAATCTTGTCGGCAAAAGTTTGCCCATGCAGTCGGTCTTTGAGATGATGCGCAAGGTGATCGACACCAAAGTCAACGTCTTGATCTTGGGGGAGTCTGGAACAGGAAAAGAGCTTGTTGCGCGTGCGCTCCACTACAACAGCCAACGCAAGGAGCGTCCTTTTGTCGCGATCAATTGCGGTGCGATCCCTGAAACTTTGCTTGAAAGCGAGTTGTTCGGGCACGTCAAAGGAGCTTTTACCGGCGCAGATCGCGACAAGATCGGCCTTTTCCAATTGGCGGACGGCGGCACGTTGTTTCTCGACGAGATCGGCGAGATGCCGCTGTCACTCCAAGTCAAACTGCTGCGTGTCCTCCAAGATCGTTCTTTGCGCCCGCTCGGAGGACAAAAAGATATCTCCTTGGACGTGCGCTTGATCGCCGCTACCAACCGCCCGCTGAAAGAAGAAGTCCGTCAAGGGCGCTTTCGTGAAGACTTGTTTTTCCGGCTCAACGTGGTGTCCATTCAGATGCCATCGTTGCGTGAGCGCACAGACGATATCCCTTTGCTTGCAACCACTTTCTTGAATCGAGCGGCGCAAGAGTTGCAGCGGCCTGTTCGTTCGATTTCCCGCGAAGCGATGGAGATCCTGCTTTGTTACGATTATCCCGGCAACGTGCGTGAGCTTCAAAACATCATGGAGCGCGCAGTTTTGCTCGCCAACGGAACCGAAGTTTTGTCCGAAGATCTGCTTCATCTGTCCGAGCACCCCAAGCCACAACACAAGGCAACCCCGCTCACGATCTCAAGGTTGCCTACAGAGGGGTTGGAGGTGTATCTTGCTTCGGTGGAGCGGGATATCTTACTCGAAGCGTTGCGTCAAGCCGGTGGTGTGCGAACGGAGGCCGCCAAATTGTTGCAGATATCTTTTCGCTCCTTGCGTTATCGCCTGAGCAAGTTGGATATTGAAGGCGATGCAGAAGAAAACAAGACGGTCTGAGAGACCACAGGAAAAAGGAGAGTTCGTCGTGAAAAAGCAACCCCACCCCCGAACTGGCGGGTTTACGTTGGTCGAAGTGATGATAGTCGTGGTGATCGTTGGTATTTTGGCGGCTGTCGCCGTTCCGTCTTATCGGAAATATGTCTTGTGGTCCCGCGCCCAAGAACCCATCACCCTGCTCCCCCAAATCCGTTTGAAAGAAGAAATGTACTTCCAAGACAACAACCGATTCTTGTCCGCAGCGGCCTATCCTCGCGGAACAGGCGTTGTCTTCCAAGGTGATCCACAGCCGTGGGTCGATCCCAGCACAAACACAAGCCAAGGCGTCCGCAACTGGGCTGTTCTTCAGTTCCAACCCGCCACGCGTTCGGTCTATTTTCGTTATTGGGTCAAGCGTGTGCGTGTCGCTCCCGGAGGCCCCATCACCGCAGAGGTCGAACCCAGCGGAACCACGATCCAACCCACCGGGGCCACCGGAAGTACATGCGGAGGAATGATCCGCGAAACCTTTTTTGATGTGACTGCCGAAACTTTCGTTGCTTGTGCAGACGGCTCGCTCAAAACAGGTGTTTGTACCCCCACAGGCGCGTCTTGCAAAATGCGCTTTGGTATGTCGGGCGTCATCGGCCAAGGAAAGGTTCATTACACTTTGGATTAAGAGGCGACAAGGCGGAAAGTCTGGTGTGTGGGGAGCATAGGCAGAAACCAAGGGTCTCGTGTGGAGGCCGAAATGCCTAACGTGCGGGGGAGATGCAGGAATCTGCATAGGGCTGTGCGAGTGAAAATGGTTGCTTTTCTCGCAGTGACGGATGAAGGGAGAGGTGTCCAAACAATGCTCTCGGCATATAGGGCGCTTGTGTTTGCCACTGTTGGGTAAAGCGTTGTTCTTGGCAGAGGGCTGTTTGGGTTCGTTGACTGGCACAATATCGGTGTAATCGTTCACGGATGTGCGAGAGGCTTTCGGGGTTGTTGGAGCGCCACAGGATATCCGTCAGATAATTACAGATTAGACGGGGATCGCCTTGGTTTTGGCGTAGCAATCCAGCGGCTTGGCTTCCGATGTAGGGTGGAGCGTTGGGTTTGGCCGCCGCTTCCATCAGATAGCGCGCTCCGATGCGTTTCATGCAGACTCGCGTTTTCCTGATCAGTACATCGCGTGACCAGTCCTTAGACGCAGGGCGCTGGCAATGGGTGAGGTGATCTTGTTGGAGTTGTGCTTTGCTTTGGCGCCCCAAGTTGATCTCAAAGATATAAGCCATCGCTATGGCGTTGGGAAAATAGTAATCGTCAGGAAATTGTTCGCGGCCTTTTTGGAGGATATACAAACTTTCCATCGTATCGCGGCGTGTGGGTTGGTGGCGGTTGTAAATGTTGAGCGTGGCCGCCCATTCGTACGCAAAACGATACTTTGGGTCGAGGGCGTAGATGGCCTCAAAGTATTGTGTGATCCAACGGATGCTGCTCTTTTT
>CAUJFU010000473.1 GCA_963169055.1 Myxococcota bacterium
GACTGAAGAGAGAAGAAGCGTTGGACGCCAACGCTCCGAGATCGGCGGATGGATCCGAGGCATGTCTTTCCAACGACGAAAGAACTGGAGACCGTCAGAGGAAGAGAGCCGAAAGGAAAACAAGATCTGATCACGGAAAGGGACAACGATCATTCCCCAGAAACCATCGGGTTCTTGGGAAAGCACAAGAAAGATCTGCTTGTGTTCGCCGAATTCGGCGAGCGGTTTGATGTGTTCTTGGAAGTCCTTGTTGCATTGGGCGTGGAAACGTGCGTGGACCTTGGCATTGCGGCGACGGTAGTGTTGCGCATGAAACGCCGAGATACGGGGTCCATAGAACTGGAGGAACATCTCAGAGAAGTGTTGGAGTTTGTCGAAAAACTCGGCGGGTTGGGGAGATGTTGAGGGCTTTGGCGACAACACGGGATTCTTTTGAGCGAGGAGTTGCCGAGCAGCGCGTTGTTTGAGCGCGTCGATGCGTTGTGTGAGAGCGATGTGAATGGAGATCAGGTTGTCGTAGCGGGCATCGCGTGTGTAGGCGAAGACAAAGGCGGAAAGAACGGCGATAGAAAGTGCCGTCGCGATCATAAGGCGGATACGTCGACCTGTCGATCTGAGTTGGATCGGCGTTGTGACCGCAGGGATCGCAAAAAAACTGCACAGAAGATACAGAAAGAGCGTTTCGGTGTAGAGCCAAGAAGCTGCGGTAGGCCAAGGGAATTGTTGGAAGAGGATTTTTGCGGAAGCAAAGGCTTGGACGAGCAGCAAAACAACGATCCATTGGACAAGGATAAAGTGCGCTTTGAGTTCGAGGCGACCGCGTTCTTTGGAGAAGAAGAAAGAGAAGATGCCCGTAATTGGGAAGAACAGATAAAACAGCAGCGTTCGATGCGGATACTTCTGGTAGTAGCGCTCGATGTGCGTAAAGATCTTGAGACCTTCGCCAAGGACTGCGAGGCGCTGAAGTTTTTCCATGCGTTGTTCGGAGATCATCGGTCGGATCATTGCGGCAGCAAGGAGGACATAGGCGAGGATCAGAAGTTTCGGTTTACCGAGCAACACACAACAGGCCGCAAAAACGATCGCCAGCGTAGACAACAAAACAAAGCGAAACAGCAGATCCAAAGAGCTGCGAAAGAATCCATCGGGCTGGTGGGGGGGTTGGGAAGATGGAAGCATGATGATCCCTTTTCGGCGTTTCAGGGTGTGCGGGTGGCTTGATCTTCGGGTTCGCGCAAGCGGATGTGGCAATAAAGGATCAAGAGGATGTGGATCGGCATCGTGAGTTGAAAGAGGAAAAGCAGCAAACGCAAGAAGTATTCGTAGAGATCAGCCCACCAAAGAGGCGGAAGCGGCGGGGTATCGCCAAAGTGATCAAAGAGCAGCTTGGCGCTCAAAGCGCGTTCGAGGTGCAGTTGGCGCAAGGTTTTATTGTAAAGCTGGAAGAATCGACGTTTACGCTGGATTTCTTCTTGCTGTAAAAGAAAACGGCTGCGGGTGTTGTTGAGAAAGCGCTGTTGTTCCTTGAGGAAAACAGCCAGCCAGCGAAAGGTCTGAATAGCCTGTTGGATTTTTGCGTTGTAACGTTGCCGTTCGGCATCGGAAAGCTCGGTATAATCGGAGACTTCGTTGGGCATAGATTGTTGTACGGTTTCGCGAAGGCGCAACGAAACACAATTGTCGGCCAACATTTCACGGTAGGTTTTGGCCCGTTTAAAGGGCTTGGGAAGTCCAGCAGGAAAACGCGGAAGATCGTTGAGCAGATTGGAGAGTCCAAGAGGTTTGGCCCATGCCTCGGGCCAATACGCCAACAAAAAACTCGATAGGGAAGGGACTTCTTTGGGGGGCGCGGGGATCATAGCAGAACCGCCCAAAGAGATCACCAACTGAGACTGCGCTGAAAAGACGCCTTCGCAAGAAGACTGCATCTGCGATACCAAGCTTTGCAGCTCATTTTGCTCCTTCGTATGTTGCGGAAGAGACGGAACACTCGGGAGCGAGAAACCAACGGCATCCAGCGGATACACATCGAGAGATCGAGGCCAGCGGCGTATGTAACGACGGGAGCGGCGGTTTGAATCGGGGGCTTGGCTGGCCTTTTGTTGGAGGGAAACAGCAGGCTGTGGCGAAGAAACAGGGGCCTGTTTTTTGGCGGTTATCGGGCTTTTCCGTGGGGGAGCCGTCTGAGACGGAGCAGAAGGCATCACAGCAGAGGACGACGGTGCGGGTGGTTCGGTCGATCCGGGGGCAACGGTTGGTTTTGGGGGGATGGTATACTTAGAGAAACGACGTGGTTGAGGAAAGAACTTCTCGGCAGAGGGGCGTGGTTTTGCGCGGCGTGGTCGGCGCGAATCGCGCACGGCGAAACGGCGCCCTCGCCCGGGCTCAGCGGTCGGGCGTTTTGGGAAATGACGGAGGTGCTTGGGTCTTGGGGAGATGGCATCGCGGGGCGGGCTTCCAGCAGCAGGATCGGTGGTTGTGGGCGTACCTGTGGCCGTCGCAGGAGGTGGGGGCGATAGTGTGATGGATTTAGGCGTCGTTAATGGCGGAACATCGGCATCTTCAGCGTTTTGGCGGATGGGTGTTTCGTTTTTTTTCGCACCTATTCGGGCGGGAGGGGCGATGTTTTCGTTCGTTGGTTTGGCGCGTTCGTCTTTTTGTGAGCGGGCTGGTGCGGTTTGGCGTTCTTGATCTTTTTTGGTGATGACGGGTTCTTCTTTGGCTTGTTTGGCCTCTTCTCGGGGGCTGTCTTGATCTTTTTGGGTGGCGGGTTCCTCTTCAGCGGGTTCAGGCTCGGCAGGAGCGGTGCGACGGCTGAGATCGCGCATCGTATCGACGATGACACGAGCCATGCGCTTTTCTGCGGCAAAGCGATAACGCCCGCGCTCCCATCGTTGCAAAAATCCATTGCGTTCGATCACGGGCATATCTTCCCAACGACGGTAGAAATGAACGACGGCTTGCTCTTTTGGGAGGGTTGAGGGCGGAAAGGTCGGGGCGGTGCTCCGTACGATCTTGAAGGCATAAAAGAGGTTTTCGCGAAAAGGCATCAAGATCATGCCCCAGATATCACCGGGTTCTTGGGTGAACGTAAGGAAGATCTGCTCGTGTTCTCCAAACGAAGAGATGCGCTGAAGGGTCGATTGGAACTCCTTGTTGAGTCCATCAATAAAGTCTTCGTGGGCTTTTCGCGTGGGGTTGAAGAAGTGTTGTTTGTGAAATGCAAGGATGCGAGGCGCAAGATGGCGCACATACATCTCGCTGATATCTTGGAAGTGCGTAAAGAATTCTTCGGTTTGGGGTTGCCCTTTGCGTTTGCGGGGATGGAGGGGGGGAAGTCCTTGTTTGGCCCGCAGATAATTGAGTTGCACCCGTTGTTTCAGCGCGTCCATCCGCCGATCCATCGCGATATTGATCGGAATCAAGTTGTCGTAGCGCACACCGCTTTTGTAGGCCCACAAAAAGCCGGTCATGATCACGATCGCAAAAAAGGAGACCAGCATGAGGCGGATGCGTCGGCCTGTGACGCTGAGGCGGATCGGTGTCGTGGCGGCAGGGATCGCAAAAAAGTTGCAGAGAAAATAGACGGAAAGTAGCTCCATGTAGAGCCATGCGCTTGCAAAACGCCAAGGGAAGTGTTGATAAAAACGCGAGTACGACGCAAAGCCTTGGATCAGCAACAGCACAAGAATCCATTGCACAAGGATAAAGTGCGCTTTAAGCTCGCGGCGTCCGCGTTCTTTGGAAAAGAAGAATGAAAAGATCCCTGTGATGGGGAAGAACAGATAGAAAAAGATCGAACGCGGCGGATATTGTAAGTAATAGCGCTCCAGATGCGTAAATATCTTGAGTCCTTCGCCGATCACGGCCATCTTTTGCAGCTTTTCCATGCGCTGTTCGGAGATCATCGGGCGCACCACCGCCGCCGTAAGCAACACATAAGCAAGAATCAAAAGCTCGTATTTTCCGAGCAAAACGCAAAAAGCGACAAAGAGAACACCGATGACAGACAAGAAGATCAAGCTAAAAAAAACATCGAAAAGGATCGCAAAGACGCCATCCTCTTTCGGTTTTGGATGAGAGGTCGGTTCAGCCATGACGCGGGGCATCCTTTGGTTGCGTTTGGATCGACAGCGTGGGCGAAAAGTGTCTCGTCGACTCGACACCATCAACGAATCGCCACACAAAACGATCTACAAGTCGCTCCTCATCAAAGTGACCATTCTTCGACGCACTGCGCGAGAGGCTTGGCAACTGCACGAAAAGACCCTATACTCCGCGCCCACACCAAGGAAGGTCCAAGAAAGGAACAATCCGCAAGATGACCCAGATCAGCCCCAATTCTGAACGCTGGAAAACGATCGTACAATTTTTTATCTTTGGAATCATCGGAGGGAGCGGCGTTTTTGTCGACACGGCGGTGTTGGTCGTGTGTGATCGTTTTTTTCACATGGACTTGCGACTTGCGGCGATCCCAGCTTTTGTGGTGGCCGTGTCGTGGAACTTTGAACTCAACCGCGTGATCACATTTCGCGAACACAAGGTCGAGCGTCGCGCCTCTTATGTATCGTTTGTGTTGATCTGCGCCTTGGGTCTAGGCGTTCGGATCGGCAGTATGCACCTCTTGATCGAATATCTTGGTATGACCCCCCAAAAGCACCTTGCCATCGGCCCTTTGCAGATGGCGTGGCTGCCGTTATCTTACGTCGCCAATTTTATCGGGATCTTCAACGCCTCGTTGTTCAACTTTCTTGGGAGCAAGTACCTTGTCTTCACACCCAAGCAGCCGTGATCGATAAGTCTGTGAGAAGGGCGAAGATGTGGGGATAGCGATCACACGGGGAGGGCGAAGGTGTTATAAAAATGGTGATCTAGGCGAGAGCAGCGGGAAAAAACGATGTGGAGAAGGCGGGGCTCGAACCCGCGACCCATGAATGCCAAAGGGTGTGCTGTGGTGTCTTGTACAAGACACGCATGCTCATTGCTCTACCAACTGAGCTACTTCTCCATCGCGTTTCCGCGCCTGCGCAAACAGCGAAGCATACGGAAACAAGGCAACGTCACTTTTTGAAGAATGGACAGGGAAGGAATCGAACCTCCGTTACCGGCGTGAGTTTTTGGTTTTGCTGCGGTGCTTTGTACAAAGCACGCTTATTTCCGGTGTCCTACCACTAGACGACCCATCCAAGAAGCGCACTTTCGGCAGATTGCCAGAAGCGCGCAAAAAACGCAAACGAGAAGATATCAAGAGGCGCGACAACCCAGCCAACAAGTCACACTCGAAGCTGGCGCAACACTTCTTGATCGAGGGCTTGGAACATCTGATCGAAAGCATTGGCTTTGGCGGGTTCTTTTTCCCCGAGGCTTGGGGAGTTGGGTTGCCCACCAAGCAACAAGGTCAAGACGCTTCCATCAAAGCCGCCGATCATCGTGACGCCTTCGTCGCCAAGCGTGGAAGGAAAGTCTCGTCCACGCCCAGTGACCCACCACCAAACGATGCGGATCTTTGGGAGTCCGACGGCTGCGAGTTTTTGCATCGCAGCCTCGTAATTGGTTTGCGCAGTTCCTCCATTCACGGGGTTAAACTGCATATCGCTGACCACAACCAACGTTTGCGGGAAATCTGCCACAGGGATCTGCGGATCTTCTTGGCGAACGCGAACGATCTCGTCGATCACGGATTGAAAGTCGGTCGAACCCCACGCGGTGGTTGCGCTGGTGAGTTGGGAGACTTTGTCAGTAAAGCCACCCTTGAGGGTTTTGATCCGCGAGGTGCTGTCAAACATCACCACCACGTCACGAAACGCACCTTCGTTGAGGGTGGAAAAGAAGATCCCCAAAGAAAGACAGATCTCGAACGCTGTCACACCGGGCGCAGCTTCAGCTTGCATCGATCCCGAAGTATCGAGGGCGCACCAGACGTTGCCTTGAAAGCCACCGTGATCGCGTTTGGCTTGCTCGATCAATCCGTCGAATTGGCGATCGTAGGTATATTTCTGTGCGATAGAGAGACGCCTGTTGGCCGCTTGGAACAACTCGTACACATAACCCGTGAACTTTGCGGTCGGCTGTTGGCTGATCCATGCAAGATAGCGCTCGGTGAGCGCGTGACGATCGAGGGTGGTTTTGGCGTCTCTGCCTTGATGGGATATCATCTGAAACAGCGCACGTCCCGGGATCTTGGAAAAATCCAGAGCATCCCACAAACCCGCACTCATCTGGCGTTGAAAGAGATGTGCGCTGTGTTCAGGAGACGCTTTGAATTGGCGATACACTGCATCATTCCATTCCATCGCTTCGCAAAACCCACGCGCCCAATCGTTTCGGGCCGTATGACGGGGTGTATGAACGCTTCCTTTGCTGCGGATACGCGGGAGATATTTGGCGATCAAGCCGCGCATCGTATCGTCGGCAAGCCCGCGTTGAACCAACGCATACACCTTGGAACGATCGAGCACCTCGATCAGATCGTCATGCCATAGATCGCTCCAACGCCCGACCACAGGCACCAACCACAAGTTTTTGTACAAGGTTTCTGGTTGCGAGATAGCAAGCCAACGCAAGGCTTTGCGAAACTCGTCACGAGCGCCCTGCCCTTTTTGCACCAACTCCGAAGTGAAAAAGCCCTGCGTGGTGCGCGTGATCAAGCGAACATAAAAGATGATCATCAGCGCAATCAACGGAGAGTCCGCCCATATCGCCGAGATATCCGCAAACACTTCTTTCTCGCTGCGATTTCGGTATGTGCCGCACTTCGCAAAATAATCCACCAACGAAGAACCTGTCGTGGAATGCGAAAGCGCACCGTTTTCCGTAAAGAAGTCGCGCTTTTGAATGGCTTGCAAAAATGCGTTTTTGTGGGACACGGGGATATCCTTTCTCGGTATGACAGAAGCAAATCGCAAAGAATCAAAATAGAGTATGCGCCCTTAACGCAAAAGCACAGCTTTGGTTCAAAAGTAGGTTTGAAACCCCGATTGGATCACAAAGCCAAACGCTTCATAAGGCCGGCGTATCGGCGCAAATCCGATCACCATCCCAGAGGAAAAACCGCTTTCCAAAAACCACGACACGCGAGGCAACAAAAAACCCTCGATCCCCGCAAGCACGCTTAGGCCAAACGTGGGCTGTGTCGAGATCTTTGAAACGGCAGGGTTCGTATTGAAGAAGTTCCACAGCGGCCAAAAATCCAACCGCGTCACCGCATAATAACGCAAAGCGCGGTAGGGACTGGGTAAACGCACGATCAGATCTAAAGTAAACGTACTCAAATTGTAAGATTCTTCGCCTTTGAGATGGAACATGAAGATCCAACCCACGCGAAACGCCAAAAAACGCGAAAGCGGTAATACCCCACGCAAACCAAATTGCGGCGAATTTCCCCAACTCCCGACCAAACCACTCACTCCGATCTCGTTACCTCCCCATCGTTCGGTCTTGAGCGCCTTTTTCGACGGCAGCGACATCTTCGTTGGTTCCGAAGCATCGGTGGGTTGCGATGCCAACGCAAAAGCCCTGCTGACTGGCTGCGATGTAGAAGACGAGACCATCGTTGGGATCGACACGGACGAGAGCGGTGGCAAAATAGATGATGGCGGAATGGTCGATGGGATGGCCGATGGAGACGAAACCGTAGAAGGATTTTGCGTAGAAGGATTTTGTGCGTAGCTCTGTCCCTCAAAAAACACCACCGCACCGAGGCCAAGCGTTCCCACCCTCACACAAAGCCACAAGACGCAAATCAACCGCCAACAAGTTTTCTTGGTGAAAAAAAAGGGAGAGTGTATCGGTTCCATGCGTCGTCTCAGGGAAAGCGTTTGGGGACAAGGCATTGGATCTTGGCACGCGCTTCGATGGATTTCAAGGGGTGTGCTTGGTGCAACGAAAGGTCGGTCGGCCTTGGGTTGAAGACGCTTGCTCACAAGACAAACGCCGCACACAACGCAAACAAAAATGGCGCGACCATTCCAATGCAGCGGGTTGACCGAGCCGATCAAACATCGCACACCCAACACGCGGACAATGCCCAAGCCCCACCCAATGCCCCCATTCGTGCAAGATCAGCGATACCCAAGCCCGCTCACGCGAAACGCTTGGAAGCCGCGCCGTAGAAAGCACCATCGCACGCCCTTTTGACTCCGAAAGCCCCAAAACAGCATGGTCTAAAAACCCCGGAATATCGGTCGAGATATCACCCTTGGTCACGCCAATGATCACCACGTTGCCCTCCCCCACCGCAGACGCCCCACCCAAGCGCCGCAACTCCACCAAGATCCGTTCTGCACGAAAACGACCGTACCGCCGCTCAAACACCCCGTCAGGCAAACGTTGCGGCGATAGCCAACGCCAACGCAGCAGCCCTTGCCCGACCAAAGTTCGCACCACAAGTGCTTGTTCGTATCGACTCGGTGTAGGCTCCAATGGAACCAAGATCCCCAACATCGAAGGCATCGAAGGCATCGAAGGCATCGGACGTTCTACTGCCCACCCTGTGGTCATCCAAAGAAGACCCAACAAAAAAGCCCGTAGGCCATAGTTGAAGAAAGAAGCGTTGTCTGGCATCTTCGCATCTCGAATACAGGGTCAAGGAGGCGAGGGGCGAAAAGATTACTGTTTTTCAAACCAGCGAGACTCTCGCTTGGAGAAGTTCAAGCGCGGCGGTTTTTTGGCCAGATGCGCCACTCCTATCCTGTGTGGAAACACGCCTTGACGATATCAAACGGAGACCGAATTGAACACCATCCCTTCTGCCCATGTTTCAACACGTCTTGCCGCAGGCTCCGATCTTCGGCCTACATGTGCTTTTTTTATGCGGACTCTTTGCTTGTTTGGCCTCCTCGCTCTCTTTCCCTTACCGCTTTCGGCCACACCAACACCAACGCCCACGACACGGCCTACTCCAACGCCCACGACACGGCCTACTCCAATGCCCACGACACGGCCTGCCTCAAAGCAGTCCCACAAACACGCCACGCCCTCAAGCCTTCACCATGCCTCACGTATCCCGCAACGTATCCCCCGAGAGATGGGCGTTTTCAGCTTTGCACTCTCGCGGCACTACGAGGGTTGGATCGATGGTCTTTGGGTGGGTCGTTTGCCTGTGACTTATCTGCGGATCGCTGCGGGCGCGCATGTGATCGAAGTAGCAAAGCTCCGCGATGTCGGGACTCCGCAAACCCCACGTGCGCGTTTTTCGATCGTGTTGCCTGCGGGTCAGCACTTGGTGATCGGGGATCGTCGGGGCCGGTTTGGCTTTCGCTTTCAGCGAGACGAAGAACACCGCGTCTTTTTGCGAATCTACCAACGAGGCAAACCGCCCACCGAACAGACCCGTGCGCCCGGGCCGTATTGTCCTCCCAACCATCCGTGTCTTTTTCTTGCCCCGGGAGAACATCTCTATTTGCGCGACGATGCTCCGCCGTTGTTGCAGTCTCCCACGATCGCGCAAAAAGCCGTCCGCCCTTTTGTCGCTCAAAAAGGCGATGGCTTCTTGACGTTGCACAGTTTCCCCCCCGGGATCCTATTGCTCGATGGCCGTGTTTACGCCCCCACACCCGTTGCGCGCTTGCCATTACGCCCGGGCCGTTATCAAGCCTCGATCCGCAACGGATACATCGGGATGTTCTGGCAAAAAGAGATCGTGATCTTGCCCTCCAAAGAAACCCGCGAGATCGCCGTGCTTGCGCCGCCTCACGGGGGTGCGCTGCGCCTGTTCGCAACTCCGCCTGCGCGATTGTTCGTCGGCGAGCACTACCGAGGCTGGACGCCCTATCTTGGGGGCTTTTCATCAGGGATTCATTCGATATCGCTCTATCGCCCTCACCAACCCACCCTGCGCAAGACGCTGATCATCCAGCCCCAAACAGACCAGACTCTCGCCTATTGAGGCCACCGTGAGGCCCAACACTCCGCGTTCTAGGCTCCCCAAACCAAGCTACCACGACAACGAAGCAGTTCTTCAACCAAGCCCGCTCGCGCCCCTCCGAGCGGCAGTGTTGATAGGACTCACGCAGTTGCCAAAATGTGGCCTCTGAAGGCGGTTCCCCCCCATCCAACGATGCCACCTGTCTCACCGAATCAAGCGCCTTTGCGTTTTTTGATCTCTTCGATCATCTCGGGAACCACTTTGAACATATCCGCAACAAAGCCATAATCGGCCAGTTGGAAGATCGGAGCTTCGGGGTCTTTGTTGATCGCCACGATGACTTTCGAGCCTTTCATCCCTGCAAGGTGTTGGATGGCTCCTGAGATCCCGATGGCGAAGTAAAGCTCGGGTGCAACGACCTTTCCGGTCTGTCCGACTTGGAGTTCGTTGGGCACAAGGCCCGCATCACACGCTGCACGCGAAGCGCCCATCGCCGCCTTGAGCGTATCCGCCAAGGACTCGATCATCTTGACGCCTTTTTCATCCTTCATCGAACGACCGCCCGACACCACAACGCGGGCTTCGGTCAATTCGGGGCGTTCGGACTTGGTTTCTTCCATGTCCTCCACGCGGACTTTGTCGGCCTCTTCAAGAGACACACGGAGGTTGTTGACCTTGGCCTGATCGCTGCCCTGCTTTGGGGCTTCAAACGAGGTGGCACGGATGCTCACCACTTTTTGCGCCGTTTCGACACGCACCCGAGCGATCACGGAACCCGCCCACACAGGGCGCTTGAACGTCCCGTCAGGCAACATCTCCACGATATCCGACGCCATCCCTGCGCCCAAACGCCCGGCAATCCGAGGAAACAGATCTTTTCCTTGGACGGTCGCGGCACCTGTGATCATCTGTGCGTCGATCTCCGAAGCCAACGCGCAGATCGCTTGGGTATAAGGTTCGGTACGATACACTTCCAAGTCGGAGTCATCGGCGAGATGGATGGCCTTGGCTCCGTAGCCTTGAAGTTCTTTTGCCAGACCGCTGATATCGCTGCCACCGAGAAAGATGTGCAGATCGAGACCGAGTTGGTTGGCGGCTTGTTTGGCGAATCCAAGCGCGTTGAAGGTCACTTTGCGCAGGCTGCCTTTGTATTGCTCGGCGATCACGAGAATGCTTGCCATGATCGATTCTCCTGTATTGACGGGGCTTCATGCGCCCCACGATTCGGAAAAAGCGCGAAAAAGCGATGATTAGAGAACTTTGGCTTCGTTTTGGAGCTTGTCGAGCAAGGTTTGAACGTTGTCCACCATCACACCCGCTTGGCGCTCAGGCAGCGGTTCATAACCAAGGACGGTCACTTTGGGTTCTGCGGTGATGCCGAGATCCGCCAAGGTTAACTCGTCGAGAGGTTTTTTCTTGGCTTTGATGATGTTGGGAAGTGCCGGATAGCGCGGGACATTCAGACGCAAATCCACCGTGATCACCGCAGGCAGATCGATCTCGACCGTTTCCAAGCCACCGTCGATCTCACGCACCACCGTTGCGGTGTCGTCATCCAAGTCGATGGCGGGTTCTTTTTGTTTTTCGGCTTCCGATTCCAAAGATTCGGTTTTGGCTGCAAAGGTGGCTTGGGGCCAACCAAGGAATTCGGCGAGTAGTTGTCCCGTTTGGTTGGCATCATCATCGATCGCTTGTTTGCCCATCAATACGAGGTTGGGTTCTTCGCGCTCGACCACCGCTTTGAAGATACGGGCGGCAACGTCCGAATCGATCGGTTGCGTCACTTTGACGAGGATGGCGCGATCGGCCCCGATCGCCAAACCCGTGCGAAGCTGTTGGGTCGCCTCTTCTGTTCCGATGGCAACGACCACCACTTCGGCGCTATGTTCGTCTTTGAGGCGCACCGCTTCTTCAAGTGCGATCTCGTCGAATGGATTGATCATGTAGGTTAATCCATCCGTCACGATCCCAGTACCTTGGGCATTGATGCGGATCTTGGACTCGTAGTGTTCAACACGTTTGGTTGTCACGAGGATCTTCATAGAAAAAGTCTCCTTAACTCAACAACAGTTTGAATGGTTGCCGCTTGGCATTTGTGGAAAACAGCAAGACGCTCTCTTCCTAAGTGCCGCTCGGTGCAGAAACAGGACACCGTCGAACCCCTTGCAAGATCATCTCACAGAGCGCTTCTGCGGACTCTTCGAGCGAAAGGTCACGGCGAGACAACAACCACGCAAGCGAGATCTCGTCCATCGCACCGAAGATCGCTCGCGTGATCAAAGAAGGCCGTAGATCGGACCGAAAAACCCCCTCTTCGATCCCTTCTTGCAGGATCTCCCCGATGATCTTGAGGTACTCCCCAAACAACGGGTTCTTGTATTCTTTGATGAAGATCGAAGACTGGCGAAGCTCCACAGAGATAATCTGCGCCACTTCCGGGTCATGTTCGACAAGACGCAGGTGGGTATGCAAAAAGGCGCGTAGTTTGCCCTCGGCTGCTTGCTCATCCTGCAACGCATCCCGAAACAACCGCAACGCTCGCGCCATCACCTCTTCAAACAACTCGATCAATAATTGATCTTTGTTTTTGAAATACAAATAGATCGTACCATCCGCCACTCCCGCAGCCTGTGCGATATCGTGGATCGTCGTCCGATGAAACCCCCGCTCCGCAAGCACTCCGATCGCAGCACGCAAGATCCGCTCTTGTTTCGTCGAGTACTTTTCCTCTGTCGATGGCCGCTTGGCATCTTCTTTTTTGCTTGGTCGCCCACTCATCGCTCAGACTACTCCCTCAAGGCTGAATCCCCGTTCACTTCAATGGTCGGTCAAGGTACTCGCTCGAGGTTTCTTTGTCAAGGAGTGGAGGCGGCGCTTGAAAAGCGGCACTTGAGAAGCAGCAGAAGCAGAAGCAGGGGTGGAATTTGATCTCCATCAAAACGGAGCGTTTGCTATCCCAAGACGGGATAGATATGCTTAAGAGCGGTTTGGGAAAGAACAGAAACAAAGAAGGGCCTCTTGTATGCAGACGCAGAAGGTGCAAACCCACAAACTTTTCGGACCGATGCGTGCTGATCTTCCGCATGGACGGTCGATACCGACACAAGTCGACGGGGTGGGGTGCATCGACAAAGCTGATGTTGCGGAATCTTGGGATAGGTGGGGGGTGCGGACGATCATGCACGCCCTCATCGCGGTGTGGTGGTTGGGGTCGTGGATGGGAGCCAACCACGCAGCGGGCGGTCTGCTGTGCCGCACCGAAGGGAAAACGTGTAAGGACAACCAACCCTGTTGCAAAGATCTTTCGTGCCGAAAAGGCCGATGTACGGCGTTCTGTCGTGCAGAAGGATACCCATGCACCCAAGGTAGCGAGTGTTGTCAGGGGCTTTGCACAGAAAGTCGCTGTGGCGGCTCATGCCGCTCCACAGGGGAAAGATGCTCACGAGATCAAGAGTGCTGCTCACTTAAATGCGCAGAAGACCGATGTACCGAAGGGAGCGGAGCGCTGCTATGCGATCCCGCCGAATGTCTGCGATGGGATCCGACCTTGCGACTTTGTCGTTCGCACTGCGAGAACGGAACACGCTGCACTTTGGGACGTTGCCGACGCCTCGGCGCAGCCAAACGCTCTCCACCACGTCTTGGGACTTCGGTTGAATCTCCGACCCATCCCACCACCTCGACAAATCCCAACCAACCAACCCATCCCACCACCTCGACAAATCCCAGCCAACCGACCCATTCTTCCACGCCCACGCCACCGATCTTGCGCTCTTCACCGCCTGCCATCGTACCCTCGAAACGCTCGCCACCTCCCTTGTGTCGTTGGCAAGACTGTTTGCACCTCGACAAACGACAAAACCAATGTACCGTGATCTGCCCTGCTCATACACGTTGTGATGGAGAAGGGCGTTGTTTGCCGCTGAGGGTGCGTTGCCCACGGACGCAGTGTTTGCGTTATGATGTCCGACAAAAGCGTTGCGTGTCCCTTTGCCTTGAGAGCCAACGGTGTGTACAAGGGCGTTGTGTACATGGGCAAGTGTGTTTGCAGATACGCTGTATGCGATTTGATGCGCGCCTCAGGCGTTGTGTTTCTGTGTGCCCAAAAGAGACGCGTTGTGATGGTTATGGGCGATGTATGCCGATGGGTTCGGGTTGGTGAGCCAAGGCTCTTGTTTGTTTTGTATGTAGAAGAAGGAGAATTTTCGCATGGTTGCACAACAATTCAACTGGCGTCGTTTTGTTCAAACATCCTTATGTTTTGCTGCGTTGGCGGCCTTGCCTTTTTTGTCCGTATTTGCGGCCTGTCCGGGTCCTAACTCAGACGAAGAAGTGATCAAAGAAGCCGATACGTGGCGACCAGAAGGCGGTGAGATCAGCCCCGAACCCACAAGCGAAAGCAACACCGAGCAGAACGCCGACCAAACGAACATACCCTCTCCCTATTCTTTCACACGCGTCAACGTGGGGGATTCCAAGGCCTTGTCGCACATGGTGTCCACTACTGCGATACAGATCGTGGGTGGTGAATCCATCTTCCTCACAGAAGACAAATCCGTATGGCTGGATATCGCTCCTCCCGCGTTGGTGGGGAGTGTGAGAAATCTGTCCATTCGAGAAAATCGCGTGCTTGCGGTGGGTGGCGAAGAAGCGGCCCCTTTTCAAGGGCAGATCATGCTTTCAAAAGATACAGGTCGGACGTGGACATCCGTATGGACAGGTAAAAAAGACCAAAAAGACGCTCGTCTGCGTGCAGTCGCATGGATCACCGAGACGGTCGCTGTCGCGGCGGGCCGCTCAGGTCAATTTTATCGAACCGTGGATCGCGGAGAAACATGGTCCCCTCTTGCTGTCGGAGCGTCCATGACAAACGCACAGCTCGAAGGGATGGCGCTTGTGGGATCGAAGATCTTTGTCGTGGGCGATCAGGGCGGGATCTTTTTGACCGAAGACAACGGAGCGACGTGGAAAGTCCTTCAACAAGAGAGCAGTCTCCCAACGCTTCGGGACATTCATTTCTTGCAAGACAAACAGACCGGTTACGCTGTGGGCGCGCAAGGGGCGGTGTATCGGACAACCGATGGCGGCGCAACGTGGACCCGATACCAACAAATCCCTCTTCCCTCGGACGATGATGACTTGCGCGCTATCTCTTCGGACGGTGCGAATCGTATGGCGATCATCTCGCGAAAGTACTATTACATCAGCCTCAACAAAGGCAATTCGTGGGAGCGCTTCGGTTTCCAAGAAAGCTTTTTGCCAGAACGCTCCGAACTGCGGGGGCTTCACTTTGTAGACAAAGACAACCTCTTCTTTCTCGTGAGCGATGGCTACATCCTCAAAGGGGCCTACCAACCTTGATCGCCCAACACCTCAATACCCTCGATCTTGCAAGTTGTCGAACAGCTCTAATCCGTTGCTGCGGCGCATCGCGTTGGGTCGAAGCCATGCTTCAATCACGCCCATTTGCCGATGACAACGCCGTGTTTGCGACCGCTGATCGGATCTGGGCCACCATGGAACGAGCCGATATCCTCGAAGCCTTCTCCCATCACCCCAAGATCGGCTCCGATATGCAAAGCCTACGCGCACGATTTCCACAAACGCACCAATGGTCCGGCCAAGAACAATCCGCCGTCCAACAAGCTAACGAATCCACACTTCAAGCCCTTGCCGAGGGAAACCGCCGCTACGAACAGCGCTTTGGATACATCTTCATCGTGTGCGCAACCGGCAAAACTGCCGAAGAGATGTTGGCTTTCCTCCAAACCCGACTCCCCAATCCCCCCGAGATCGAACTCCCCATCGCTGCTGCCGAACAAGCCAAGATCACCGCGATCCGACTCCGCAAACTACCCGACCCACCGACCCCAAACACACAAAATAACACGCAGCCCCCCTCCTCCGCTCCACATCCGAACACCGATCCAAACATCTCCGATGCGCCCTCCTCCGCCCTCCCCCAAGCGCCTTCGTCACCCCGAATCACACACGTCACAGGAACCTCCATGCGCAGCCCGATCACTACACACGCACTCGACACCCACCTAGGCAAACCCGCAACCCAACTCCCCATCCAACTCCACAAACGCGACGAATCCGGCGAGTGGAAGCTCCTTGCAAGCGGAACCACCAACAACGATGGCCGAATCAGCGATCTGCTCGCTCCCGGCAGCCTACAAACAGGCGTCTATCAGATGCGTTTTGACACAGGCACTTACTTCGCTGCACGTCAAACGCCCACCTTTTACCCCGAAGTACTCATCACTTTCGCCATCCACGCCACCGACGAACACTACCATGTCCCTCTGCTGATCAGCCCTTTCGGCTTCTCCACCTACCGAGGCTCTTGAGCGCAACGCCATCCCCCACAACCGTCAGCGATACGTACCATCCCATCCAAAGAACGCTACGACCGCAGCTCCCAAACGCAACGCCATCCCGCCCCCTTCTTTCATCGACGCCTCCCCCGCGACCGAAACACGCTCCCCAAAAAATCTTGCGAACTCGCTTTTCTTGTGTATGCTCCGAAAACCCCACGTCAAAAACTTTTTTGGCGCTTCTGTGTTTTCCTATCTTTGTTAGGTTGTTTTGCGAAGAAAAGAACACACATTCGACTTCCAGCGGAAAAAACAAGGAGTTTTCTGATGCAAAAAAAGATTTTCTATCTCTTCGTATGCTACGGCTTGCTTTCTCTTGAGATGGGGTGCCCGCTCAACAAAACATCCACGAGGCGAAACAATCTTTCGGCAAACACCCGAGCTGCTTCGCCCAAGGCAGCGGCTGGAGCGGAAGCTCTGGCCAAACTGCGCGCAGGGGCTGCTTGTGAAGAGGTTGAAGACCTCGCTCTAAAAGCGCGAAACGCCCCGAATCCTGAGGCCGCAGACGGAAAAACCAAGCAACAGCTTTTGGAAGAGCAACAGCTTTTTGTCGCAGAGAAACTCGCAAAGTGCGAAAAATGGGGATTTCTTTTTACGCAAACGGCCTTGATCGGCGGAAAAGCACTGGCCCGCGTAATGACGGGATTGATCCAGAAAGGGCACAATGCTCACGCGGCCTATGATGCTTGGCTCAACCAACAAGCACATCCTTATTATGGTGTAAAATTGGGCAATTATGCGTTTGGCTATGCCCGAGAATGGTTTGAAAGCTTAGACCAAACGGCTCGCAAATCCCATTGTCCGGCCTTTGCGGCTGCAATTGAGCGAACGTACGCTCCGATCCGAGGGGACGGAAGCTACCCCGCGCTGCGCTACAACAAAGAATGGTCGAGCTTTTACCGCCGAGGTTTCATGGGCTATCTGTTTGTTTCGGATTGCAAGGAAAACATTGAGCTTGCGCGAAAGATGCTGACCAACCCGACTTGGCAAGATCGCGGTCAAGCCTGTAACGTCCTCGCCAAGTGGGGGGAAGCCAAAGACAAAGCCACCCTTGAGCAGATGGCGGAAAACGACGGGTTTTCTCAAAGAAAACGTGGTGTGATCGTGTGGCCCGTACGCGACATCTGCCGACGAGCCGCCGCCCAGATCAAATAGGGTTGGAGCGGCGTTGGGGACACGCTAGGCCAACAGCTTTTCTGCGATCAGTTTGGCGATATCGGGGACTTCTTCGTGATAACAAAACAAGACGATATCGGCCTCTTTATAACGGCCTTCGCGCTCGACAAGCTGCGCTTCGATGAAGCCTTTGCGATCTTCGGGAGCAATATCCGCAAAAATCGGTAGTTTGCGATCGTGGCGAAGACGCCAAAACAGCCTCTCTGCGGGGCGTTGGATATAGATGCTGTGTCCGCTTTGTTTGATCAAAGCCCAATCTTCGTCGGAAAACGGGACGTGATCTGCAACGGCCACCACCGCTGGAGGCTCAGCAGCGAGGGTTTGGAGCATTTGGCTTGTCGCACGTCCGAAGGCATCCCTTCCGAGTTGGCGAAAAAGCGCCATAACGTCCGAATCATGGGCCTTTTCAAGTCGTGCATCCAGATCGAAAAAGGGCAGTGCTAAGCGCTCACAAAGCTTCTTTCCGATCGCAACCGTCCCCGTTCCCGGAAATCCGACCAGATACACATGCTTCATGCCCCCATGCCTCCAAACCGCCGATAGATTGGCTTTGTGCGATCAGACGCAGCTTGATACATCACATGGAAATCATGGAGTCCTGCGAGTGCTTCTTCGAGATCTTTGTCTTTGCGCACTTCAAAGGCGTTGAACCCGCAACGCGCAAGATAAAAGATCTGATCTCGCAAAACATCACCCAGCGCTCGCAATTCGCCCATGTATCCGAGTTCATCACGCAAGATCCGCGCTATCGAATAACCCCGACCATCGTTGAAGTTGGGGAAGTCGATCGCGATCATCTCGAAGCGCCCCAGTTCTTCTTTCAACTCACGTGGGTTGTCTTTCCCCGTCAGCCAGATCGCCACCTTGCCTTCGTGCGCCAACAACGACTCTTGTTCGACTTTCCAACGCGGCCAAGGCACGATCACATCACCCACAGGCAACGCCTCTTGCGCACCCACCCGCTGCCAACGATCCTCGACGATCTGCCGATCCTTAATGATCTTTTGCATAGACTTTTTCCTTAAACGGCTCGGGTCCAACACGACGATACGTATCCAAAAATCGCTCGCCTTCTTCGCGACATCCGATGTATGCCTCTAACAGCCGTCCCACCGCATCCACGATCTCATCGCGTGCGATCGCAGGCCCCAACCATTGCCCAAGCGACGCATCATCCGAAGCACTGCCGCCGAGCATGATCTGATAAAATTCTTCTCCGCGTTTATCGATGCCCAAGATGCCGATGTGTCCGACATGGTGGTGGCCACAGGCGTTAATACAACCCGACATCTTCAACTTCAATTCGCCGAGATCGTACAGGTAATCGAGGTTGTCAAAACGCTGCGCGATCGCCTCGGCGATCGGAATCGAAGAAGCATTCGCAAGACTACAATAATCAAGGCCCGGGCAGCAGATCTGATCGGTGAGTGTCCCGATGTTGGGCCACGCCAGCTTGAGCGGATCAAGCGCCTTCCACAAGGCGAACAGATCGGCGTTTTTCACATCCTGAAGCACAAGGTTTTGTTCGTGGGTCGAACTGATCATGCCAAAGCTGTACTGATCGGCAAGATCGGCAAGGGCGAGCATTTGTGGATCGGTGATATCGCCTGTGGGCGTGCCCGGGATCTTTAACGAGATCGAAACGACGTTGTATCCGGGGACTTTGTGGCTTGAGACGTTGTATTTCAACCAACGCGCAAAAGCTTTGTTTTCCACAGCAGCCGCTTCAAACGACCGATCTTCGGCGGCATCGCTCTCGTAGGGAGGATTCGGGAAAAAGGACTTGAGGCGAGCGATCTCTTCGTCAGGAACTTGCATGGCTCCATCACGAAAATGTGCCCATTCTTCCTCGACTTGGCGGCGAAACTCTTCGATCCCCAACTCACGCACCAAGATCTTGATCCGTGCCTTGAACTTGTTGTCGCGGTTGCCGTGTAGGTTGTACACCCGCACGATCGCCTCAATGTACGACAACAGATGCTTTTTCTCTAAGCAAGGATGGATCACTTCGCCGATCACGGGTGTACGGCCCAAACCACCACCGACGATCACTTGGCATCCGATATCGCCTTGTTCGTTCTTGACCAAACGAACACCGATATCGTGAAAGGCCACAGCTGCGCGATCGTGCGTGGCCCCCGTCATCGCGATCTTAAACTTGCGCGGAAGATACGAAAACTCGGGATGAAAGGTGGAGTATTGGCGCATCAACTCGCAGTAGGGACGGGGATCTTCGATCTCGTCACCTGCGACACCCGCCAACGGATCCGCCGTAATGTTGCGGATGCAGTTTCCGCTCGTTTGGATCGCGTGCATCTGCACCGACGCCAGCGCCGCAAGGATATCCGGCACATCTTCCAATTCGGGCCAATTGTACTGGATATTTTGGCGCGTTGTAAAATGCCCAAACCCCCGATCGTACCGCGCTGCGATGTGCGCCAACATCCGCAACTGCCGCGAGGACAACAGCCCATAAGGTATCGCAACCCGCAACATATAAGCATGCCGCTGCATATACAGGCCATTCATCAAACGCAGCGGACGAAACTCGTCTTCTGTCAGCTTTCCACCCAAACGCCGCTGGACTTGATCTCGAAACTGCTTCACTCGCTCATCGACGATCTGTTGATCCAACGTATTGTACTGATACATCCGCGCTCCCATACCGAGCTCCCATGCCAAGGCGCTCCATCGAGCAACCCATAGAGTGATCGATACCACCAAACCAGCCAGCGACCCGCTGTTTTACTTTCCTTTGCTGCCATGCTTCCGCACGGTTCTTTCACCCGTTCCCCCGTTTCAGGTCATTTCATACACCCACCCTAGGAAATGTCAACGAATTTCATAGAGCGCAACAAGGAAAATAAGCTCATCTCCTTCTCTCCGTAAGCGATTTGAAGAATTCTTGCACCCACAAACGGAGTTCGCTATCTTGGACAAGCCCGTCCGTACCCAAGGCGAGCCAGCCCACACGGTACCTTGCGGATATTGCCGCTGTCTTGGACAAGCCCGTCTGTACCCCGCACGCCGCGACGGAACCAAACTTCATCGAGGCGACGATGTGGTGGGCCTTATCGCACAAAAACATCCCGTATGACCGAGTTTTGTCGTACCCAAACATCCCGTATGATCGAGCTTTGTCGTACCCAAACATCCCGTATGACCGAGTTTTATCGCACAAAAACATCCCGTATGACCGAGTTTTATCGCACCCAAACATCCCACACCACCGAGTTTCATCGTGCCAAAACACCCCAATTCTTCACTCAACGCCCACACACCCACACCCCACACACCACACAGCACCCATACCACACCCACCGTATCGTTCAGCGCCCACACACCCATATCACCCTATAATCGGGCCACTCGGAGATCAAGCCGCCAAGTGGCGATGCCCTCGATCTTCCGCCTGTCTGCGTTGCTTTGGCTGCTTTTGGCGAGTGTCTGGTGGGGATGCCAAGC